>CAIUCY010000139.1 GCA_903897765.1 uncultured Candidatus Marinamargulisbacteria bacterium | reverse complement strand
CGCTTCTAAAGCCACTTTCGCTTTGAAGGCGGATCCGTGATTCCGTCGTTGTCTTTTTGTCATTTGTACTGCCCCTTTTCATCTTCAGTTTAAGGCAGTTTTCCACTTAACACACTGTCCAGTTTTTCCAGACCAGCTCTGTTTCTGGTAGGAGGTCGACGATCCCCGGAAGGTGGTCGAAAGCCGCTGTTTTATTGAGAAAAACAGTGATTTGCAAAAACATGAAACCCGCGTCGTTATTGAGTTTCGTGGTTTATAGCTGTCACGTAGGCTGTCGAGGGTATTTCCCTCCTATCCGCGTTCCATCCTTTTCAACACCCTATGTTACATCCTCTCAATTAACAGAATACATTAATTTTACTCTAAATGACGATATATACTTCATGAGTCTTGCTATCAACCTTACCGCAGGTGCCTCCGCAAGCGAAGCCCTATCATTATCAAGCATATATAATGCGGGGAAGACCAGCGGTATTAGCCTCGACTTTAGTGCTGTCAATTCGATAGACTCGCCAAAACCGAATGATATGACGTCGGTACTTCTTTCATTAAGCAGCCCATCTAATAACTGCAAGGCCTTTAATGATTTCTTTGTCGATACAACGCAGAATACTTCATCAAGACCGGGTATGAATGTTAATTCTTTAGCGGGCTTGTCGGGACAAATTCCGGCTAATGTAGTCAATACGATGTGTTGGTAGTAGCCTCGAACGAGGGTTCGCTAAGATAGACCGGCACCCATGTTAATGTTAGTTCAGACTAAACGGGGGATATTCGTCGGTAATGAGGAGAAATGCATAGGCCTCCACCCGCAAACACCATCGACATACGCCCACTTGATAATTAAAAAAGCGTTCAGGATAATGCCCCGTGAAAAGGACCGAAAACCAAGAAAGTGTCGATACGAAAAGGCCAATTACCATGAGAAGCGCCAAAACGATGTAATGGGGAAGGGCCAATAGCCACTTAATAAGGGGCAAAAATTGATGAAGTTGGGTGTCAACATTGGGATACTCAAACGAAAGGTGAACGCTTTGCTCTTGATCGGTGGAGGGGTACTCGTCGACTAGGAAGCAAAAGTAGCTCATAACACGAGCAGAAAATTGACTTAATGAAAGGTTAAAGTCAAACCACCACTTAGGATACTTCCTCTGAAAGACGATCATGAGAAAAACAGGAAAAATGATCAGGTTGGACAGTTTTGTGAAAATAAAATAAACAACTATAATGGGGATACTGACAAATACCCGAAATAACGTGGACAGTCTGTCGCGTGAAGGCTTATTTTCAATCGAAAAACGAACGGGGTATATCTCGTTGTCCATGATCAGTCTCCTTTTTTCGGTATTGATAATTCTAGTATATAACCGTTTTTTCCATTGTCCATAAGACAATGAGTTCTACGTGAGTTGCCTTTCACTAGAGAGGGTTTGGGCGAAACTATTAATATCCACATGAAGATTGGTCGAGATTTGAACAATTTGGGCGAGTTGCTTGAAATACGCGTCTTTATTGGAGTCCTTTGTGTTGAGGTCTGAAATAGCTTGACTCGTTTTGAGATAGTCGGTTAAGGCTTGATTGGTCGTGAGTTTTGATTCGGTCGAGGTGTTCAATATTTTTTGAGTCGCGGTGAGGACTTGTTTTCCGGTACTTTCACTTACAGAAAAGGCTGCAGTCGCTTGATCAACCCATGCATTTAGGTTTGACTTTCCGGTTGCTTGGCGTTGGGTCGATTCAACAGCGTTGGCGGTTTCCATTAAAGAGGTTAAGTCTGAGGTCGATAGATCTTTGACAGAATTAATAAACGTTAAGGGGGCTTGATTATTCTGGACCAGATCGCTAATGATGGTGTTCATGCCATCTACGGCGTTTGTATTATTTGAGCTACGAACTTTATTATAAAGATCGGATATCTGTTGAGCCGTCTGTGAAATGCTTACTGCCTGAGAACCCGAAGAGAGTATGCTTTGTGTTAGCGTGCTGATGGTATTGTCTTGGGTATAGCCAAAGGTAGCTCCCAGTAAACTTTGCGTGGCAATAGCGGCAAGATCCGTAGAGGTTGAAGTCGTCGAAAGGTTGTCGGTATTGGGTTGAAGAAGAGACTGGGTCAGATCGGCAAAGGAGCCATTTGTTTTTATATTAAACGAATTGGTAAGTAAATTTTGATTAACGAACGCGTCTGAAATTGCACTTGAATATCCCATTATATCCTCCTTGATACGATGTTTTGTTAATAGACTAGCTTCATATTATCGGTAGATATTATAAAAACTTTAGCGGGAATTTTAAATCACTGATATAATCGTGCCTATGCAAGTAACCGTCGTCGGTAGTGGATATGTGGGGCTAGTCGCTGCGACTTGTTTTGCTGAAACGGGTAATGATGTCGTAGGTGTCGATATCGACAAACACAAAGTGGCTCGACTTTCCAAAGGGATCTCTATTATTTACGAACCGGGTCTTGATGAGCTTCTTACCCGCAATATCGCTGAAAAGCGCCTTCGTTTTACCACGGACATCAAACAGGCGATCCAATCAGCAGAGATTATTTTTATTGCAGTAGGAACACCGCCTGGGGAAGATGGTTCAGCGGACTTGCAGTATGTCCTTGGGGTGGCAAAGCAAATAGGTCAGCACCTCAATGGCTACAAAGTGGTCGTGAATAAATCGACGGTACCCGTTGGGACGGCACAAAAAGTCAGCGAAACGATCCAGTCAGAACTTTCTTTACGTCATGTCACGATCGATTTTGATGTGATCAGCAATCCTGAATTTCTAAAAGAGGGAAGTGCGATCGACGACTTTATGAAACCAGACCGTATTGTCATTGGTGGCTCATCAGAAAGAGCGCTTTCGTTGATGAAGAAACTTTACGCTTCGTTTCTCCGAACCGACAATCGTATTTACGTGATGGATAATAAGAGTGCGGAAGTGACAAAATACGCGGCCAATGCAATGCTTGCGACCAAGATATCCTTTATGAATGAAATGGCGGCACTTTGTGACAAAGTCGGGGCGAATATTGATCAAGTTCGTTTTGGCATTGGTTCTGATGACCGTATCGGGAAGAAATTCTTGTTTCCTGGGATTGGTTATGGTGGTTCGTGTTTCCCGAAAGATGTAAAAGCATTGGTTCGAACAGGTCGTGAGAATGGCCTCAACATGAAAATACTTGAAGCCGTTGAGGATGTGAATGATCGTCAAAAAAAGACACTTTTTGGACGCATCCAGCGACACTTTGAGAACAAATTAGCCGGCAAAGCGATCGCTGTTTGGGGCTTGGCCTTTAAGCCACGTACTGACGATATGCGAGAAGCCCCTTCCATTGAGATGATCAATTTGCTTTTGGAGGCGGGTGTGACCGTAAAGGCCTATGATCCGGTCGCGAACCAACAAGCTAAAGATATTTGGGGTGATCGTGTGATATTGGGTTCAGAGCCTTATCAAATACTTGATGGTGCAGATGCGTTGCTTATTCATACAGAATGGAACGAGTTTCGTTCGCCCAATTTTGAAACGATGAAAACGCATCTTAACGCCCCCGTTATTTTTGATGGACGTAATCTGTACGATCCTGCCGACATGCACACCCTAGGCTTCACTTATTTTTCACTAGGACGACCCTCGTAATGCGTATTCTGGTTACGGGTGGCGCAGGGTTTGTCGGGTCACATCTCTGTGAACGATTACTTGCAGCCGAGCACTCGGTCATTTGTCTTGACAACTTTTTTACTGGACGAAAAGAAAATGTTGCTCATTTACTCGATAACCCACGATTCGAACTGCTTCGACATGATGTTGTCGACCCTCTTTTTGTCGACGTTGACCAGATCTACAATTTAGCATGTCCAGCTTCACCGGTTCACTATCAATATGATCCGATCAAAACCCTCAAGACATCGGTTCTAGGATCGATGAATTTGCTTGGGCTTGCGAAACGAGTAAAAGCTCGTATTTTGCAGGCATCGACAAGTGAAGTCTATGGCGATCCTCATGTTCACCCTCAAACTGAAACATATTGGGGCCATGTAAACCCCATTGGTATCCGAAGTTGTTACGACGAAGGTAAACGCACTGCCGAGACCTTGTTTATGGACTATCACCGTCAAAATGGTGTAGACACACGGATTATTCGTATATTTAATACGTACGGTCCTCGAATGTTGCCGGATGATGGTCGGGTGGTGAGCAATTTTATCGTTCAGGCTTTGAAGGGTCAAAAGCTTACCATTTATGGTAAGGGTGAGCAAACCCGTTCATTTTGTTATGTGGATGATCTGGTTGAGGGAATGATGCGCATGATGAATACGGACGACTTTATTGGTCCGGTTAATCTGGGTAATCCTAATGAGTTTACAATATTAGAACTCGCGATCCTGGTTCAGCAAAAATTGGGGCAAAAACTCAATCTTACGTTTAAGCCTTTACCGAGCGATGATCCGCGTCAAAGACAACCCGACATTAGTCTTGCAAAGTCCAAGCTCGATTGGTCGCCAACCATTGATCTCTCAGCCGGGTTGGACAAAACCATCGCGTATTTTAAAGGGATCGTTTAGCTTTTCTTTATATAAACAGAGTAAGACGACACGAGAATGACCCCCGCGGCCAAAACTCCCGAATAGAAGGATTTAAAGAGAATAAATTCAAACCCAGACATCATCAATTTACCCCGAGCGTGTAAGGCTTCGATGATAGGAAAACTAAGGGCCGTAAAAAGAATGGTGAGTAATAATACCCGCACAAGTCGATTAGTGGGGATCAATAAACCCAATATTCGAACCAAAATAGAGGGATGGTCGATCCTTTTTTGGGGAAAATGCTTGATCTCTTCTCGAGCGGTTTTGATATTAAACCAACAGACAAGAAAGGTTAACGTTGCAGACATTCCGACCAGGTCGCCGCTGATACTGAGGCGGCCGAACAAGGGGATGGGTTGTAGCTCGTTGATGACAAACAGGCCTAGTCCTATACTTGCATTTATGAAAACGTTCATCATAAACCCTTGGGCGATATTAACAAGCAGCCCCGTTCGGAGAATATTTTTCTTTAGCGAAAGAGCGCGTCTTAAGCGAAGCGTTGTCATTGACGTTTCCATTTTTCTATTATTGCATGTCCATTGCCGCGCAGGGTAGAGGGGTTCTGCTATAATCGCTAATAATGAAAGATCCCTTTATCATTGGAGAACGTTGGATCAGTACCATGGAACCAGAACTTGGCAACGGTGTTGTTGTCGCGATCGAGGGGCGACAGGTCGAGCTTCGATTTGGTGAGATCAAACGTCGGTATGCTATTGAGAATGCGCCAATAAGTCGTGCCCCTGTTGATGGAAAGCCATTGTCCATAGAGGACTCGATATTCAGTGCTCAGTTCGATTTGCCTGAAGCTGGGCAGTTACGTGTTGAGAGTTTATATGCTCGATATCATCATGAACGATCTATGGCTAAAGGGTGGGTAGGCCCACGGGTTCAATTGATCTCCCATCAGATCAACACAGCATCCATGGTGGTTTCGCTTTTTCCCGGGCGATTCTGGTTGGCGGATGAAGTAGGGCTTGGCAAAACGATCACGGCGGGACTTGTTTTGCATCATTTATTGCAGACAGAGCGAGTTGAGAGGGTCTTAGTCTTGGTGCCCGATGCCCTCCTTATTCAATGGTTTATCGAGTTATATCGCAAGTTTAATCTTGCTTTTTCACTTATTAACGACTATTTTAAAGAGTCCTCGCCTTCGGATGAATTTTGGGCGTCCCATGATCTATGTCTCAGCTCTTATGAATTTATTGCTGCATCCCCTTCACTTCAGACGTCGCTATTAGCAAACAATTGGGATCTTCTCATTATGGACGAAGCGCATCATTTACCCCATTTCCCCCTTTACTCGGAGGTTTACTTGCCCTTGATCGCAAAGGCAAAGTCTCCCATTTTTCTTAGTGCTAGTGTTGATCCGCTTCCTAGTGAGATGTTAGGAGCGACGGGGCATATTTTTCGAAGTACTCGGGCCCAGATCCCTATGTTCCCTAAACGTCAGGCCTATCTTATTCCCCTGTTGGCAAGTGATGACGATTCAGATCCGCTTGTTGATTGGTTGCTTGGCTTCCTTGCTGAGTGTTTTACGGAAAAGGTTCTGCTTATCGTTCACACAGCCGCTCAAGCACAGACCTTACAATCGACGCTTCGTCAGAGGGCAAGTCTAAATACCGCACTTTTTCATGAGGGAATGACGCTTGTCGCAAGGGATCGTATGGCTGCATATTTTGCTGACAATGATGATGTTCGTCTTTTGATCTGCTCCGAAATAGGGAGTGAAGGGCGAAATTTCCAGTTTTGTCATCATTTGGTGTTCTTCGACTATCCACGCGATATAGGGTTACTTGAGCAACGGATCGGTCGTATCGATCGTATCGGCCAAACGAGTATCATTCATTTGCATATGCCGTTTATCGAAAATAGCCCAGAGGCCCAGTGGGTTCGCTGGTTAAACGAAAGCGTTGGTCTTTTTGATGCCCCGCTTTCTGGGGGAACTATTTCGGCTCAGACCATCATCGATAACAAGAGGCTTTTGTCTGCGATAGTCCAATATGACGAATCAACGAGTTTAGTGTCATGGATAGAAACATTGATGGAGCATTTTAATGTCGAAGTCGAAGATCTGGCACCGAATACAGTAAAATTTATCACCGATCATAGTTTGTTCGATGCTTTATCGGGCAGTGATGACGTTCGCCCACCATTTACGTATTCACGTTCGATGGCTTTGCGTAGAGAAGACTACCATTTTCTGACGTGGGATCATCCCATGACGCAAAATGCGATGATGTTGCTCTTAGCGAGCAAGGATGGGGTGTGTAGTGCGGCTTATTGGCCCGATAAGACCCTGTCTCGCCCGACACTTTATTTGGAAACGGTGTATGTCGCTGGAGATGTTCCGCTTCGCATTACCCTCAATGAACGGGGTGAATGTCAGCGTATTCCCCTAACAACCTTTAGAAAAGTTTTGCAGAAAGGGTCGCCTGAGATGTTTCGAACACTGGTGTCAACGCAAAAGCCTCTGTTGCAAAAATTGCTGAAACGATCAGGGGATCATGCAGAGACAACGTTTGGCATGAAACCAACGCTTGAAGGGGTAAGACTGATAATTCGGGGATAGGGCATCTCAAGTTATGTTATGATATAACTATGTTTTCTAAAGAAGGAATTATGCGGATCATTAAGTCCCTAGGGCTTGTTTTTGGTGATATTGGGACAAGTCCTATATATACCCTAACCGTTATTTTCTTGTTTCTTCAGCCCACTATAACCCATATTATGGGTGTGTTATCTTTGATCGTTTGGACCTTGATCATTCTTGTGACGCTTGGTTATACGTGGCTTGCAATGAGTTTGGGGAAACGTGGAGAGGGAGGAACGATCGTTCTTAAGGAAATACTTGCTCCGCTTCTTAAATCGGGGCGTCGGATGGCTGTATTAGCGATCGTTGTATATTTAGGTGTTTCGCTGCTTATGGGAGATGGGGTTATAACGCCGGCCATTAGTATTCTCAGTGCTGTCGAAGGTCTAAAACTTATTCCGATGTTCTCAGGGGTAAGCCAGTCGGTCATTATCTTTTTATCGTGTTTGATAGCCATTGGCCTGTTTTCGATTCAAAAGCGTGGAACAGAGAAAATAACACGCCTTTTTGGGCCGATCATGCTATTTTGGTTTATAGCCTTGGCGGTGTCGGGAATAATTTCAATTTACCATTTCCCTGTTGTTCTATTGGCCATTTCTCCCATGTTTGCTCTTAATTTTCTTTTTTCTCATGGTGTGGTGGGGTTTTTCGTCCTATCAGAAGTGATCTTATGTGCAACGGGTGTCGAAGCGCTTTATGCTGATATGGGTCATTTGGGACGCAAACCCATTATTCAGGCTTGGGGGTTCGTGTTTGTTGCCTTGATCTTAACGTATTTAGGTCAAGGAGCCTATGTAGCTCAAAACACAACAGCGGTTAACATTTTATTTGAAATGGTATTTAATGAAGCCCCCGCTCTCTATATCCCCTTTCTTTTACTCAGTATACTTGCGACGATCATTGCATCTCAAGCCCTGATCAGTGGGCTTTTTTCGGTAGTATATCAAGGCATAATGACGCGTATATTGCCCATGTTTAAAGTGGACTATACCTCTCCAACGATACGTAGTCAGATCTATATCGGTGCGGTGAATACGTTCCTGATGATCTTTGTCCTTATTGCTATCGTTTTTTTTAGAGAATCAGCTAACTTAGCTGCAGCCTATGGTTTAGCGGTGACTGGGACCATTACCTTAACGGGGATATTGATGGCGACTATTTTCTATCTCAAACGGAATTATATTAAGGCTGTTGTCGCGGGGTTAGTGACCCTGATCGATGCGTTGTTTTTAATGTCATGTATGCTCAAAATCCCCCATGGTGGTTATTGGTCGCTTATTATTGCTTCGCTACCCTTAATCACCATTCTAGTTTATACGGAAGGTCAAAGAAAACTCTATAAGGCGCTTAAGCCACTAAGTCTTGATGAATTTTTATTGAAATATCGTAAGGAGTACAAAGAGGCTAACGCGATCAAAGGGTCAGCTCTTTTCTTTGTTCGGAGTCCCCAATTTATTCCCCCCTACATCGTTAATACGATGTTTAATAATCATATTATTTATCGAACAAATATCTTGCTTTCGATCAATGTTATGGATAAACCCTTTGGGGCTTTTGGGGAGTTCAAGGAAGATATCGCAGGGGGGCTTCGTTACTTTGAGATATGTATCGGTTATATGGAGGTGATGGATATAGAGGCCCTCATAAGCAGGGCGGGTATTCATGAAAACGTGATATTCTATGGGCTTGAAGATATCGTGACCGAGAAATTCATTTGGAAACTTTTTGCGTTCATAAAAAAGGTAACCCCTTCCTTTGTTCAGTTCTATACGCTTCCGTCCCATCGACTTCACGGCATTATTACACGGGTTGAGCTCTAACCTCTTAGCGTGAGTTCGTTTCAACAACTTAGCGACTGGGGTCGTGATAATATTCCCTTTTTGTTCTTCATCGACTATTCAGGGCAACAGGTGAAAGCGTTTCCCTTAAGTGATATCCCAAGCGATTTTGCTATGCGTTTTGGAGACGGTTCTTTTGGAGATAGGCATATGCCTACACGCAATACCCCCAAAATTTGCATAAAAAAACCTGTGTCATATGGAATCTATCGGTCTGCATTTCAAGCCGTGCAAAATGAGATGATAAGCGGGAACACCTATTTGCTTAATCTGACCTTTCCTACCGAGATCGATTTGAAAGGAAGCCTTATCGATGTTTTTGAATGTGGTTCTGCGCCGTATCGTGCCCTTTGGGACAATCACTTTTGCTGTTTTTCTCCCGAATCGTTCGTAACGATCGTAAATAATAGAATATCAACGACCCCTGTCAAAGGGACGTCGTCTGTTGAGAGCGACCCTAATGGATCCCAACTTCTTCATAATATAAAAGAACGTGCCGAACATGAGATGGTCGTCGATCTGCTTCGCAATGATATTGCTCAAGTTTCCACCGATATTGAGGTAAAACGATTCAGATATCTTCAACAGGTCAAAACGGATAGATGTCTTCTCTGGCAGACCGAATCATTGATCGAAGGGATAATGTTAGCCGATTGGCCATCCAAAGTGGGCGAAATATTACAGAAGCTTTTGCCCGCAGGCTCGGTCACGGGAATGCCTAAACATGAGACCTGTCAGATCATCGGTCGCGTTGAGAAAGTGCCAAGAGGGTTTTACTGCGGCATTTTTGGATACTACCGAGATCATGCTTTACATTCGGCGGTGGCTATACGGTTTATTTCCCAAAAGAGCAAGACGTTCTATTATCATAGTGGGGGTGGGATCACGGTTGATAGTGACCCTCGATCGGAGTATGAGGAAATGTTACTTAAGGTTTATTTATCAGGAGACTCGTGATGCTTTTTGAAACATGTCTTGTTGTCGAAGGTGAAGTCCAAAACCGCTCTGACCACAATGAACGGGTATCACGCTCATCACGCGCCCTATGGGATCGTGAGATCATCCTTCCCTGGGAAGTTTTAGAGGCTGAACTTCCTAAAGAGGGCCAAACACGCCTTCGGGTCGAATATGATATAACGGGCGTGATCCGCGTGGACAGTCGACCCTATTTTCAATCGGTCATGTCCACTATTAAGCTGTTTGAGACTTACCTTGAATATCCGTATAAGTTTTCCGATAGAACCGAACTAGAATCGATTTTTAAGCATCGAGGCATAGCTCATGATGTCCTTATGGTCATTGATGGACTGGTGGCGGACACGACGATGGCAAATGTAGCGATGTTTGATGGGAAAGAATGGCTGACCCCCTGCCGGCCGTTGCTTCAGGGTACCTGCCGAGCAAGAATGCTACGTCAGGGATTGCTGAAAGAATACGACATTTCGGAAAACATGATACGCAACGCACAATCGGTTGTCGTTATGAATGCTTTGCGAGGGGTTCAACGGGTGAACTTACTTTAGCTTTTTCAGCTTTGGGATCACGGATAAACACAGTAAACTTGTGACGGCGCCAATAATGATAGTCAATTGAAGTCCTATGATATTTTAGCGAAGAAGACTGAACAGCCTTTTTGCAATGGCTAATCCTTTGATTGCTTCTTCTTAGGTGATGCTATCTCCAGATGGATATCGGGACGTAGAATATAAGTCCATTAAAAAAGAAACGTCGCGGAAATTTTCAGACAGGTCTATTACTTTTGATGACTCTGAAAGCAGAGCAGATAGATCGTGAATAAAGGGGAAGGTCTTGTTATTTACCATGAGAAATCGTTTAAGCATTTTCTCAACGGCTTGATGTGTATGATAAGCGACGATGTGATATTTCGTGTTTGTATTAAGAAGGATCTCAGCTGATTCGATATCGTCTCGGGCGTATTGAAGCCAAGAATCAGGGTTCATGGAAAAGGATGTCATGAGAGTTGTTTTCCTTTGTGGGCAACTTCGTATTGAACTGTTCCATAGACATTCTTATTTAAATGATAGTTTTTGGTTTCAAAGAGAAGGATGTCCATGGGGATTCCCAGGTAGGATAAGGCTTTTCTGATTTGATATAGCGACTCGTGTTTATCTTCAACGGTGTTCTTGATGATGGCAATATCGAGATCGCTATTTTCATTAGGGGTTCCTTCTGCATAGCTTCCAAAAAGGAAAACCGATTCAGGGTTGACCGTTTTGTTGATGATTCTTGCAATAATCTCGAGTTGAGTATTTGTGACCAATTTGTGTTGTCCTTTTGAAGGATTATATCATTTTACTTTAAACTTTTCAGCTTTGGGATCACGGGTAAACACAGTAAACTTGTGACGGCGCCAATAATGATGGTCAATTGAAGTCCTGAGATGTGGAACGACCCGAATTGATAGCCCTTTTCAATGCCGGTATAAATCCATCCACCGGACACGGCTCCAAAGGCAAGCCCTAAATTCATGACACTAGCGAGTATCGAAAAGTTTGTTGCCTCTACACCCTTGGGCGTGACTTCGGCCGCGAGTTTAAGTATAGGCAGGAACGAGACCATGAACATGATCTCAAGCAGAAACGACAAGATGGCCTCAAGATTAAGAATACCGGGCTGGGTCATGAGTTCAGTCCATGCGTGCCCCTGATAAGCAACAAAATATATAGGGTAAAGCAAGATCGCTGTGGGGTATTTGATGATGGGCATAGCGCCCAAGCTCATGCCTAGACTTGAACTGGTCAATGAGAGTTGGCTAAAAGATAACACAACGCCAACCAACACCGTCCATTTAAGGAGTTGGTGTAAAGGGAAATGATCAAGGAAACGATTATATAACCATGTGCCTAGTATCCAACTTACTGAGGATAGGGCTCCAATGAGCCCCAGCTTTTCTTGGGATAAATGAAGGGTATTGATATAATAATCACTCCATGGTGCTCCGAAACTTGGGGTGAACCGCCACAGGAACAAGAACAAGGCTCCAAAAAGCAAAGTTGTTGTGGCGATCTTTGTTTTCACGAGTGCCCGTAAGTATCCGAGTATCCAAGCGCCCCAGATCAAGACCATGCCTAAACTTGTCAGGGCTTGACCCACGTTAGCGAACACCAGAATAACGGTGATCACAAAGGCCAAAGCTGCGGTGCTAATGATTTTTGGGGGGAGATTTAAGGGTTGAGGTGTTAAATTCTTTGTTTCACTAACAAGAAGTGTTAGCCCCAGTGTCAGTAAGGGCCAAAGCCCTGTGAAAAATAGAAGATAGCGTATGTCGAGCATGGATATTTTGCCGACATATTCAACCGTAAAGGTATTATGGAAAAGATGGGAAAAGACGTTGGTTAGAGTGGAATGTCCGAGCCAGTTTGAGAAAAAGGCTCGCTCTAGGAGGAGTCCTGACAATAGAGAGGCGAGTAAAATCCCCCATCCCTTTGATCGCCAACAAAGAGCCTGCCATTTTCCTACCGTCTCGGGGGTAGAATTCTCTACGACTAATCCGTCGATAATAACATCTGCAAAGCCAAGCCCAATGCTAATGGTGAGCGAACCCATCGCGATCGAGGTAAATCCTGTGCCCCAGAAGGCCATGCTCCAGTAGCCGATAAGTGCGAGTAAGGAAGAGAAAACAAGATAGGGTTTCCGACGTAGTCCAAAAATGGATACGCCATCGGTCAAGAAACCATAAAGGGGTTTTACACTCCATGTAAGGGTAGATAATGCGCCTAAAAAAGCGAGCTGAACCCATGTGAAATGAAAGGCGTTCCGGGTCAAGATAAACTCCGCAAGTCCGGTGATCGACACCACCCCTTGGACAAAGTAAACGCTAGCGATGAGGAGTTTCTTTTGTAGGGTCACTTTGTGGTCTCAATATAATAAGTGAACCAACCGTCTTTTTCCCAAACTGCAGAAGGGAAAATATTGTCGATATTGAGACAGAGATCCATTTGGCCTTTTCTGAAATCACTGATACCGCTGAGTATCCATTTTGTTGCTAGACGTTTGTATTGGCCTAAAAGCTGGACATGAATGTCTGCTGTAATATTGGCCACGATAAGATCAACCGGCTCTGATAGACGTGTTCCATCAGACTCAAAGAGGGTTATTGACTTCTCGACATGATTAAGGGCCATATTGGCTCGTGCAGGCCCTAGCGCTTCGGGGTCATTATCAAAAGCGATAACGGAAGCGCCAAGTTTGGCGGCGGCAATAGTCAAAATCCCTGAACCTGTGCCCCAGTCGATAACGGACATATGCGGGGTAATGATCTTGTCGAGAAAGAACAGGCACCCTTCCGTTGTGGGGTGGCCACCTGTTCCAAAGGCCATGCCGGGATCGATGATGATAGGGACTCTTCCATCGGGGACAGTTTGCTTGTCCCAGGGAACGGTAATATAAAGGTTTTCGCCAATAGTGTAGGGCGTAAAATGCTCCTGCCAAGCGGTTTGCCAGTCGACATCATGAATAGTTTCGATCTCGATAGAAATATTCTTAAAAGCGTTTAAGCATTCCTGCACTTTGGTTTTTAATTTTTTAGCCGTATCGATATCCTCAAGATACGTTCGATAAACCAGTGTATGACCAGATGGTTTTACAATAGGGAATTCCGAGCCAAATTGAAACGGGAACGCGTCGGACAGGATCGCATCGATTTGAGGATCATCTTCATGATGGGCAAAAATCGAAACGGCGAGGGACATAATCCCTATTCTAGCATTATAATAGTGACCATGAACTATCCAGAAGCGTCAAATTTTATTGAAGAGATCGTTACCACTGATCTAGCATCAGGGAAATGGACACATGTTCATACCCGTTTTCCTCCGGAACCAAATGGCTATCTTCATATTGGCCATGCTAAGTCTATTTGCCTCAATTTTGGTTTAGCCAAAAAATATGGTGGACAATGTAATCTCCGATTTGATGATACCAATCCCTCTAAAGAAGAAACTGAATATGTGGATTCCATCATGGATGACATTAAATGGTTGGGCTTTGAATGGAGCGAGCTACATTACGCATCCGATTATTTTCAACAACTCTATGATTTTGCCGTTCATATGATAAAAGAGGGAAAAGCGTATGTTTGTGATCTTAGTGCTGAGGATATGCGCCAGTTTCGGGGTACCCTGACAGAAGTGGGTCGCAATAGTCCCTATCGTGATCGCTCGGTCGATGAAAATCTTGATCTTTTCGAGCGAATGCGGCTAGGTGAGTTTGATGAGGGTACTCATGTTTTGCGCGCCAAGATCGACATGGCTTCTCCCAATATGAATCTTCGCGATCCTGCGATGTATCGTATTATGAAGGTGCCTCATCATCGAACAGGGGATACGTGGTGTATTTACCCTATGTACGATTTTACGCATGGTATCAACGATGCGCTTGAACAGATCACGCACTCAATTTGCACGTTAGAGTTTGAGGACCATCGTCCACTTTATGATTGGTTTCTTCGTCAAATTCCTGTTCCGTGTTATCCGCATCAGATCGAATTCGCTCGACTTAATTTAACCTATACCGTTATGAGTAAACGCAAATTACTTCAGTTGGTCATGTCCGGAGCCGTCAACGGATGGGATGACCCTCGAATGCCTACTATTGCAGGGATGCGTCGCAGAGGGTATCCCCCTGAAGCCCTTCGAGCCTTTGCTGAGAAGATCGGTGTGGCCAAAATGTTCAGTACCATTGATATCGAGCTTTTACAGTTTTGTGTCCGCGAGCAGCTGAATAAAACAGCGCACCGGGTCATGGTGGTTTTACGTCCGATAAAATTGATCATCGACAACTATCCTGACGACCATGTTGAATGGTTAGATGCCGACAATAACCCCGAAGATCCCGATGCGGGCAAACGTCAAATCCCCTTTTGCAAAGAGCTCTTTATCGAGTCCGATGATTTTAAAGAAGACCCACCACCTAAATATTTTCGCCTGTCCATTGGCAAAGAGATCCGATTAAAACATGCTTACTACATTACTGCGCATTCTGTGGTAAAAGATGATTGTGGCCACGTGGCCACCATTCACTGTACGTATGACCCAGAAAGTCGAGGGGGATGGAGTAAAGATGGCCGCAAGGTTCTGGGGACTTCACATTGGGTGTCCGCAAAACACGCCGTAGAGGCTGAGGTTCGATGCTATGACCATTTATTTACCCAGCAAAACCCTGAAGATGTGGCTGAGGGGCATGATTTTATGGAGGGGTTTAATCAACAATCCATTCAGACATTAATTGGATGCAAGGCTGAACCCAGTCTTGTTGAGAAAAACGTTGGAAATCGGTTTCAATTTCTTCGCCAAGGCTATTTCTGTGTAGACAATGATAGCCAAAGAGACAAACTTGTTTTTAATCAAACCGTTACGCTCAAGGATGCTTGGGCTAAGATCGAAAAGAAAAACTAACGAAGCAATGCCGCCTCTATCTGCCCTTCGGGCATCTTTCTCCGCTTGCGGAGAAAGACGTTAAAACGCAACATTCATAGCAGTGGCCCTCTCCGCGGGCGTGAGAGGGCTGTGCGAAACACTGGGTGAGGCAGAATTAGGTGTTATCTGAGCAATGCTGCGCTTATAAGGCTCGCTAGCAATAAAGCGGTGAGTTGGTATCCCGAAATGATCGCGAACAACTTAAAAGGCTGTTTCCCGTGGATAATGTTCTGAGCATGAAAGGGAACCAAAAAACCAATCCAAATAAAAAGGGCTAATTCAACCGCACCAAACAAATTAAGGTTGTTTTGAAGAACCAACCAGTTAACAGCGGCCGTAATGATAAGATTCATTGTAATACTTAGAGCGAGGGCTTTTGTGCTGGGTGCTGGTTTTTCATCAACAAAACTTTGAAGACCAAGCCACTGTTTGCCGAATAAAAATTTTGAAAACCAAAGCATGCCGAGTGCCACTACGTGTCAAATCATTTAAAAACCTGACCGTAATGGCATCGGGTAAATCATTTATAACCTGACCATGCTCACCTCCTTT
>CAIUCY010000138.1 GCA_903897765.1 uncultured Candidatus Marinamargulisbacteria bacterium | reverse complement strand
TGTTGCTGCGCAGCAACAATCTTTGGATACTCCTCAAAGAATTGGACGCTCCTATATAGGGTCGTTTTGTCGATAGATAAATGCTCAGAGAGCAACGGGAAAAGCCTATCCCCATAATTTGCACGTTTCTTGTTTTTGAGGAGATGTTTTTTGATATGTTGGCCTGTTTTCCAATAGGCGACCAGCTTGCTCTGCTCGATCTCACGCTTGATGGTGTCGATGAGGATCTGTTCGGACGGAGTGGGTATTAGTTTTGGATGAAGGACGGCAAGGTTTTGCGTCATGGTGTCTATTTTACATCAAGTCGCGTTAATAAAAAATGTAGCGTAAAATGGTAATAAGGAGAAATTACATATGAAAACCACGGAAGAAACAAGAATCGCCATATTTCAAAAAAAAGAAATTCGAAAAGTGATCTATAAAGATGAATGGTGGTTTTCCGTTATTGATATTATTGACGTTCTAACAGGAACAAATCGACCACGAAAATATTGGAGTGATTTAAAGAAGAAGCTGTCCCTCGAAGGTTATGTTGAAGTGTCCGAAAAAATCGGACAGTTGAAAATGAAAGCACCTGACGGCAAGATGAGGGGAACAGATTGTGCCAATACCGAAACCTTGTTCCGAATCATTCAATCGATACCCTCCCCCAAAGCAGAGCCGTTTAAGCGATGGTTGGCAAAGGTTGGCTATGAGCGTATTCAAGAAATCGAAGATCCTGAACTAGCCACAAAACGTACTCGGGCGCTTTATAAAGCCAAAGGGTATAGTGATGATTGGATCGAAAAGCGAATGCGCGGTATAGCTATTCGGGAAGAGCTAACCGACGAGTGGAGACAACGAGGCGCAGAAAGTGACCGAGACTACTCCATATTGACCGCTGAAATATCAAAGGCAACGTTTGGTTTGACGCCCTCAGAATATAAAGACATGAAGAATCTGAAAAGAGAAAACCTTCGTGACCATATGACGGATCTTGAGCTGATATTCTCGATGCTGGGAGAACGCTCAACGACTGAAATCACAAAAACAAGAGACAGCAAGGGTATGGTTGAACTCAAGGAAGATGCTGTTGAAGGGGGCGAGATTGCCGGCGAAGCTCGCATGAAGCTTGAGAAAAAATTGAACCGTAGTATTATTACCAAGAATAACTTTTTGCCGAAGAAAACCCAAGAAAAAAAACTAGGAGGCAGATCATGAAAAAGACTCAAAAAATCTTACAGAACCCCAACCTTGAAAGTCCACGGCAAATATTAACGCAATACTTTTTTATCAGCCTCGCTGTTTTCCTCTTTTATTTGGTGTCCCTCTTTGTAACAAGAATCGATCCAGGCCATTTTGAACGATGGATGGCTATGGGTTGGATTGTTCTACAAATGGCTTGCTACTCGGGATTGTTTGTTTATCTAAAACGATCAAAACGAGTTTTCGACTATTTTGGAGCAAATTATTCGGGGAGTTTTATCCCCCTCAACCAAAGGAAGTAATCTCTTGCGAACTCTGTTTACTGCATTCTTGATTTTGATTAACTTTTCATTTAGTTTTGAATTAACGGATGCTTGCAAAGCCTATCTTCTAAATTCGAAAAAGGGTGACCACTTTAGAGTCTACTACCCCAATAATGAGCGGAATAGGGTGGGAGAGGTTTTGAATACTGCTGAACAAGCTTACAAAGAAATCGCGCAGATTTTTCCAAATACGTTGGCCAGTGTTGATATCCTCATCTTTGCCTCGACAGCCGACTACAATCGTCTTCTGGGATGGCAGTGTCGAGCACCAAACTGGTCAAAGGGGTTATACAGAAAAGATGCGATTATTCTTATTAACCCAGACAATAAATGGACTAAGTATATAGTCCCGCATGAACTTACCCATGTTTTCATCTATGATATTTCCCGAAATATCCCCAATTGGTTAAATGAAGGGTTGGCGCAATATTTGGCCAAAGATGACTACTTTTATAACGGCCAGAGTTCAGAGTATTTACTTCGTCAGGCCGTCAAATCAAAAACCTTGGTTAACCTAGCGGATATTAATCAAGTCTACGATAATTTCAAGAATGAGCATGATGTTAAGCTTGCCTATCGAGAGTCTTTGAACATAACAAACTATCTTATCCAAAATTTTGGTATTCCTAAAGTGATGAAGTTTCTCAATAGCCGAAAAGAAGGCAATGAACTCAGCGACGACTTGAAGAAAGCTTTTGGATTGTCTTACGAAGAGCTTGAACGAAGATGGTTGAAAAGTTTAAAGGACGAATACGTAAATAATTAAGGTGTAACCATGAAAAAGATTAACGTACAAGGCACTGAAATCAGCGTTATGGCTGTTAACGCAGAGGACTATATTTCCATAACCCTGAGGATAATTATGGCGAATTTGCCATAATTAGGGTTATGCAACTTCTTTTCTGTAAAATTAGAATCCATAGTGTTCAAGCTGCCTGAAAGAACCTCCTTCCTGACGACCAGTCCTCGTCGATTTCAACGAGTAT
>CAIUCY010000137.1 GCA_903897765.1 uncultured Candidatus Marinamargulisbacteria bacterium | reverse complement strand
CTTGCCGTGCTTTTGCAAAATGAACAGACAAATGAACAGACATCATATCGTTCGAGAAGATCTGGACAGGATCAACTCCGCAGACTTGCCGTGGGATCAATTGTCGGGCGCCACCGTTTTGGTCACCGGCGCAAACGGCTTTCTTCCAGCTTACTTGGTCGAAGCTCTCCTCTATCGGAATGAGAATCATTCCAAAAACCCGATCAAGATTTTGGCTTTGGTCAGGAATCGCCAAAAGGCCGCCGCCCGGTTCCACGACTACGAGGGACGGGCCGACTTGGAATTTGGGAGTCTGACTTGCGGCCTTCATTCGGCAATACGCTGCAAAAAGATAACAATGTTTCCAAAAACATCGCAATTTAGGATTGCGTTTGTTGGCAAAACAATGTGCAATAATGATAGTCAATATAATTGGAATATTTTAAATCAGGATAAAAATGTCAATAAATTCAAGTACACTAATTAGCCTTTTAAGTGAATTTAAGGAGTATGCTGAAGTTAAAGCTGACATCTTGAGTGAGTATGCCGATTTGCTTAACAGTCCCGAAAGAATCTATTTGTTCGGTTGCAGTAAACAACAAGGTTCCGACATAAAGAAGGGTTTTGAGAATTTAGGCTACAAAATAGAGGGTTTTATTGATAATGATCCAAACAAGCAGGGTAAGGATTTCCTTGGCGTTAAGGTCTATTCCTTGGATGAAGTAAAACAAATAAACAAGAATCCGTTGATTGTAATAACAACCGCCGGGTGGCTGAACGTGGTCAAACAACAGCTAAAGATGAATGGTTTCAGTAAAATCATTCCCTATCAAATATTATATTTATTCAATCCAGATGTGTTTAAGTCTGGTATTGCATTTTCAAATTTGCTGGGAGAGGTGATGGCGAATTTTGATGAATATGCCAAGACTTACAGAATGTTGGCGGATAATAAGTCCAGAATAATATACATCAACCTGCTTTTGTTCAGGCTTACCTACAATGATGATTATACGTTTATATCCTGCGGATCAAAAGAGAATGTGGTAAGATATTTTAACGATAAAATAATTAGTCTATCAGAGAATGAAGTGTTTGTGGATGGCGGCGGTTTCGATGGCGATACAACATTGGAATTTATCACTGCTGCAAAAAAATCATATAAGAAGGTATATCTTTTTGAGCCGGACAAATCCAACTTGCATAAAGCAAAGAGTAACTTGAAAGCATACGACAATATTGAGTTTTTTGATAGAGGCCTGTTTACAGAGCATAAGGTTATAAAGTTCCAATCGAATAGCGATATTACCAGCAATGTTTGTGAAGACGGCAATCTCGAAATTGAATGCGTATCGCTCGATGAATTAATCGAGGAAAAAGTGAGCCTGATAAAGCTGGATATTGAAGGTTCTGAAGCGGATGCAATATTAGGGGCAAGAAAGCATATACAAAATGACACTCCAAAGTTGATTATTTCCGGATATCACAGACCTGGTGACTTATGGAAATTACCGAAATTGATTTTTGAGATGAATAATCGGTACGATTTATTCATACGGCATTATTCTCAAACCGTTTACGAGTCGGTTTTCTATTTTATTCCAAAGCCTCAGAACTGACTCGCCACATCACTTTTTTGGTACTTCGGAAAATATCTGCCTTTGAGAACTGAGAGTTGTCGCTCAATCTTGAGCGAGAGGGGGGCGGTTTCGTATTCCACGGTTGACGCGTTACCAATCAGGTTATCTTGCCACCAGTCCAAACACCATTCCAGCCATTCTTCTAAAAGTCGATTTGATGGAGACGCACTGTGCGCTATTTTCAAAAAAACAAAGAAATTAGGTGAGGATTTGTGTTGTTTTTATCTCTAAAAATTTGGCTTGCTTCTTTGTCTTTGCATGCTTCATTCTTTGTTAAGTT
>CAIUCY010000136.1 GCA_903897765.1 uncultured Candidatus Marinamargulisbacteria bacterium | reverse complement strand
GAAAAATAAGGCCTTGAGCAATCCACTCGTCGGCTTCTCGACGCGAACATAACCCTTGATCGGCTAAGACTTTATTTATCCGGATCAACATAAGATGAAATTTTCACTCTCGAAGGGAACTGCGAATTTCATTAGGCAGACCTCCGAGAGTGTTTTGTCCCCCGACGCTTATTGTTATGCCCTGTCTTCTCAGTCTTAAACATTTTTTTTAGTCCAATAAATTGTTCATATTCGTTTGTCTTGCCAAGCAGCTGAAGAGCTTTCTTTACAAACCCCCAATTTGATCGAAGTTTTGGTTGCAACAAAGCCCTCTGTAAGAGTCGCTCTTCACCCATTGGGACATGAAGCTCCGTTCTATCGATGGGATCCCAGTGAGCATAATACATTGCACTAGCGATTGTCATGGGGATCGGGATAAAGGTCTGAACTTGTTCAATATTCCCATGCCGAGAACGAATGCTCTTTGCCAAATGATAAGCGTCCTCAAGCGAACTTCCAGGAAAAGCTGCAATCACATAAGGTACAATGTATTGCTCTTTATTAACCATTTTATTGACCTCTGAGAAAACCTTCAAGAATCGCTCATAAACCTCGAGAGTTGGCTTCATCATTCGTTTAAGGATATGGGGTTGACTATGCTCCGGTGCTAAACTCAGTTGCCCCCCTACATGATGTGAAATAAGTTCTTTACAATATTCGGGAGAGTTAAGGGCTAGATCATGACGAATACCCGAGTTAATAAAAACCCTCTTGATAAATTTGATCTTTCGAAGGGCCTGATACATGGGGATCAGCCGTTTCTGTCCATCTTCAAGATTCGAACATCGATCAGGCACAAGACAACTAAGACGTTGGCAGCCATCTTCTTGGGTACAAAGACTTCCGTACATGTTTGCCGATGGACCCCCTACATCAAGAAGGTTTCCTTTAAACCCAGGGCGGTTCGTTAACATCTTTGCTTCCTCGATGATCGACTCTTCGCTTCGGCTGACGATATATTTTCCTTGATGAACCGTCAGTGTACAAAACGTACACCCGCCATAACACCCCCGATGACTTACGATCGAATCCTGAACAAAACCATTCGCGGGAATAGGTTTAAAATATCGAGGATGAGCTTTTCGTGTAAAGGGTAATTTGGGAATGGCTTCCAAATCCTGCGGTGTTAAGGGCATGGGCGGCTCACAAATGATCCAACGACCGCTGCACTCTTGAACCATCCTACGCGGATACTTTTTCGAAAGTTCTCGATGAATCGCCAAGGTCATCTCGGCAAAACTTTTTTTATCGATCTGAAGTGATTCCCAACTAGCAAGTATTAAGGAATGGTCTTCTTTTGAAACTTTTGATAAATACGCTGTACCTCGAATACCCTCAAGGGGTTTGCCTTCGCTTAGTCTATTTGCCACCTCGACAATACTTCGCTCGGCCATACCATAAACGATAAGATCTGCCTTGCTATCAAAAAGGATGGATCGTCTCAATCGATTGTCCCAGTAGTCATAATGCAATAATCGACGCAAGCTCGCTTCTATCCCACCCAATATAACAGAAAGGCCGGGAAAGCACTCTCGCACACGATTCGTATAGACAATACAGGCTCTATCAGGTCGAAACCCAACAGCACCACCCTCCGTATAAGCATCCTCTCGTCGAAGATGATTCTCACTACTATGGTTTGCGATCATCGAGTCAAGATTGCCAGCAGAAACAGCCGCAAATAATCGGGGGGCGCCCATGACTTTGAAATCTTTATTACTTTTCCAGTCGGGTTGGGCGATAAGGCCTACGCGATACCCGTTCGATTCAAGGACCCGACCGATCAAGGGAGTCCCAAACGAGGGATGGTCGACATAGGCATCACCCGTAACGAGTAAAATATCTAGCTCGTCCCATCCTTTTAAGTTCATTTCTTCACGATTGGTGGGCAGAAAATCAAAAACCATTTCAACATTATATACCAAGACGCCGTCGATTCAGGAACCATTTTTGGGGCTGGCACACATCCCCTCTTTACAAATTCGACATTTTCTGCGTATGATGGTCTCTGTAGGATACCGCTTAGGGCTAAATCACTCCCCCAAAGTTTTTTGAGGAATTTGAATTTAAGCCGGGTCGATAGTACTAAGTCGAGGACGTCCTACCACGTTTAAGGAGTCAGGCATGGGCAAAAAGCTATATGTCGGCGGGATTGCGTACCGCACCACTCAAGATGATCTTCGTCAAGCGTTTGAAGCTGCAGGAGCAGTCGCTTCCGCATCCATTATCATGGATCGCGAAACTGGCCGTTCTAAAGGTTTCGGATTTGTCGAGATGGAATCTGATGATGATGCACTCAAAGCTATTGATATGTTCAATGGCAAAGAGATTGATGGACGTAGGGTAACAGTAAATGAAGCCCGTCCCCCCGAGCGTCGCAACGGCTAACACCGAATCGATATCTCAAAAAAAACAAAGGGCGAGATTTATTCTCGCCCTTTTCATTATTCCCTTCAATCTCTAACTCAGTTATGATATAGTTTCATAAAGTTTTAAGGGGGAATCATTATGCACGAACGTCTATCTGAATTTTTATCTAATCGGCTTCCTGAGGAGCCCATTGACAAAGCTTTTGCTAACAACCTTACCTATCGTTTGGTCAAAGATGAGTATACAGCTTTACCCATTGATTATTTTAAAGGGTTGGCCTATACACTTCGCGACCGACTTGCTAAGCGCTGGCTTGACACCCAACAACGCTATCACAAAGATGATGTCAAACGCGTTTATTACCTTTCCATGGAATTTTTAATTGGCCGCCTATTGAAGATGAACATTGATCGACTCAATCTTGAGCATCCCGTTAGAGAAATGTTTGATCGTTTAGGTGTTGACCTCGAAAACATCGAAGAGATGGAACCTGATGCAGGGCTAGGAAATGGGGGGCTCGGACGCTTAGCCGCTTGCTTTCTTGACTCTATCGCAACAATAGGTATCCCTTGTTTTGGATATGGGATCCGTTATGATTATGGCCTCTTTAAACAACGTATTGAAAATGGCTTTCAAGTCGAAGTCGCTGACAAGTGGCTAGCTGATGGCTATCCATGGGAAATAGAACGACCTGAACGCTATACGATCGGATTCTATGGTTCGATCCAAAAATCAACCGACATTAACAATCAAGAACATGTCGAATGGAT
>CAIUCY010000135.1 GCA_903897765.1 uncultured Candidatus Marinamargulisbacteria bacterium | reverse complement strand
TAACGCACAAACATCCTTCAAGGCGAGGTTCGTAGAATAATACGTGAAAGTTTAATCACGTACCAATATGGTGGGTGCTCTTCCCGACCATAAACATGACGGAGGTAAGATCATGAACACGGTTACAGACAAACAAAAGCCTGAACTTCGCGAATATGAAGTTGAGATTTCAGGTTTCTGGAACTGGGGAACTACCGTGATGGCAACTTCACCAGAAAATGCCAAAGAAGAAGCAGACAAAGAGTTCTCCTGGGATGACGTTGAAATAGATCGTAAATCCGGTTTGGTTCAAGTTGACGGTGAAGAGTTGGAGTGATACTTGGATTCTCCACGGTGTAGGAAGGTGTCGATAGGCTGATCTGAAGTTAGATCAATCCTCAACAAATCCCACCGTCATTCCACACAGCACAATATCACAACAGAAACCTGCAAGATAGCGGGGCAGGATATTTTTGCCCCGTTATTCTGCTATATCATCCTTTTATCAACATAATACGCAATGGAGAATTACATGAAACAACCTAAAAATAAGAAAACCCCAAGAAAGCCCGGTCGTCCTGCAAAAACGGACAGTACCGTTAAACAAATCAAAATTGACTACACACCAGAATGCACAGAACTAATTAACACAATATTTAGAACTATCATTCGAAATATCCATAATGAGAACATAGCATTCGAGCAACTTCCTATGATAGCCACGATCGTTCCAATGCTCACAATGAAGCATTTTGAGCCAAACATCACCCGAACCCAGTTTCTACAGATGGTTTGGGAAAATTGGAGTAACATTGAAGAAGATATAGGTCGTATTTACGACGAGGCGCAGCACTATAATATAGAGCAATCCAAAACTGCTACTCTAGATGACGAGCAATAGGAAGCGAGGATGATTAAAGCTGAAGATAATGTGACTTGCTAATATGGGCATTACACTCTTTAGCGGTAACTAAATATCGATGCATAAATATAAATAAAGTTGCAAACAGCCTTGGCCGGAGGTTTCGCATGTAATAAATAGATAGGTCATAACCATGACATTATAGTTGTTACATGCGATCAGCCCCAGAGACCGGCCAAAATCTCTGGGGCATTTTATTGACCATTTTCAACAGGAGAATCGGAATGAAAACACTTAAATTCGGCAAAGCTTTGCGTATGGGCCAACTTAACATGATCCAGCACAATTTAACCGGGAACTTATCTGATCGCAATGCAAGGCGACTAGAGAAGAAACAAGCGAAATTGGCCAACATCTCTAATGAGACGTATCGAGAAATTATACAAACAGAAAAGGAGATATAATGCATGTACGACTGACATCTATACAAAATGCTAAAGATGTTCGGCCATTGTCATTTACACTTGAGTGGAATGACCTTATGGCACTATTTGCTGAGCAGGCAAACATAATTAGACCGATATCAGATAAAGAGCTGTTTCGATTGCCCGCTCTTTATCCTACTGTATATGCCTATAACTCTTTCAGGAAAATTAAGGAGAATGTTATTGGTTACGGCGCATGGACAGCAGTTGATATCGACCACGTAATGACCTTAGATGAATTAAGGCAGTTCTATAATACACATAATCTCGACGGATGCATTTTCACAACCACCTCTCATCAAAAGGACGACCCAAGAGTTAGAGGGGTGTTCCTATTGAGTAGAGAAATCGACCCACCTGAGTTCGATGATTTTTGGTATGCGATCAATGAGTTGTTTGAGCGTAAAATTGATCAACAAACCAAAAACATCAACCGTATTTATTATGTG
>CAIUCY010000134.1 GCA_903897765.1 uncultured Candidatus Marinamargulisbacteria bacterium | reverse complement strand
TTGCAAACAAATCCCTATCATTTACCTGAGCCATCGTTTTCCTCCTTCGTTTTTTGCCGATTATGAAGAAGTTTACGATGGCTCTCTCTTTTCTTCAAATTGCGAACATTATCGTACACGATCTCATGGGGATTATCATCGTGATAGTAGAGGCGCGATTAATCGCGTCTCTACGGGGGTGCGGGTCGATATAATGGGGGTGCCTGTCGCGGGGGATTTGGTGGTGAAACATAGGCGGGGGAAGGGGTGGATTGTACGGGCGCCCGTACAATTGGCGGTGAATTGTGGGCACCGTGCCCACAATTGGGGGTCTATTTTAGAGCTAGCAATGTTTCGATGTTTAGATCCCTTGTTGAAAAAACGCCATTCATATTTCTTAGGTATTCTTTCATTTTATATATTTCGTCTGAGACAAAGATATATACCCCATGTTTTCGAATGTTTCTTGCTTTTTCTTCGTTTAGATCTTGTCCTAGTGTTATTTCGATCATAATATCAATTTCACTCATTTGTGCAGTTTTGATGAATTGTTTGTATCGTTCTCTCAGTGTTCTTTTAGCGCCGATTCCATATGTGCGTTTGTTTAGGTCGAAAAAGAAATCAAATTCGGTGCTAGCATCATCTTTATCATGTTGTTTCTTGATGCCATTTTTTGGAATGCCAATTTTTGTAAGCACAGATAGTATCCTGTCTTCATAGTCGCTTCCTGAGTCGGAAATAATCGACTGATTTACACTTTCTGAAAACATAAGCATGAAAATTTGATTGGGTTCTATTCCGCGGTCTTTCAGAGAAATAGCATACTCCGATAAGGTCTTTACGAATTCATATGCGTCGACGGACATGAAATTTGTATTGCCTTCTTCTAAATGAGAGAAAAATATTAACACCAATAAAGCTCCATTGACTCTAGTTGAATAGGGTCTATAAACAGAAATCTTATCGTAACCCAATGATAGAGGGTCAAGTTTATTAAGATCAGATGCTCCAATAATATCGGAGAGTTTTGCTTCCTGAAGCAGCAGGTCTTTTATTAAATATAAATTAATGCTAAAAATTAGTAGCTCTATCTCCATATTGTTCTCAATAGTATCAATAATTAGATACAAAATATCTCTTTTCCCATCACCTTTAAATAATGAAATATGCTCAATTAGTTTGTCTTTTAGGATTTCAATGGATTCTTTGAATAGACCAAGAATATCAAGAAAATTTAATGCTTGCTGTTTCGATAACTTTGCTTTGACCAAATGTTTTAGTAGAAAATAGAATTTAAGGTTGATGTCAAAATGACTTTTATTGACTTGAAGTTTATTGATTTTCAATTTATGAAGTCCTTTTAAAAACTGTTTTATGGATTTCTTTTGCTAAAGCTTTGATAACGGGAACTGACACACTGTTTCCAAAGTGCTTGTATGCCTGCATGTCGCTACAAGGAATCTCGAAGTTCTCTGGGAATCCTTGTAATCGAGCTGCTTCTCTTTTTGTGAGTTTTCTGGGATTTTGTCCTTTTTGGTCGATTAAAATCTCTGAGCCGTCTTTGTAGTACCTAGCGGAAATTGTGCTTGTATATTCTGAATCTTCATTGAAAAGGGAATAACCAAATCCATTGCCTTTTTCTTTGTGCTCTTTTTTCCTTCTCTGATGCCCTGCCCATAATTTGTCCGATATCGTATATTTTTTGTCAACTGCTTTATCAAGAATATTTCCTAGCTTTGTTTGCGGTTTCATCTGTTTGGGGAATTCAAACGAGATATCATCTAGGAATGCAACAATATATATCCTCTCTCGATTTTGAGGAACTCCGAAGTCTTTTGCATTGAGAACTTTAGAATAAACCTTATATCCCAAGTCTTCTAAAGTATTTATAACAACTTTGAAGGTATTACCCTTGTCGTGATTTTTGAATCCTTTTACGTTCTCTAAAAAAACAACCTTTGGTTTGTGCTCTTTTGTAATTCTTGCAATATCAAAGAATAATGTTCCCCTTGAATCATCGAATCCTTTTTTAAGTCCCGCGTTAGAAAATGGCTGACAAGGGAATCCAGCCAAGAGAACATCAAAAGTAGGGATGTCTTTTTCATCGATTTTTGTTATATCGCCATAGGGAATTTCATTGAAGTTTGCTTCGTAGGTTTTTTGAGCATGTTTGTCCCATTCAGAAGAGAATACACATTCTCCATTTATTGATTCAAAGCCGAGACGAATCCCCCCTATCCCTGCAAATATATCAATGAATTTGAAATCGAATTTATTCGGTAGACTTTCTTTTTTTCCAAATAGTGGGAGTTTTTTCTTAATAACTAATGCCGGTCTTATATTTGTTGAGTGTGTCGGTAAGTTGTTTTCAATTGAAATAGTTTCAAAAGTAGATGTCGAGTTTTGCAAGTTGAATATCCTTAAAATAATATGATGCTATTGATTGTGAAATCTATTGAAGATTATGTACTGATTTTATTTTGTATACAAGAGTGGGAATTCTTCATGTGTCATTTTGAGAAGTGAGGAATGAATTGTGGGCAC
>CAIUCY010000133.1 GCA_903897765.1 uncultured Candidatus Marinamargulisbacteria bacterium | reverse complement strand
TATCGCAAAAAAGGATGATGCTTCGGACATTGATTACCGGCACATTGCGAGCGGGATCGCCGACTTTTACAAAGTCGGGTGAATCAGGGCTAGATGCCGCATAAAAAGCCCCAACCATAGGGGATAAAAGGGCGACTTCATTGTCAGCGACATCGTTAGTGCTAGCTTTAACAGGAACAGCGACCGGCTGTGTCGAGACCAACGGTGGGCTAGGCAAAACCACTTGATGTTGAATGGGGGTTGAAACGGTTCGATCTTCTTTGATAATTTCAATGGTAGTACCGTCTTCTTCCAACTTAAATTGGTTAATATTGGCACCTTCAACTAACTTAATTATCTTTTCAAGGTCTTTGAGGTTCATCATCAGCTCCTGATGCATATTTGTTGCCTAGATTATACATCATGTTGGTAGAATTGCGTAGAGATGGGAAACGGCAATTAACAGATAAGAAAACTCGAAAGTCGCTTGTCCACTTAAGTGGACAAGCGACTTTCTTCCTCTAACGACCTAAACCTATTGCAGAAGCTTAAGAACGGTTTGAGGCAATTGATTGGCTTGAGCCAACATCGCCGTACCCGCTTGAACCAATATCTGGTTCTTCGTAAAATTCATCATTTCTTGGGCCATATCCACATCGCGAATACGTGATTCAGAAGCTGACAAATTCTCTCGTGCGACGCCCAAATTATTTAACGTCGACTCTAATGTAAATTTTTGGAATGAACCTAGTTTGGCTCGTTCCATGGAGACATCCGAGATGGCTTGGTCAATAATTGTCACGGCACCCGCAGGATTGGCTGATAGCTGATACGTTGCCCCGCTCTTGATCGCATCGAGTGAACTGCCCGCTAAGGTGCTCACTGTGCCTATCTTTGACGTTTGCATATTGTTTATCGCATAACTGATCAGATCAGCAGACGTCGCATTATCCGTCAAAGCAAACTTAATACCCGATACAACGGATACCGTTGCAGCAGAACCCACAACATCATTCGCTGCTTTAAACGCTAACGATGTTCCTGCCCATGCACTCGCACTAGAACCGTAAAGAACAAGTCCGCTTCCCGATAAGGCGGTACCACCAAACGTACCGGCGATATCAATGCCTGAACCCGTTATGTTTGCCGATGCGGCAACGGTTACAGCAGAACCATTTAACACAAACGCCGTTCCATAACCGCTTGAATACAAGGTCAAGGCTGTCGAGGCATTTGAACTCGCATAGAACCCTGCTCCAGCAAGAGCCGTGTTGATATTTGAGACAAACGCTGTCGAGGTGATCGACGAGGCATAATTAACGTTGACAACCGTTCCTGCCGTTCCTCCAGTGCTAAGCCACATCGAAATATTACCCGATGAAGAGGTTGAGCCACCCGTAAAGTTGCTCACGGTAAGCGTTGCGCTTGCCTCAGCGGCAGCCGTCGTTATCACAGCTGATACCAAACCCGATGCACCCACAACTGTTCCACCCGAAATGGAAGAAAGCGCAGACGTTGATGTTTCTCCAAAGGTCACGCCCGATGAACCATCTAGCAAATATTTGCCAGCGAACTTGGTGGTCACCGCAATACGTTGCATCGATTGGATGGCTTTATCAACGGCCGTTTGGTCTGCCATGACCGAATTAGCATCATTTGCCCCTGTATTAGCGGCATGAACAGCTAATGAACGAATACTGTTGAGTGTCGTATTCATTTCAGTCAAGGCACCTTCAGCTGTTTGCACCATGGAAACAGCATCGCTTGCGTTTCGGGTTGCTTGATCAAGTCCCCCGATCTGAGCACGTAACTGTTCACTAATTAACAAACCTGCTGGATCATCTGCCCCTCGATTGATGCGATAACCGGACGACAATTTTTCTAGGGATAGCGAAAGATTGCTACTAGAAACCCCCAAATTTCGCCATGCATTTAACGCTGCCACATTATGATTTATCTGCATATTTACACTCCTTTCGTTTGATGGTATCCCTCCAGTGAATACCCAATTGACCTATAATGGCCACTTCCCGTGGACATCACCCCCTCTTCATGGAAAAACGATTTTATTTGGAAATGCCCCCGACAGGCGGACCGGCAAACCCCCTCCTTATCCTCCCCCTTTCATGCTATACCCGTAAATTTAATCGATAGCGGACCTGTAGCCCCCAATGTCTTCAGATAAGTATCTACATTATCGCTCATAAGTTGAAGCGCAGATGAAAAGATCGTTTTCTCCGATGCTTTGACAAAACTAAGATTCCCCCCTTTATCCATAAAATCTTTGGTCGCAGTGAGGGCATCTTTAATGTAGGAATAGGCGCCCGCGTCTTCTTTCATTTGTCCTTTTGATTGATAATAGGACTCCTTAATTTCATTCATAAAAACAGAAACAACTTGTGAAAAACGAGTAAACACTTTATCTCCAGCTGTTTTTGTCGTCACAGAGTTAAACGCAGAATTGTAGGTATCAATAAACCCTAGTTTGTCGGAAGAACCCGGTTGTATCGCTTGACTAATAACTTTGCCTGCTGTCGCGCCCAAGTCCTCTATAAAATTACCCGTCGAATCCAGCTTTTGAAAATTACGCCCCAGAACTACCTTATCGAGGTTCTTTTGAACAAAGTTGCCGTACTTACCGCCCGCGACTTTCGCCAATAACTCGGTAATTTCCTTCGGTTGATCTTTAATCGAAAGCATCACCGACGATTTATTGGTTTGGGATTCAAGATCCGTCAAATCTTTGTTGAATTGATCCAACGTTAACGAGTGATATCGTGAAGCATCTTGTGTTGTGGGAAGATAAACAGAGGTCTCAATCGGCGCATTAATTGTATTATCCGTAAATGCAAAGCGATATTTTTGGTTAAATGTCGCCAGAGATAGTGTTGATAAATTAATGCTCGCGACCACGATCTATGCCCCTTTCATAAGTTCCGTCAGATCAAGATTTTGAGGCAACTCTGCCGCTCGTCTATTCTCTTTTTGTATTTCTTCAAACACTTCTTCACGATAGATAAGGATCTCTTTCGGCGCATCGATACCAATTTTTATGGAGCCGTCCGCTATTTCCACTATCTTTATAAAAATATTATCCTGAATAACGATCGTTTGATTCAGTTTTCGAGTTAAGACCAGCATATTAAGCGATTTGCTCTTCACGAGCTTTTGTACACTTAAGCAAGTCTGAATACAGGTAGTGCCGAACCGAATAACGATTATTATTGAGGATCACTTGTTTTGCCACATTGGTCTTATGATTGATCACAATGGGTGCCAGCAAGTTTATCGTCATGTTCTCAACCTGCGAGGGAACGGCAACGATCGATAAAACGGTCAGATCACTTGAGCTCTCAGCTTGGAGTCCCTTCAACTCCATGTCATTAATATCAAACTGATAATCCCCATAGAACTCAAAAGGATTGGTCACCACAAAGGCCAACTCTGAGTTATCCACCGACTGCAACCACCCCAATAAACCGTTCTCAATGATCACCCACCTCGTCATGGACTCGAACCCAAGCGGTCCCTGTGCAAACGTTATCGTCTTCGTCTCATCTATATCTAACTCTCCAAATCTCACTGACTGTATCTTCACTTTACTTCACTCCTTTCTTATATATAATCGAGCAATGTTGGCATAATGATCTTTGCCCCTGCCTGAATACTTGCCTGATAAGCCGCTGTTTCACGGCTTAAGTCCGATGTTGCCTTAACCATATCCACATCCCATATCGATGACATTAGATCCTGGCGCTTTATCGACATATCGGTCATCATACTTTTTCTGTTGTCAGCATTTTGAGTCAGGATGGCCACTCTTCCTTGATATTTCAACACGTTTTGGTAGGCCGTATTGATGTCGGCAGCCTGAGCTGTAATATCCCCACCTGCTTTCATGGTTTTACTGAGCGACACCATCGTATCCATTAGGCCAGCGCTTGTGTCCGTTTGAGGTCCAACAATGGCTCCGGTATTATCGATCAACCCCAAATGTTCTAATACCCCCCCTGCAGCCCCATCCGACAAAACCAGTTGACCATCTTTCCCAACATAGTCCGAGACGATCTTAAGACGGGCACCTTGAGGGGAGTCTTTTATGTAAGCATGGGCTTGTACGCCCGAATTATTTATCGCATCCGCGACCCCCTGTAACGTAACATCACTCGTCCCCGTCCCCACAGAAATATTAACCGCCGTATCGGCACCCACTTTTATCGAGAATGTATTGGAGGTCAGTCCTGCGATTTTGGACGTCGATGAACCCATACCTTGATTGCCTAAAACCGAATGGGTCGAAAAAAGATCGTTCCCGTTAACGCTCAGATCAATGGTTTCGGTGTCGGTCACTTGGGCTTTCAAAACATCATCAGTACCCGAATATTTGATCCGCCCATCAGCTAACAGTTGAAACGGTTTGGTCGCCGTATTATTACCACCAAAGATATACCGTCCATTATAGCTTTGATTCGCTAGATCAATAACGTTCCCCAACAACGTATCCATATTGGTCGACATCAAGGTATTATTAGACGATTGAACCGCAGAGTTTTGATACTGTTTGGTAAGTTGCTGAATACTTTGCATCGCTGTCACCAGATTGGAAAGGGTCGAATCGGTCGTACTTAAACACGGCGTTAAGTTGTCTAAATTGGTCGCGTACTGGGTATCCTTGTTCATTTGATCTTGAAGCCGCATAACACGAGCCATATCAACAGGGTTGTCCGATACTTTTTGGAATTTCTTCCCCGAACTTAATTGAATTTGAAGATCCGAAACTTGCGCCAAATTGTCTTGCATTCCCACAAGAACTTGATCGGCCACAATATTATTGGTTATCCGCATTTATGACCTTCCTTTACTTTAGAACTGCCATCAAATCATCCAAGGTTCGCTGAACGGTCGCAATATATTTTGCAGCCGCCCCATAAGCATGTTCGAACTTGATCATATTCGACATCTCTTCATCGATGGAAACCCCTGATACAGAGGCAATTTGGGTGTCAACTTGGGTCATCATCGCTGTGTTCATGTCCACTTTTGTCTTAGCTTCTGATGTCGCCGTCCCCATTTTTGAAATGAGGTTTTGATAAAAATCATTAATGGAGGTTGAGCCTGAATTGAGGGATGCTTTCGTTCGAATATTAGCGATGGCCGCGGCGGTATCCCCATTCCCTGACATGTTGACATTTTGACCTGAGGCGGCGATCTTTGAAGGATCATAGACCAATTCTGCATTGACGGTCATATCCGAAGCGTTGGTTCCCACAAAAAAATTAAGTCCTGTTTCTCCCTTAAGTCCGAACCCCGCTTGATGCACGGCATTAACTTGACTCATTAAACTTTTCGCTAGCGAATCCAGTCCATCAATATAACTCTGAACCTTTACGTCTCGACTTTGAATGAGACCAAATAATTCGCCGCCCGTTATAGATACCGACTTACCACTATCAGCCCAAACCACATTGTTGAAATTTTTATTCATTGAATCCGGTTTGGCTTGTATATGGGCTACATCGATATTTGAAACGAGGAACCCCCCCCCAATGCCGATCGTTGCTGAACCCGTAGCATCCTGATAATAATCAATATTAACAAGTCCTGCGAGCTGTCCCACTAACTGAGTTCGTTTATCCAATAAATTATTAGCGTCTCCTGAGGCCTGTGACTTTACGATCTGACCATTTAACGTGGCGATCTGATCGGCAAGATCATTGATCGTTTGAACCTTCGCAACAATATCTTTGTCATTACTCGTTTGAAGATCGGTTAACCCTTTTCGCGTTGTACTCAATTGATTAGCAAGCAACTGTCCTTGGGAAACCAGCGTTGTTCTAGCCGCTGAACTACTAGGATCAGGCGAAGCAACGGACTGCCAAGCATTCCAATAGCTATTGAGGCCTGCAGAGATACCGGTGCTTGAAGGTTCATTGAATGTGCTTTCTACAATACCTAAGTTTTGAGACGTTTGGCTCCACTCGCCCGATGTTGTGGATAGGTTTTGCTTTTCGGTGTCTAGAAACTCATTACGGATCCGCTGGATCTGCGAAACCTTAACCCCTGATCCTAAAGATGCCATAGGCTTATTATTACTGATCACCGGAATAATCGTGGGGTCGGTGGTTTGCAAAACGATACTCTCACGGCTGTAGCCAGGGGTATTAACATTGGCTATATTGTTACCAATAACATCCATCGCATATTTATGGGCGATCAACGCGCTAGTCGCAATCTCAATACCATTTGAGATCATATCATGGACTCCTTATGCCACTACGCTCATGAGGGTTTGATGTTCCCCCAGAACTTGGCTGTATCCCCGTTGGCAATATACATGTTGAGGCACATTATTTAATTCGATCATTTTCTTCACCATGTACGAGACATAGCGCATGGATTGATCAAGCAATCCCTGATTAATGATGTTTTTCTTCTGAATACTTTTTGCAAGCGTTTCTAGTTGATGCTGGATCGCGGTTAAGGGTTCCCGAAATGGAATAGGGGCCAAGGCGATCAGTTCTTCAACGGTCATTTGGTCGGGTCGTTCCCCTAAAATGATCTGCGATACTAAATGAAAGTAATCGGCTCTAAATTGTTGTAGTTCAAAATTGATCTGCTCTTTTCGAGCGGTAATTTCGATGAGTTTTTCAACTTTATGATGGATGAGGACTTGATTTTCTGATGCAAGAAGAACATCGAGGCGTTGATACGCATCGACTTGTCGTACGAG
>CAIUCY010000132.1 GCA_903897765.1 uncultured Candidatus Marinamargulisbacteria bacterium | reverse complement strand
CCTGTTTTTTTTGCCGTGATCCTGGGAACCATTGGGTTAGGATATCTCGCCTACACCTTGACCTATGAATCTCCAAAAAAGCCTTCAGTCTCTTCGTAACGGCGGCGTTCTTGCTATCCCTACAGACACCGTATATGGACTAGCATGTCTAGCATCTATTCCTTCCGCTGTAGAAAAAATAAACACCATCAAACAGCGAGAGGAACAAAAACACTACGTTCTTCAAGTTGCTACTATAGAGAATGCTAAAGCCCTAATTCATCCTGATCAACACACCATTCTTCAAAACGTCTCCAAATACTGGCCAGGCGAGATCACCTTTGTCTTTAAAATAGCTCCGCACCTTTCATATGCTTTTTTGGGATCAACCATAGCGATACGTATTCCAAACCACGACATTACACTTTCATTATTAACCACAGCCAACGAACCTCTTGTCGTGACTAGCTTGAATCGATCTGGATCCCCCGCGATTTTATCTGTAAAAGAGATCCCTCCAGATATTCTCAGTGAGATCGATGGGGTCATTAGCTGTGATCAGTCACTTTCCAATATCCCATCCACCATCGTTGATCTTAGTCAATCAACAACAAGGGTTCTGCGACAAGGAAAGATTATATTTTCTCTATCTTTGTAACTCAGGCAAATGTATAATAATGAACATGGAAACGGAGAACACTCTCAAGCTTATTGATTTTCGCGTTTCAAAAACAGACAGTAACGGCAACATTCAGGAACAAATTTTCGGCATCAACGTTTACAAGGTCAAAGAAGTCATTTTCCGCCCCCCTAAAATGAGTACGATGCCCAATAAGTCTGAATTTATTGAAGGAATTATCAATCTTCGTGGTCATTTTGTCCCGATCATTAATCTACAAAAAAGATTAGGTTATTTGCCAGATGATATCCTTTGTGATTATTTCATCATTTCAGAATGCAATAATATTATTTTTGGGTTTATGGTTAATAAGATCATGAAGATCAGACAAATAAAATGGGAAGATGTCATTTCTCCTCCTGAAGAAATCAAAGACACCTACGGTGATCTGATCACATCCATGACTATTATCGAAAACAATGAGATCATGCTTATTTTAGATTTCGAAAAGATCATTGCTGATCTCGATGAAAATGATGCCAATCTTCCGCTTCAGATTGAAACAACCCATAGCCCATTCCCCTTATCAATTGAAAAATCAAAAACCATCCTTTGCATTGATGATTCTGCCGTCGCAAGAAATATGATCCGTCAAACACTTGAAGCAGCAGGACTCACTATCATAGAAGCCGTCAACGGGATCGAAGGGCTTCAAATAATCAAAAAACTTTCTGACGAGGCAGCCGAAGAGGGACAAATCCTTGCCGATAAAGTCAGCGTCATTCTTTGTGACATAGAAATGCCCCTTATGGATGGATTTACGTTTACGAAAACGATAAAAGCAAACCCTCTCTTTCGAAATGTTCCAGTTATCATTCACTCTTCCCTTAGCAAAACGATTCTTGCTGATCGGGGAAAATATGTTGACGCTGACGACTATCTTACAAAATTCAGCGTTGAGAATTTGTTAGTCTCTATTCAAAAATTCCTGTGAATATTTTAGCTGTTGACGACAAAAAGGACATTTTACTACTTATTAAAACAATCCTCGAATTTGAAGGTCATAGCGTTATTGCTGTCAATAATGGCGATGATGCTATTTCTGCTTGCGACGAAACATCCTTTGATCTCATTCTTTTGGATCTCATGATGGAGGGAAAGGATGGGTTTACAACCCTTGATATTATTCGGAACAACCCACTCAATACTTCAACCCATATCATTGCTCTCACAGCAAAAGCCTATGATAACGACAGAACCTCGGTCATAACTCGTGGATTTAATGATCATATCGCAAAACCATTTAGAGCTTCAGAACTTATTCAAAAAGTTGATTCGCTTTCAATAAAAAAGAATTAAGGCGCTTTCGCGCCTTAATAAATAAAACCATAACCTACTATTAAATTTTAGAAACTTTGAAGTGCTTGCTCTTCTGAAGAAAAGATATCAATTTTCTTCGAAATCTTTGTGATCTCTAGAACTCTCTTTACTTCAACATTTGGATTACAAATCTTAAAAACACCACCTTTTTCAGATACTTGTTTGTAACTATCAAAAATGGCGCCCAACCCCGACGAGTCGACATAGTTAACGAGTTTAATATTAAGAAGGAT
>CAIUCY010000131.1 GCA_903897765.1 uncultured Candidatus Marinamargulisbacteria bacterium | reverse complement strand
TATTGCTTCAGGTGCTACCTATGCAGAAGCGTTGGATAATTTTGTAAAGATTAAAGAACAAACTAATCTTCCTAGTTATGTTAATGATCCCAAAAAATCAAAAAATGAAAATGCAAACGCAGCAACGGCAAATGAAATCAGTGGATTGACGGACACCCTGACCGATATGGCGGTCATGATCTCGGATAATTCGACCATGATGGAGGATGCAGGTGCTCTTTATTTGGTTCAACAAAAGATGCAGAAAATTAAAGACGCCATTACCGCGATCACGGCGGCTATGAAGTTAGTGAATGAGAGCGTCAGTAATGCTGTTTCGACATTTGTAACTAATATGAGGAACGCTTAGTTTTTAGTAGCGAATAAGCATTATAACATTCCCATGAGTGAGGACATATCCATTTGTCCCGCTCAAGTAAATGTTTAAGTGTTTCTTTAGCCGTTAGTCGAATGGCGGCATTAATATCCTGATGCGCTAGTCTTTTGATCAGAAGACCATGTTCAACCTTTTTACCGGCCTCGACAATGTCGGCCAAGTAAACAATTTTTTCAATAAGGGTCATTTTGGCTCGTCCCGTTGTGTGCCAACGAATAGCCCCTAAAATTTGTCGATCGGTAATGCCACATTCGTGTCGCACCATGAGCGCCCCGACCGATGCGTGTAAAGTGGACATAGAGCGTTTTTCGCAGTTCGTTAAGGGGATCCCTAATTGAGAAGCTTTTTGGAGCAGGGTGGTTTCATCAAGGTCTTTGGCGATATCGTGATAAAGGCCGGCAAGCCAAGCGTTGTCTGGAGATGGATATTTCCAATGCTGTGCCATCTGAAAAGATAATTCAGCGACCGTCTCGCAATGCTTAAAACGAGATTTGGTTAAATAAGGACGTAATTGATCTTTATGAAATCGCTGATCGGCTAAACCCAATGTCACCGGTGCAGACTAGTTGACGATGAGTTCGCGGCCGCCGAGAGCATAGCCGTTCATGGCTTCAATAATGTGATCCATACGCTCATCGGGTACCTCTACGAAGCCGAATCCACGAGATTCACCGGTCATTTGATCGTGTTCGATCTTGGCTCGGATCTGATCGACTTGAGTGGTCGACTTAAAGACGGAAGCCAACTGATCTTCTGTCACATCCCAAGGAATATTTCCAACATACAAGCTAGTACCCATGTCAACTCCTTTTCTTTGATATGAACGATTCAGACATTCAGACAATATATCGTAAGCCATTACCTAGAATCCCACTTATTTTATTATGCCGTATTAATTATTTTGTTTCAAGGGCGTTTATGCCTTTATTTTCAAGAGGTAAACAGTTTTATGTCCGCATTGAAAGAGGACGTCGATCGGGGTGCCTTAAACCGCGTGCAAGGTATATAATATAAACCAAATGGTTGAGAAAACACGCAGCAATATATCCAACGATCTTTTTCTTATTCTCGGTGTGTTCACCGTTTTAATTATGTTGTTGATGCCCCTGCCGAATGTCCTTATCGATCTTTTTGTTGCCTTTAATTTCACGTTGTCTGTTCTTATTCTTCTCGTGACCATTTATTCCCAAGGGGCTTTATCCTTTAATGTTTTCCCTACCTTTTTATTGATCATTACTCTGTTCCGGTTGGCATTGGGGATCCTTCTAACTCGTGCCTTGTTATTAACGGCGAGCGCAGGGAACATTGTCCAGACATTTGGACAATTTGTCGTTGGAGGGAATTATGTTGTAGGGATCATCATTTTCCTTGTTCTCATTATTATTCAGTTTGTTGTCATTACGGGAGGTGCTCAACGAGTGGCCGAGGTCGCCGCGCGGTTTACCCTTGATGCCATGCCTGGTAAACAGATGGCCATTGATGCGGACCTGAATGCGGGATTGATCGATGAGATAACGGCTCGCCAACGCCGACAAGATGTTTCTAAAGAAGCCGATTTTTACGGGTCGATGGATGGTGCGACCAAGTTTATTCGGGGCGACGCTATTGCTGCGATCATTATTATCATCGTCAATATATTGGGTGGGTTCATTATCGGGATGTTCCAACTTGGGATGCCGCTGCTACAGGCGCTTCAAACCTATACGCTTTTAACGGTAGGGGCAGGGATCGTATTACAGATACCCGCACTCCTTATTTCATCAGCAACGGGTATTATCGTGACCAAGGCGACATCCGACAAAAGTCTCGCCGCGGACATTAGTAAACAACTTTTTTCCCATCAACGTGTTCTCTATATCGCCGCTGCGTTGTCTACCCTTGCTGCGTTTATCCCTGGTATCCCTAAAATACAATTTTTCTTATTGTCCGCACTTTTTGGCTGGCTTGGATTCAATCTTGAGTCCGTTGAGAAAAAAGAGCTCGCAGAGCAAGCGTCCACAGAAAAAGAAAAGAAAGCCGCTGATGCGGCTGCCGCCCCCCCTGAGAAAATTATCCCGACCGTGCAATCTGAGGTCATGGAGATGGAGATCGGATATGGGGTTATCCCCCTTGTTGACCCTAGCCAAGGAGGATCTCTGCTAGATGGGATCACCAATATGCGCAAGAAAGTGGCCTCTGAAATGGGTATTGTCGTTCCCCCCATTCGCATTCGAGATAATATTTCGATAAAGCCCAATCATTACCTTATCAAAGTCAAAGGATCCGAGGTTGCTAGAGGCGAGGTCATGATCGATCGATTTCTGGCGATGAATCCAGGCAATGCCACGGAAAGAATATCGGGGTTTGAAACCACCGAGCCGACGTTTGGTCTTCCAGCTATCTGGATCGCCGAATCGGACAAAGAGCGAGCCCAAGTTTCGGGGTACACGGTTGTGGATGCCTCATCGGTTCTCATTACACATTTAACAGAAGTGATCCGACTTCACTCCTCTGACCTGCTCGGTCGGCAAGAGGTCAAGATCCTGACCGAAAATGTTAAAAAACAGTACCCTGCTGTGGTAGAAGAACTCATGCCAAACCAAATGGGACTTGGCGATATTCAGAAGGTTTTACATAATTTACTCGATGAGCGTGTCCCTATTCGAAATCTGGTTACTATTTTGGAGATTTTGGCCGATCACAGTAAAACGAATAAAAATATCGATCAACTTACTTCTTACTGTCGTCAAGGTTTAGCACGGTTGATCACCAAGCAATACCAAACACCTAAAGGTGTGGTGGTTACCATTACCCTTGATCCGGTTTTGGAACAACGTATCGCGGATTCGATACAGTACACCGAACAAGGGGCATTTACCTCACTGGATCCCTCCTTTATTCAACGTATTTTTGAATCCCTTGCGATTGAAGTCGAAAAGTTGGGAGATCAGGGCTATCAACCTATT
>CAIUCY010000130.1 GCA_903897765.1 uncultured Candidatus Marinamargulisbacteria bacterium | reverse complement strand
TTTTTTTTCCCATTAATAAATAAAAGAATAATGAAGATAGTACAGATCATCATAAACTAAACGATGAATACGATGACGACGATGAAAACTCTAACTTAATCTCTAAGACATTGGACGACGAGGAAAATCTCGACGAACAATTTGAGTGTGGCTCGAGCGAAGACTTCACTGACGATTCGAATAATTTTAAAAACAAGGGCTCTAATCACTCCTCGAGTCATAATAAAAAGTTAATAGAAGTCTATTCTGACAATGATCTCGGTTCGATTAATAATAATACGACAAATAGCAATAGAGATTCGCCTGATCAAATTGAACAACCGCAAAAGAGAAAGTTGTATGAGTTTTATTCTGAAAGCGAAAATAATTTAGACGACGATCACTTGGAACGAGACGAGGCCAATAGTGAGCATTTAAATGAGACACATAAAGATGGTGATGGAGAGTATTTAGATAAAAATCAAAGTGAAACAAGTGATGCCGATAATAACTTCATCTTAAAAATCGAAAGCCTACTAAAAGCTATAGTTACATTGACTCAATATAGATTAAAACATGCTGATTTCATATTTCATGTGAATACAGCGGCAAACACTCTGTCGCTTCTTCGCGACTCAATATTATTAATTGTTGCAAAATTACTAAAGATAAAGTGTGTTATTCACTTTCATGGTGGTTATTGGTTAACATCTCACAAATCTCCCATATTTATCAAACTGTTGGTTCAATTTCTTTGTTACTATTCTGATAGTTGCATTGTGCTCGGTCCTGAAGAATCTGCAATTTTAAACGATAAATTTGGTATCAAAAGAAAATTTATATCCTTACCCAACTTTGCCGGTTCTGAATTTTTCAAAAACCCTAATAATATTGAGAAGAAAGAATTTTCAATGATTTTTTTAGGTCGCTTAGTTGAAAGCAAATCTGCTGATAAATTGCCTGAAATATTAAAAGAAATTTTACTCCATCAACCCTACGCCCATTTGTCAATTTGTGGCGATGGCCCACTGAAAGAACAGTTGCTTAGCAATTTAAAACAAATACCTGAAAAATATTGGCGATACCATGGTGTAGTTTTTGGTAATAGAAAACGTGATTTACTTCTTCAAAGTGATGTTCTCATCCTTCCATCTGTTAATGGTGAAGGAATGCCAATTGCTATGTTAGAGGCAATGGCTACTGGATGTATTCCAATAGTAACAAAATTAGGTGCCATCCCTTCAGTTATCCGAAACTCCGAAAATGGCTTTATTACCCCTCCTGGTGATATAGATTTATTTATTAGAACGACTATTGAAGTGCTGGGAAATCCTAACAAAGGAGAAATACGTACTCGGTGTCATTCTGTAGCTTCTACTTATTCAATTGAAATTTATAAAAAGCGTCTAGATATTATATATTTAAGCATTTAGTTCTGATTTGCGAAGGTCCAGATACTGGGGATATCTTGTCACCTATCTTCAGCTCACCATTTACTGCCATATGCCGAATACTGGTCAACATCAAAATAGTTCGGCAACTTTGCAACAAAATCATTTACATGAAAGCCATGAAACCGATCATCGTTCACTTAAGGCTGAAAAGCAGCGCAACAATTTTCACATGTATAATTTATACGCAAGTTAATTAACCGAAGATTACTGGACTATAATAAAAACGCTTAAATATTATTTGAGCTTTAAAATTCTTAGGGAGGATATAGCATGGATAAAACAAAAAAGATATTGGTCACCGGTGGAGCTGGAATGATCGGCTCCAACCTAGTTAAACGTTTGGTAAGCATTGGCCTAGATGTTAGCGTAATAGACAACCTATGGAGGGGTAAACGTGAACATCTGTTGAATGAGAACGGAAATTATGTAATTGACATGGCAAGCAAGTTTTACGAAGTTGACCTGTCTCTCGACGAAAAGCTAGATCATATCATAGCTGAAGTGGATTATGTTTACCATTTGGCCGATGTCGTTGCAGGCGTTGATTATGTCTTCAATAATCAAGGCAGCGTGTTCCGGCAAAACCTATTAATCAACTCCAATTTAATTGCAGCTGTACGGCGGAATCCGGTAAAAGGGTTTGTTTATGTTGGTACGGCATGCAGTTTTCCGGCAAGCCTTCAATCTGGAGTAGATGCCCGGCCCCTGAAGGAAGAAGATCAATACCCAGCCTATCCCGAATCCAGCTATGGCTGGAGCAAGCTGATGGGCGAGTATGAAGCTTTTTTAATGGAGCAGGAAACAGGAATTCCTGTTTCCGTATTAACACTGCACAATGTGTACGGCACGCCCTGTGATTTTGGCATTGAAAAAAGCCAGGTGATACCCTCTTTGGTTCGAAAAGCAATTGCATATCCTGTCTCCGATTTTGTTGTTTGGGGTTCGGGCGAACAAGGCCGTGCCTTTGTACATGTGGATGATATCGTGGACGCTTTGATACTAGCCATTGAAAAAGGTCTTGGCAAAGGACTGATCCAAATAGGCCCGGATTTTTGCACGCCAATTAGGGAGATAGCTGAGATGATCAATATGATTTGTGGGAAGAAGATGAACATAGTATACGATACAACAAAACCGGAAGGTGACCGGGGCCGTTGCGCCGATTACTCCAAGGCAAAGGAAGTTTTGGGATGGGTGCCAAAGGTTGACCTAAAGAAAGGGCTTACAGATCTTTATAGGTGGATTGAGGATCGATCCTAATGCAAGCAAGGAATGTTAAAAATGAACCCGTTATTTTTCTACCGCCTAGGTTGTATTCTGAAAAAATATCACATACCTTTGCTGCCGAGAATCTGCGAGGGAATGACCTTTCTAGTTTTCAATAGTTCCATCCCCCTGGCTTGTACCATAGGCGAAGGAACAACATTTGAGCATCGTGGTATAGGTATTGTGATCAATCGGGATACGACGATTGGGAAAGACTGTGTGATACAGACGCATGTGGTAATGGGGGGGGGGGGGAGGATACCTGGAGCCCCTGTCATCAAAAACAATGTTTATATCGGAACGGGTGCAAAAATAATCGGTGGCGTAACTGTTGGTGACAATGCTGTTATTGGTGCAAATGCTGTTGTTATTTCCGATATTCCACCAAACGCCCTGGCTGTTGGGGTGCCTGCAAAGGTAAAGAAACTTGGAAAATAAGACTATAAAATATAATTTTGTTGGTATTGATGTAGAAGCAATGACTTACAGCAACCTTTTCGAAAAAGTGGACAAGTGGCTCGGCGACAAGACAGCGCGGTCCCACCATGTTGCTGTTATCAACGCATTTTGTGCCGCCATGGCGATAAAGGATGCGAAGTTGAAAAGGATATACACTGAAGCCGATTTGATCGGCCCAGACGGCAGGCCCTTTGTTTATTGGCTCCGCTTATTCTTGAAAAGACCCTGCGATCAGTTTGACGCTTCAAGCATTATTATAGAACTAGCCAGGGAATCCAAAGAAAAACTATATTCATTTTACCTTTTTGGCGGCGCTCCAGATGTGGTAATTAAAATGAAGAAAAAGCTTGAGCAACTTTACCCCCATATCAGAATTGTTGGGTATCACTCACCACCTTTCAGAGAATTGACACTCGAGGAAGATCAGGCAATTTGCGACGAGATAAATAGGTTGGAGCCTGATATTGTGTGCGTAGGTCTTGGTACACCTAAGCAGGATTACTGGATTTACGAGCACAAGGAGAAAATCCGAGGGACGGTGTTTATCCCCTGTGGTGCGATTTTTGATTTTTTTGGCGGAAGAGTGAAAAGAGCCCCTCGTGTTGTAACAAAATCCGGATTTGAATGGCTATACAGGCTATGTGGTAGAGACTTTAAGCGGCTTTGGCATCGCTACACAGTGATGAATGTCATTTTTTTATGGAATTTTATTTTACAACTTGCACGGGTTAAAAATTTCGATAAACCAAATCGCTGAAAATGATTAACAAAAAGAGAAAATGTTGTCAAAATAGCAGCATGAAATGGTTATGTTCGCTGGTTTTATCTGTTTGGATAGTTTTATTAACAACTGGTAATCTATTGCATGCTGCGACTTTTTTCGTAGCTCCCGATGGCAACGATTTAAAACCCGGAACAAACCAGCAGCCGATGGCCACACTGGGGACTGCGCGAGATGCCGCACGGAAAGCAGGTGGAGGGGAGCATCGGATCGTTGTGTTGCCTGGCGATTATTATCTGGCGACAACACTAGAGTTGGACATGCGCGACAACGGCTTGACCATTGAAGCCGAATCGACCGGCAGAGTGACGCTCTACGGCGGCAGACTGGTAACCGGGTGGCAACGTGACGGCGATCATTTTTGGTCTGCGGCTTTACCGGGTGTGAAGGAAAGGACGTGGGACTTCAGGGCGCTGATCGTAAACGGCCGTTTGGCTGAACGTGCTCGTTTTCCAGGAACCGGCACGTTTGAGAATCGTGGAACCTGGAATCTGCCCGTGTTGCCGATGGTGGCGGGGTTCTGGGAACGTAAACCCACTTGGGAAGAGCTTACCACCATGCCATATGATCCCAAGGACATCCCGGATACGCTCGACATCGACAATGCCGAAGTTCTACTGTACCACACTTGGGACGAGTCACTGGTGGGGGTTACGCGCAACGACACACAACGACACTCTCTAATTCTTTCCCCGGAGCCTACCTGGCCACCCGGAGCGCGAAATATGAAGAAGTATGCGATCCTGAACACGCGCGAGGGGATGAATCGACCAGGCCAATGGTATCTTGACCGGACTGCAGGCCGCCTTGTCTATTGGCCCTTGCCTGACGAAGACATGGCAAAGGCCAAGATTATTGCCCCGACAACCGAGCAAATAATTCGTATTTCCGGAAAAAACCAACAGAAGGCGGAAATGATCACAATCCGAGGCCTGACTCTCCAGGCATCCACCGTGCCACTCAAACCGGCCGGATTTGGCGGCGGGGCTTTCGACGGCGCCCTGACCATCTCGAAAGCCCGTATGTGCACAATAGAAGGCCTTGAGATCTACAACGTGGGGGGGGGGGGG
>CAIUCY010000129.1 GCA_903897765.1 uncultured Candidatus Marinamargulisbacteria bacterium | reverse complement strand
GTTTTTGTCGCTGGGAATGAAGACTTAACGGTGAGCGAAGCGGAATACATCCTCACTCGAGCATATCCCGACGAGGACACGGTTTTTACAACAGGAACGATTTTAGATAATGCTCTCGCTGACAATATAGGGCTGATTTTAGGATTTGGGTATTCGTTAGAAGATTGTTTTCAGGACTCAGTTGGAGATCAAGCTGAACAAAAGACATTTGAGATTAACTGTGCTCGGCATCAAAAAGGATTAATTCACGTAAGAGATATCCCCCATGATCGTACACAAGAAATAGTAGGCCTATCATCAGGGTTTAGTGATTTGGATCGCTTGACTTCAGGGTTCCAAAACTCTGATCTGATTATTATTGCTTCACGATCCGATATTGGGAAAACAGCCTTGGGTCTTAATATTATTTTGGACGTTGCGATCAGGCAAAAAAAGAATGTTGGTATTTTCAGTCTTCAACTCTCAAAGGAAGCATTGTTTCAGCGGTTGCTGTGTTCGGAAAGTGAAATTAATTTGGACAAAGCCGAAATATATTTAGACGATACGGCGTCAACTAATGCTATGCAGGTTAGGGCAAAAGCAAGACAGATGCGGCTTGAAAGAGGGCTTGATCTGATACTCATCGACTATTTGCAATTGATGAAAGGCCCAAAAACAAGTTATGCCGATCGTAATCAAGAAATAGCGGAGATCGTCCGTCTTCTCAAGACCGTAGCGTGGGAACTGAATGTGCCATTGATTGTGTTATCCCAACTTAGTTGTGTACCAGAACAACGAACAGACAAGACGCCAGTTCTTGCCGATTTGGGGAAGTCTAGCGAGATTGAAGAGTCTGCCGATTTGGTTATCTTTCTTCACAGGGAAGAAGATCGCGAAACTTCAGCGAGCCACGCTTGCTCAGCTGAGCTGATCGTTGCCAAGAACCGAAATGGACGAACAGGGTCAGCGGAAATCCTGTTTATGAAAGAATTTGCAAAGTTTGTTCCTAAAGAACATAAGGTAGGAGCCTAACGAAAGGAAGAAATTATGAAGAACAAGAAAACGATCAACTTGGTAGCTAGAAACTTTCAGATCCTTCAATGGGCCGCGAAGGTCGAGCACCCTCGGATCAAGAGCTCCAGAGATTTATTTTGCGGTGTAATGGCAGGCATTCTTGCCAGACCCATAAAGCATCATTCTTCGTTTGATGAGATTGAACGGGCTATCTGCGAGGTGTAGGATGAAAACAGCGGAAAATCAGAGGGGGAATAGAAATGGTTAATACATATGTGAGCGAAATTAAACGTATGCATGAAAAATTAGATAAAAGTATTTGCGAGGATTGCAAATCAATTTGTAGTAAAAAAAACGAGAAAATATCTCCTATTTTTTTCCCCTATGTTGGAGAGAATTATAGAAAAGGCAAAATAAGACCGCTATTTGTTGGAAAAAACGCAAGGGGCTTTGTTGATTACCAGGAATTCGGTCAAGGTCAGTTTTTCGGAGATGGTCGTAAATATGCATTTTGGTCGTATATAGCGGGAATAGCCAATAATTTGGGTGTTCACCCAGATGGAGTGGCCATATCTAACTTGGTTAAATGTAATAATTCGATGGAAGAAGAAGGACGAAATAATGGTTCGTCTAAAGATTTCACGCCAGATCAATTAAAAGTAAATTGCATTCAAAAGAACAAGGTAATTTGGGAAGAGATTGATATTCTCGATCCGACACACGTCATTTTATTTACACATAATTACTATGATAAATACTTGAAAGGATTTATTGCCTTAACTAATAATACAGTAGCTTGTGGAATGAAGAATATCGTTTGGGATGAGGGGGCTTTGAAATCCAGAAAGGGAACATCAATTCAGTGTTTACGCACGTCACATCCAGAAAGACGAAAGAAAGAAGATTTCGTTAAGTTGGTCAGTGAGTGGGTTAATAATTAATAATGCACTCCGATCAATCAAACCGTGTCTACACCGATGGCGAAGTAATAAAAACCTACGATTTGCCCTATTACTATGAGCCGGAGGTTGAACTACTGAC
>CAIUCY010000128.1 GCA_903897765.1 uncultured Candidatus Marinamargulisbacteria bacterium | reverse complement strand
GGCCCTTTTTGACAGACATATATCCCCTCGATCTGACAATGTCCGCATTTCCCCACGCCACATTTCATGCGGCGTTCAAGCGACATATAAATGTTTTCAGGCGGTATATGTCGTTCTTTGAGTGACTTTAGGACAAATTTATACATGATCGGAGGCCCCACAATGATGGCGATAGTCTCTTCGGGAACCATATCGAGTGTGGGGATGAGGGTGGTGATAACCCCTACGCCGCACGTCCATGTTTCATCGGCACAATCCACGGTTTCCAATAATTCGATATTTCCACCCATCTTACTAATGTTGGCAAGCTCATCTTTGAATAGACGGTCTTTAGGCGTTTTGCAGCCATTTAATATCGAGATCTTTTTATAATGATCGGGTGTTTTTAGCACAAGATTAACCAGTGATCGCATGGGGGCATATCCCAACCCCCCCGAAATAAATACAAGATGTTTGTTTTCCATTCGTTCAAGGATGTCATCGTCAAACCCATGGCCAAAGGGCCCTCGAATATAGAGGGTGTCGCCAACAGCTAGCTCGCTCATCTTATGCGTCACATCACCCACATCACGAACGCATAGCTCGAATCGAGGTTCATGGCTAGGTTCGGATGATATCGAAATGGGCGCCTCACCAATGCCGAGAAGGGAAACCTGAACAAACTGTCCGGGATCATGTCCCAAGGGGCGGCCACTCGCTAACTCGACTTCGTAAAAGGTTTCCTTTTCGGTCATTTTAACGATTTGAGTGAGGGTCGCTTTTTCAGGAACGTAGAGGCGAATGTCTCGTTCCTTGATATCGTGAGTTTCGAGGGGTTGTACATCAGGTTCTGATCCCTCGATCACATTATTATCAGCGATCAACGTTTCGGCAATAACCTTAGGGCTGATCTTGACGAGACAGGCGCGAACGCATCGCCCACAACCCACACAGCCGGATTGACCATGCTTGCTCATTAGATAATTGAACTTTTTGTTGATTCGATGACGAACACGATTCTGTGTTTCTTCTCTAAAATTCTCCCCACCAGCAACTTTGGCAAAACTATGTAGCATACAGGCATCCCAACGACGTATACGCTGGCCTTCTTGCAAGTTAAGGGCAAACTCATCGGCGACGTCAAAACAATAACAGGTCGGGCAAACGAAGATGCAGGAACCGCAACTTAGGCATCGCTTGGCTTCTGACGCCCAAAAAGGATGATCTTTTTGATTTTCAAATATTTCAGGGAGATATTCGAGATGGGGAAAAGGTTTCAGGTCTTTGAACGCGTCCTGTCTTAATTCATTATAAGTTTGAAAGAGGGCATCATTGAGCGGTTTTGTTTTAAGGTAGGTGTCTGTGAAATCCTTCCCTTTTTGAGTAAATATCTTTATTGCGAAATCATCACCCATATCATACAGAAGGAGGTCGGCCCCTCCCGTCACATTTTGACTATGGGTTTTGTAACAAAACCCTTGTTCGTCACAAAGTTTATGACAATCAATAGCAATGACCACGGTATGTTCACGTTTCGTTAAGTAATTTGGGTCTCCGTTGCTTTCACTAAAGGCTTCATCAAGGATTTTGATGGCATTTGTATCGCAGGGTCGAATGCCGAATAGCACCGTGTCTTGAAAGTCGATCTTGGGGTTTATTTTTCCATTTGTCGTATATTCGAGAAAAACCTCTTCTTGGGGGAAAAAGAACTTTTTAGGGGAAAGCACGGTCGGCTTGTAGTCCATAATGATATCCCTCGGGTCATCAATATAGTCAAAAAGGATCTTTTCTTTGCGCTCAGTTAGGGCAGCGACACGATATCGATCCAAAAGGGTTCCGATAGACGCCATCATGTCCTCTTTACGCGTTTGAACCATGCCTAATACCGGTTTTGTCGAGAGTGTATCCGACGGTGGACGTAACAGGTGCTTAATGATTTGAAAGAGCCAACCCATGTCAACCTCCGTTGATCGTTAATATCGATATTTTATAGTATATTAAATTCCGTCTGTTTTCCAATTAAATAAATAAAAATGATATAATTTCGGCTAATATGACACCCTCATGGAGCAATTTGGCCACAGAGCTTTTGCAACGTTTCGGAGACGAAACGCGTTATGCTATCCCTATCCTTCAAGCGATTCAGACTGAACAGGGCTATATCCCGATCCCTTTGCTTGAGGCTATCGCGTCAAAAGCACACCATTTGCAAGCAAATCAACTTTATGGTGTTGCAACCTTCTACTCGCAGTTCACCTTTACCCCAAAAGGGGTTCATACCATTAAGGTGTGTATGGGGACAGCTTGTTTTGTTAAAGGAGCCGAGCATATTGTCGATGCTTTCAAGTCCGCCTTGTCGATCGAGGTAGGGGAGACAACCGTCGATGGATCATTTACCCTTCAAACAGTGGCGTGTTTGGGCTGTTGCTCGTTGGCCCCCGCTGTCATGATCGATGGTCACGTGTTTGGTCAGGTGACACCAGAACGGGTCAAAGAATTATTAAAGACGAAGGGATTTGGGTTGTGATCACGATTACCGTGGGACTAGGCACATGTGGTATTGCGGCGGGCGCCCAAGCGGTCTACGATGAATTGCTTCGACAGATCGACCCGCAACACATTCAACTACGCAAAACCTCCTGTAACGGACATTGCTATCAAGAACCTATTGTGGAGGTTTTTCAAGACAGCAAGCTAAAGGGTGTGTTTTATCAGGTTAAGCCAGTCGATGTTGCGACACTGCTTCGAACCCTTTTAGCCACCAAGCCTTCCTCCTCGTCTAGACTGGGGCAAGAGCAACGTGTTGTATTAGAGAATTGTGGCCTGATCGATCCAGAGAGTATAAGTGAGTATATTGATCGGGGAGGGTATATCGCCCTAGAAAAAGCGCGAACCCTTTCGCCGATGGATGTGGTCACTATGATCAAAGAATCTGGGCTTCGAGGCCGAGGGGGGGCAGGGTTCTCTACAGGTCTTAAATGGCAATTCGCCCTGAATAATCCCTCGAGTCCAAAGGTGGTCATCGCGAATGCCGATGAGGGTGATCCGGGGGCATTTATGGATCGGGCAGTTCTTGAAGGTGATCCTCATCGGGTTATCGAAGGATTGCTTATCGCGGCTCATGCTACCGGGGCAACATCGGCCTATATTTACATCCGTGCCGAATATCCACTTGCCATTAAACGTCTTCGTCATGCGATAGCTGAGGTGAGCGCTGCGGGGAAGCTTGGAAATGTTTCTCTTGAGATAAAAGAAGGTGCGGGCGCTTTTGTTTGTGGCGAAGAAACCGCCTTGATGGCTTCGATGGAGGGTGAAAGAGGGATGCCTCGATTCAAACCCCCTTTCCCTGCCCAGTCAGGTCTTTGGGGGCAACCCACAACCATTAACAATGTTGAGACCTTAGCGGCTATACCGTGGATCGTTCGTCATGGTGCCGAGGCATTTTCAAAATTAGGTACAGAAAAAAGCAGGGGGACCAAAGTGTTCTCATTAGCCGGCAAGGTAAAGTATCCAGGGCTGGTCGAGGTTGAGATGGGAACCTCTCTTCGAACGATGATCGAGCAATTGGGCGGCGGAACCTCTTCAGGATCGCCGATCAAAGCCGTGCAAATGGGCGGCCCCTCAGGGGGATGTGTGCCAGAAAGCCTTCTTGATACCGCGCTTACCTACGAAGACTTACAAGCAACCGGGGCGATCATGGGTTCAGGTGGGGTGATCGTGATGGATCAGGCCACCTGCATGATCGATATTGCCAAATATTTCCTCAATTTTATCCAAAACGAATCCTGCGGAAAATGTACCTTTTGCCGAATTGGCACCAAACGCATGTTCGAGATCTTAACTCGTATCACTCAGGGAAAGGGCGACCTTTCCGATATCGATGAATTGCTCGATCTATCGACCCAGATCAGTAAGGCCTCGTTATGTCAGCTTGGTAAGACCGCGGCCAATCCCGTGCTGACAACCCTTCAATATTTCAAAGAGGAATACCTCGAACATATTGTTGAGAAAAAGTGTCGCGCCCATGTCTGTAAAGCGTTGATCCGTTATAACATTAAGTCCGAGTTGTGTACGGGTTGCACGCTGTGTGCCAAACGATGCCCCGTCTCCTGTATTCAGGGAGCCCCCAAAGGTTGCCATATTATCGACGAGTCGTGTTGTACAAAATGTGGCGTCTGTTTATCGGTTTGCCGCTTTGGGGCCGTCACGGTGTCAACGGGAGTCGTTTCATGAAGATAAACGGACAAGTCCTCGATTTTAAGGAAGGGGAAACGATCCTAGAGGTGGCGAATCGGGCAGGGATACACATTCCCAGTTTATGTCATGTCAAAGCCTTAAAGCCTTGGGGGAGTTGCTTTGTTTGTGTGGTTGAGGAAGTAGCGCCCTTACAACGAATCGTTCCGGCCTGTGCAACAGCCATAACCGCAGATATGGAGATCGAGACGAACAGTCCGAATGCTTTGGAAACGAGGAAGAAAGCGCTTGAATTGCTGCTCTCAGACCATTTTGGCGATTGTGTCGCGCCATGTACCTTGACGGGATGTCCAGCCCAGATCGATATCGAGGGTTTTCTGGCTCTTGAGGCAGAGGGAAAGTCTATCGAGGCCGCAGCACTTATCCGAGAACAAGCCCCATTCCCCGATATTTTAGGTCGGGTATGTCCGCGGCCTTGCGAGGCCGTATGTCGGCGTAATCGTGTCGACACCCCCCTTCAAATTGGCTACGCCAAACGCATCATTGCTGAAGATGAGCGAAAACAGGGAGGGCCGTTCTATCCTGACAAACTCCCAACAACAGGCAAGTCAGTCGCGATCGTTGGTGCTGGCCCCGCAGGAATGACGGCCGCGTATTATTTAGCCTTACAGGGCCATACTATAACCGTTTTTGATAAAGAAGCTCGCTCAGGCGGGATGCTTCGCTATGGCATTCCGGCGTATCGGTTGCCCGATGCGATTATCGACATCGAGATCGATGAACTCGCCACTCGATTGGGGATTCATTGTCAGTTTTCACAGACAATACAGTCGCTATCTGACATTAAAGCCGATGCCTATCTCATCGCGGTGGGGGCGGCCACTTCATCGATGATGGGGATCACGGGTGAGACTTTAGATGGTGTGTATGGTGCGTTGGATGTGCTCAAAGCCATTCGCGAAAACCGTGACCCGCGTTTAGGCCGACGAACCCTGATCGTTGGGGGCGGACATACCGCGATGGATTCGGCTCGCTCGGCGATCCGTCTGGGTATCGAGACCACATTGGTGTATCGTCGCTCTGCGCAGGAAATGCCCGCTAAGGACGAGATCCAGGACGCGCAAGAAGAGGGCGTCACGATGGCGTTTTTGTTTAACCCGATCCGGATTGAACAACGGGATACCGGACTAGCTGTCACGCTGATCCGTATGGTGTTATCAGACCCTGATGAACGGGGGCGACGCCGGCCAGTCCCCCTCGAAGGAAGTGAAACGGTTATTGAGGTGGACTCGGTGGTGATGGCGATCGGACAAACGGTCGACAAAACCTTAATGAATACTAATGTTTCAAATGTTTTTATGGCCGGAGATTGTGTGACTGGGTCAGACCTTGTGGTGACAGCGGTTGCCAGTGCCCGTAAGGTTGCAACGAGACTGCATCAGTTCTTGACGGGGCAGCCCCAAGTCGGTGAAAGGCCGATCTTTAGCTCAAACTGTGGCAACTTAGATAGCTTACCGGACGAGATGTTTTCGGCGTTCCCCAAAGCGCAGCGCTTGACGATCCCAACGCCGACCGTGGAGTCGAGACGACATTCCTTTATCGATCTCGAAGGGTGCGTCCCCAACGCTGCGATGATAGCAGAAGCGCAGCGGTGCTTAGCCTGTGGCTGTTCGGTTGTCGATACCTGTGATCTTCGGATCGAGAGTGATGCAGTGATGGCGAAACAGTCTCTGGTTGGTGAACATCGAACGTTTAAAAAAGATAGTACTCATCCCAAAATAACACTAGAAACCGATAAATGTATTCAATGTGGTGCTTGTGTTCGGGTATGTGACGAGGTCAAACAATTCCACGCGTTGGGCTATACTGGCCGAGGATTCGGTTCACGGATCGCCCCTCAACTCGGGAAGTCACTCGCTGAGTCAACCTGTGATGGCTGTGGTCAATGTGTCGATGTCTGCCCCACAGCGGGAGTGCGGTGGTCGTAGTTGTTAGGTATCTCGTAAAACGGCCGTTTTTAGGACGAAGCTGTCTTTGGTGAAACACAACCTTAATTCGATTGGTGTTGTTAGTTTTGCTGAGGATAATAGCGTTAACTTCATCTTCGTATGCTTGAATAGCTTTCTTGGTGAGTGACTGAAGATGTTCCCCAATCTGCGTAATATGGGCTTTGGTGAATCTACTTCCCATTATCTTCCCCTGCGCTCCATTCAAGTAAGCGTTGACGTAATTCTTCTTTGCTTGGCAAATATAGCTGGTACTCTGAGGCGTAGATATTAGAGCCTTTTGGTAGCGTTAATTCTACGAGTGCATCATGCTTTTGATGGCATAACACAATCCCGATTGTTGGGGACTCTGTTTCCGTTTTAATATAGCGGTCAAAGTAGTTTACGTACATTTGCATTTGTCCCAAGTCTTGGTGTGTTAATTTATCTCGCTTAAGATCAATAAGCACGTAGCAGTGCAATAATCGGTTATAGAAAACAAGG
>CAIUCY010000127.1 GCA_903897765.1 uncultured Candidatus Marinamargulisbacteria bacterium | reverse complement strand
CAATCGTTATCGTTTGATCGATCAACAGACAGAAACTGTCTTTATTAAAGACTATAATGATGCAGCTATGATGTTATATGAAGAAATAAAATATAAGGCGTATTTATCCTCTTCTGATTATCGTAACATTCAGCCCTATTGTGTCCAGTTGTATGCGAATGCACTCAATAAGCTAAGTGCCTTTTATGCACCCACCACCCCTGGGCTAAGAATATGGACAGGTGAGTATAATGAGAATACAGGCCTTAAAACGGAAATAACGAATGATCCCATTTGGATTGTATAAAAGGAGGGCTTATGTTAGATAAACAGGTGGTTCGCGTGAAAGTGACAGGGGAATTTGCTTGCTTTACTCGACCTGATTTGAAGGTGGAGCGTATGACTTACCCCTGCATGACGCCTTCGGCAGCTCGAGGAATACTCGATTCTATTCTTTGGAAGCCAGAGTTTAAGTGGTATGTTCGACGTGTTCTGGTATTAAATCCCGTTAAGTTCTTTTCGGTTAAGCGTAATGAAATTAATTCGAAACAAAACAAGACGCCTATTGTCATCGAAGAGAAACGAGCCCAGCGAAATAGCATCATCTTAAGGGATGTCGCCTACATTATCGAAGCGTCAATATTTATCGATGATACTGAGTCTAGAGACGTAAAATCGTATATTCCTGCTTTTAATAAATACGTTGAAATGTTTCAGCGGAGAGTGAAAAAGGGCCAGTGTTGGCGCCGCCCTTTTCTGGGAACGCGGGAGTTCGCTGCCGAATTTGAGCAACCCAATGGAACTGAAGAACCGATTAATGCGCTCATTCCCATTGGCAGCATGTTGTTCGATATATTTTATAATGAAGCGGGCAAGCCCTCTCCCCTTTTTTTCTATGATGTAGCTGTCGTTGAGGGTGTCCTGAATTGCGAGGTTTCCGAAAACGACAAGATGATGACCGCCACACACTTACGACAAAAGATAAATGGCGAGACGTCAACGGCGCTTTATGATTTTAATCAAAACGAATTGACTGAGGAGGTGCCTGAATGACAAAAATCAGCGTGCTTGGAGCGGAAATATCTTATTTCCAGCAGGATGAATCGGACTATATTTCCTTAACCGATATGGTCAGGACGCTTGAGAATGGACTTTCCCTGATCGAAAAGTGGTTGCGCAATAAAAATACGATTGAATTTCTGGGTATTTGGGAAGAGATGTATAACCCACGTTTTAATTCCCCCGAATTCGAGGGAATTAAGAACCAAGCTGGACTCAATCGATTCATCTTGTCGGTGAAACAATGGGTTCAAAAAACGAACGCTAAAGGGATCATGGCAAAAGCTGGAAAATATGGCGGTACCTATGCCCATAAAGATATAGCGTTTGAATTTGCTTCGTGGATTTCCCCACAGTTCAAGTTATATCTGATTAAAGAATTTCAGCGGTTAAAGGATGAAGAAAAGAAACAACTTGGTTGGGATATTAAGCGCAATCTCGCAAAAATAAACTATCGTATTCATACGGAGGCTATCAAGGAGCATCTTGTTCCACCAGAATTAACAAAAGAGCAAATTAGCTTAGTGTATGCCCTAGAAGCCGATGTGTTAAATATGGCGTTATTTGGTATGACAGCAAAGGATTGGCGGGATAAGAATCGGGATAAAAAAGGAAATATTCGTGATGAGGCAAATATCGCTCAGTTGATTTGTTTATCGAATTTGGAGAATATAAACGCGCTTTATATAGGGGAGTCAATGCCACAGTCACAACGCTTGATTCGATTAAATCATGTTGCCATTAATCAGATGAAGCTTTTATCCGAAGATAAGGCAGTTTCAACGCTTGAACCCCAACACAAGGCACTGCCATGATTCAAGAACTCAGTGAATTGGGATCAAAGTTAAGAACAGATAAATCTAGAGATAAAATTGTTCATAATGCGCTCAAGGAAGAGCCTTTTTCGATTGACCTCGTTATCCGTGAAGACGGGAGCTTTGTCGATTTTGTTGCTTTTGATAAACAAATGACGACGACAGAAGCGATCACCGCAAAGAAGGGCAAGGCTCGCTTATTGGTGGATAAAGTCGAAGAGGTCCTAGGATATAAGGAAGACACCAAAAAACACGCCTTATTTCTGGATAAGATCCAGCAATATAAAGACTTGCTTGAAATTCAACCTGTTCTTCGTTTTTATGAAGGCAACAAGAGTAATGGTGTAGACTGTGCTCTTTCTGCATTTGAAGAACAAATTCCCGAAAAAGAACGCGGGAATAATATTGCTTTTCGGCTAAAGGATAAACGGATTCACGAATCATTGGTTGTAGTTGATGCGATTATTGAAAAATATAATATTGAACAAGGGAAGAAATTATCTGCTTCTTCTAAAAAATGCTCTATTTGTGGCAATAATGATTTCCCCGTTGAAGATAGCCCTCATGGCATGATAAAGCGTGTGCCAGAGGGGCAATCAAGCGGGTGTGCATTGGTCTCGTTTAATTTTAATGCTGTGGAGTCCTACGACCTTTCTGGCAATATGAATGCCAATATTTGTACGAATTGCGCTCGAACTTATGTAGAAGGCCTTAATTGGTTAATGACTAATGGGCAGATGCAAACAGAAATAGATACAAAAGGCAAACAAACAGAGCGATTCAAGTTTACGAACCGAAAAAACTTTGGTTCCGATACGGCCATGGTTTACTGGACTCGAAACAATACATCACTCGACGAAATCGATATTCTGGATCAACCTGACGAGAAAAGTATCGCCAATCTTATCGATTCGGTAGCCAGTGCCCAACACAAAAAAGCTGCAAGCATGAAGGTTGACACGTTCTATGCGTGTACGTTGTCGGGGGCAGCAGCTCGCATTGCGGTTCGGGACTGGATTGAGACCAGCCTTGATGACTTCCGTCAAAACATCCTGACGTGGTTTGATGATATTTTGATCGCGAGGTATGACAACGATAACAAGAAAATGGCAAATTATTATCACAGCCATCCCATAGGCTACCGCAACTGACTGCGAT
>CAIUCY010000126.1 GCA_903897765.1 uncultured Candidatus Marinamargulisbacteria bacterium | reverse complement strand
TTATTGTGGTAAACAAATGGGATCTGGTGGAAAACAAAGATGGCAACACGATCGATCGTTACACCGAGTACGTTTATCACAAGCTGATGTTCCTCGAGTATGCCCCTATCATCTTTGTTTCCGCTGTCACGAAAAAACGCCTTAATTCGCTATACGATCTCATCCAGACCGTCCATGCGAATCGACGACAACATGTCCCCCACAAAGAACTCAATGATTTTATGAAACGGGTTAGTGAGCGAACGCAACAACCCCTTATTCGCTCCGGTAAAGGTCGGGTTCATTATCTTCGACAAGATAAATCGGTCAGCTATCCAAAATTCCTCGCCTTCGTCAATAAAACGGAGGTTTTTAAAACCCCGTTTACTCGATTTATCATCAAACAGCTTCGAGAGGCCTTTGGATACATTGGGTGTCCGATCCAGATCGAATATCATGATGGTCGTGATTCGAAGGGGATCAAGCAGCCGCTTCAAGACCTTCAAAAGAAAGTTGTCCGCCGATCGACCGTTCGATCAAAGAAGTAACTTTAACCCCATTAATGCGCGAATATCGTTCCCCTTAGGGGAATTTGCGTACCAAACCTCATGGATAATGGATACTTGATCGCTTAGTGAGACATTATAGGACAACTTAGACTTGATCGTTTGCTGGTTACTAAGATTCTTCAGATCAAGGGCCATCCCCCAGTCGGAAAACAACTTATCCATAACGATCGCGCAATAAGTCGTATCATTCTCTAGGGGAAAGCCTAAAACATCAATGGCACTTGATTCTTTAAATGTATCTCCCAATGCAGATGAAACTCCCGCTGCCCCCAAAGCTAGCGTTTTAAACATAAGCCGAGATCCCGCGAATGAATCACAGCTCCATGCCAACGCTGTAGACGCATGATCGAAACCAAGTGTAAAGCGTCCCGTAAATTGATTGGAGCCAAGTATCACTGACAACCCTAGAATATCGCAGTTCTGATCTTCACCATAGCGTTTTTGCCAATTGAAGTCGATCAGGTTATCGAGGGCAGCAAGCTGAATATCTGTCCCCATGGCGATCACAGATGATCCAGCAGGAAGACGATCCACCGAGAACCAAACCGGAACGATCGAAGGAGCCAAGCGAAGCCGACTCCCCGGAAAAGAGTCAACCTGCCCCAAACTATTAATTTGCTCGCGAGGCCCCATTGAAAGCATAGCATTCATGTTTCCTATTTGGGGAAAGGAATAATCTGCAGACCCCTCAAAAAAAAGAAGGGGCTGAAGCGATGAGGATGGGGTATCAAAGCCAGCAACACTCAACGAAAAACGATAGGCATTGCGGTCATTGACATAAGAAAAACGAGGGGTAGCCGTAAATCGATCGTCACCCTTAGGACTCAAAACTGCACAAATATCGCCATTCAGCTTAAAGAGCGCTGCCCCCGTATTCTGTCTTATTTCTATAACTTTCAGATCGTTTCGAAGGCTCTCAACTTGTTCTTGAAGATCGTCGATCAGGCCCATTTGCGCATTAGCATCTAGCGGTGTTGATGCATTTGAAAGAGAAAATAACACCCCCAAAACAATAGGCCAATGCCTGTTCATTTTTTTCGTCGTAAATTTCTTAAAAAAGAAGGAACATCGAATAATCCATCTTCTTCACGTTGAGTTTCTGGGATTGATTTAGCTTCGACATGGGCGAACCCTCCAGGTGGAGAGACCAATTCATCATCGTCAAAATCGTCATCATCCTCACCATCAATAATCGGTTGCAGAATAGATGAGGGCATTTTATACGCTTTTCCCCCCTCAGAGTCGGGTTCGGGATCATCATCAAATCCACTAAGCTTTGTCGCCGTTGGAGTTGAGAACTCATTGGATTGTGCACGAAAAACGGACTTATCAACCGAAGCAAGATTGTCCTTTGGTTTAAAACCCGTTGCTATAACCGTTACAACAACCTCATCTTTTAATTCTTCGTCCAATACAGTCCCCCATATGACATGAACATTGGGATCACAGGATTCAAAAATTAGATCGCAGGCGGCTTGAACTTCATGTAAAGTTAGGCTCTCTGAGCCAGCAATATTGAGAATGACGCCCGTTGCCCCAGTAATGGACTCCTCAAGAAGTGGGCTGCTAATGGCAGCTTCAGCGGCTTCAATAGCGCGATGACTTCCACTACTTTTTCCAATCCCCATCATGGCCGAACCCGCGTTGGTCATGATCCGTCGGACATCAGCAAAATCAAGATTGATCAGACCTGGTTTAGTGATCATATTGGCGATACCCTGAACCCCCTGAAGTAACACATCATCGGCGATCAGAAAGGCATCTTTGAGTGAGGTCGTCTGTTGAACGACTTGCAGCAGTTTATCATTTGGGATCACGATCAACGCATCGACTTCGCCTCGAAGCTTATCGATACCGGCTTCAGCTTGACGCATACGAATAGGTCCTTCAAAGCGAAAGGGTTTTGTCACAACACCCACCGTAAGTGCACCTGCCTGCTTCGCTATACCTGCAATAACCGACGAGGCACCGGTACCGGTACCACCGCCCATGCCTGCCGTAATAAAGATCATATTGGCGCCTTCTATCGACTTTTTAACATCATCGATACTCTCAAGGGCTGACTTTTCGCCAATTTGAGGATCTGCGCCTGCGCCCAGCCCTTGTGTCGCGTTTGTACCGATCTGCATTACGTTTTCTGCTAACGAAGCGTGTAATGCTTGGGCATCTGTGTTAACCGACCAAAACTCTACACCATCAAGACCAGCGGAGATCATCCGATTGATCGCATTATTGCCACCACCACCGACTCCAATGACCTTAATATTTGTATATTGCATAGGTTCTGTTTTCATCACCTGACTCCTTTTGGCTAATCGTCACTTAATATATAAAGTATAGTCGCTTCAGAACAAATCTTCAACCACTTGAAAGAGCCGATGTTTCAAGGTTTGGCGACGATGAGAGAGGTTAGGGAGAACGATATCATTATTGATACAATAATCCACGAGAGCAATGGCCGAAATATAGGGGCGATTTGCCAAGGCATCATCATCACTATCAAGCACTTGAATATGCCATAAGCTTTGAATACACTTGGCCGCACCTTGGGGGTGACCCAAACCAAGCAGGATAACGTGTGATGACACATCACGCATTTGATCAAAATGGGGTAGTTTTTCGATCACCTTTAGGAGTTCCGAGTATCGAGAAAACACCACATCATTAAGGGTATCGAGATCGATCTGTATCCCATTTAGATGTGTTGAATTATTCGTTCCGCCCCGTTCACGATCGGGGTCAACATAATCTTCCTTGAGTCGCTTTGAGGTTGATTTATCGGTTCGAAGGACCGCAGAGATATCTCGAGTCATCAGCTCACTTCCATAGGGAACTGAAAGAAAATGACCTAACAGTCCATCACGAATATTATACAAATAAGCGACCTCTCCCCCCAGATCAAAAACCAATGGATTCATCATTTTTACATTCATTCGACTCAAAAAATAATTTACAAAGGCGAGTGGGGGGGCGACATATTTAACAACGTGAATATTGAGTTCCTTGAAGATCTGTCTAAAATCCTCATAAAGACTTTCCTCGCAACCCACCAACATGACATCCATCGCGAAATCAGTCGCTTCCATACCGATGGGATCTTTGGTCGCCCTTTTATTAGCGTAGTATCGTGTAGGAATGGCATGTAACACGACCATATCTTTGCAAGATTCTTGAGCCCGATTAATGAGTTCTATTTTATGTTCTTGTCGAATATGCCCGGCCTCAATACGAATGGAAACGGTTATTTTATTCGTTTGATAAATTGCCATAGGTAATGCGACTAAGGCTCTGCGGTCATCGGCTAATAAATGAAAACGGGTCTCTAATTCTCGAAGGGATCTGAAAAGAACTTCTTGGATCGGTTTTTTCATCAATGATTTTTTATGGAACAAAGGCTGGGTCCACGCCACCGTTCTCAAATCGATCGCTTTATAACCTTGATTCCCACGTAATTCAACGGTTACCCATTTGGCAGAAGATGACCCTAGATCGATCATATATACGACATTTTCTTTAACGATACGTGTGCGTTTAGTCAATTTATTAACAAAAGTGGATAACGAGACCATTAGATGAATTATTGTACCACGAGACGGTCCACCAGTTCAGATAAAGAGGCGACAACGTAATCCGCTTCGGGGGCAGGATCTTGACCAGTGGCACAAACCATTACCGTCACGCAACCGACCCGTTTCCCAAAGATCATATCACTTCTAGAGTCACCCACCATCAAACTTTTCTTGAAATCAATATCGGGGAATTCGGACTTGGCCATCTCCAACATTTTGGTATTAGGCTTGCGACATGAACAATGCTCGTCTCGATGATGGACGCAAGCATATATTCGATCGATCTGACCTGCCAACTGTTTATTCATTTTGGCGTGAACGGCTTCAAGATCGGACATCGTCATGACCCCCTTAGCAACCCCCTGCTGATTGGTGAACACAAGAATATATTTAAAAATAGCCCGAAAAGTCCGCACAGCCGATTCGGTTCCAAACGTTAATAAAAACTCATCAGGATGACGGACATATTCATCGATAAGTCGAACATTGATAACGCCATCCCGATCAAGAAAAAGCGACCAGTCTTTATTCACGTAGATTGGCAGTGGCGACACTGATAACCTCCACAGGTGTTTCGGATTCATTAATCGTCACCACCGCCGTTTTTGTTTGAACGACCATTCTCTTTGAACCCCAATCACCATAGAACTTTAACACCGGATAATCAGGGTAACGAACATCCATATATTCCACTTTTTCGTTATTACTCAGTGTATCCGACATCATGGAACGAAGACTTTTTAGCTTATCATTCATTCGCTCCGTGTCACCCAATTTAAGTTCGATCAAATCGTTGGTCAATACACGAATATCACGAACATCTGAAATATTGAATTTGATTCCATTTTTGCCGAACAAGTCGATCAAGGTTGCGATAGCTCCTTTTAGCAAATATCGATAATACGGGTGCAAGCGAACCTTGTTTTTAAGTTGTTCATCGGATATTCCTGTTATTAAGGGGAGCGTTGGAGGCGCAGCATAGGGTTGGACTTGTTGATGTTGATTAATATTAAGGATAACGCCCTCTTTATCAACAATATAATTAAAAGGGTAAGAAATAATGGACGCAAAAGAGGATCGCTCTATCACTTTAATCGTAAGGGTTCGAGTAAAGAGATTAACATGGAATTTCACTCGACTTATCGGGGGTATCTTTTTTTGAAGTCGATGATTCATTCGAAAGCGAGGATAAAAAACTAAGTTTGTTTTTGATGTGGGGTGAAGAACTTGAAAAACCCACTGTTTATCGACAAAATTCGTCCCAGTAATCACGACTGTTTTTAGTTTAAACTCCGGACGGGTTAAAATAAGATAAACTGAGAGAATTAGAAGTAAAACCCATATCCAAAACCACCAACGAACCTTATAACGACGCATCAATGATCTGTTGAACTAACGTTTCAAAATTAAGCCCCTCCGCTTTTGCTTGAGCCGGAAGGTCACTGGTGTCTGTCATTCCTGGAATGGTATTGAGTTCAAGGATAAAGGGTGAATTATTTTTATCAATGATCATGTCAACCCGGACTGCCCCCCGACAACCCACAAGATCGTAGACTTTTTTTGCTAATTCCTTAATTTTCGTTTCAAGACTTTTCTTTAAGGGGGCAGGAAGAAGAAAGGTCGTCATCCCTGCTGTATATTTTGCTTCAAAATCGTAAAAGGCATTTTTGGGAACCAATTCTAAGATTGGGAATATCCGTTCACCCATAAGGCTAACGGTGATCTCCCTTCCCTTTAAATAGGTTTCAACAAACAAATGGGTAAACTGCTGCGACATTTCCCGATATCGAGAACGAAGTTCATCAGCACTTGAGACTAGATGAACCCCGATACTCGAGCCTTCTAAGGCTGGCTTGATAACAACAGGAAAGGCTGTCACTTGATCGATATCTTTTTCAGAATGAAGTTCAATAAATGCAGCCGTTGGCAACCCCTCAGATAATAATAATTTTTTTGTTACGATTTTATTATAAGCTATCGCTGAAGCTAATATACCCGAACCTGAATAGGGTATCCCTTTCCATTCGAGTAGTCCTTGGATGGAACCATCTTCCCCTCCTTTACCGTGAAGGGCTAAAAATGCAAAATCGAACTCTTGAGAGTCAATTTCTTCGCATGAAGGGTCAACCAATCTAGCGCAGTATCCTAAAGAAACAATGGCCTTAAGCACATTCGCGCCTGAGCGAAGGGATATCGCTCGTTCTAAAGACGTACCCCCAGCGATCACGGCTATCGATTTTATCGATCTCATATTAGACAAAATTGTATCACGTCCTCACTTTTGCGTCTTGAGTTGGCAAGGCATCAGGCTTAATTCGATAATAGCGAAGTAGTTGCTGCGCGATCCCTTTGAAGCAAGGAACGGCTGTTTGAGAGGCAAAGATCGTTGTTCGGGGATTAGTGATGATCACGATCATAGCGAAACGAGGTTCGCTAACAGGAAAGAGCCCTAAAAAAGAGTTATTGTATGAACCGAACACATACCCATTCGCTTCTTGGACAAATCGACGAGCAGTACCTGTTTTCCCTCCGACAGAGAACCCTGTTATACGTGTCTGTTCCCCAGTTCCGTTCTCTACAATGTTGATCATCGCTTCCTTCATCACCTTAACTGTTTGAGGTGAAAAAACCCTTGAGCGATGTTTTTGATGATTGGTCCCATCGTCTACAATGTATGGGTCAACAAGAACCCCATCGTTCCCAAAAGCAGAAACCGCTTTTAATAATTGAATCGGCGTTACCGAAACAGAGTATCCGAAGGCAATACGCGACAAATCGACTTGACGCCACAATTTTGAGGGCCACAAAATCCCCGAACTCTCACCACCGATCCCCAAGCCAGTTCGCTTCCCAAACTCAAGAAGAGATAGATAGTGGTGTAGTTTCTGGGGGCCAAGCATTAAACCAATTTTAGCCGCACCAACGTTTAATGACTTTGCAAGGATCTCTAGAACTGATCTGTTCCCCGATCCTTCGTTATGAGCCTCTTCAATGATCGTTCCTTGAACCACGAGTTGGCTTGGCACATATATACGATCGGTTAATTTGATCTGTTTTTCTTCAATAGCGGCAGCAACGGTAAATAATTTCATCACACTCCCCGGCTCAAACACCATCGAAACCCCTTTATTCTGAAAGATATCCGCACTTCTGTATTGAGAATAGTTGTTTGGATCAAAGTAGGGATAATTGGCCATGCCCAGAATAGAACCATCTTTGAGGTCCATCACGATCGCGAGGCCTGAATCCGCCTGGACTTTATCAACCATGGTTTGCAGATTGATCTCCGCAATAGACTGAACAACATGATCGATCGTAAGTTTAACGGTTTTACCGGTCTTTGCATTTTTGCCATGTTGGTTAAAACTAAAAATGGGCTCACCGGTCGGGTCGGTTTCAATGATGATTTTGCCAGCCTTGCCATTTAATTCTTGATTGAACGCATATTCGATCCCACTCAATCCTTCGTCATCCACATTCACAAACCCCATGATCTGTCCGCCACTATGACCAAATGGGTACAAGCGTTTTGTATCTTCCATAAAATAAACACCTGGAACACCTTTCAACTGTTCTTTGATTTCAGGGGCTACTTTACGTTTCACCCAAACAAAATGAGTTTGACGTTCAAACAAATGAGGTGAAAGTGGCCCCAAAGCTTGCGTCAACCGAGCGACTGTTTCGCTCATATTTTTAATTTGGAAGGTATCAAGGTAAATGGAATATCCAGGTAAGGTCGTCGCAAGAATTTGCCCTTTCCGGTCGACAATATTACCTCTATTCGGGTTGATCGTAATGATCCGTTGATGTTGTTGCTTGGATTTTTTCTCAAAGAAATCATGTCGGATGACTTGAAGGTAAAAAAGACGTCCAATAATGGTTGTGAAGGCAAAGGTGATCAGGAGGAAAAGGATCCAAATTCTGAAATTAGTTTTTTGCATTGAGATAAATGATCTGATCGGGGAAAACCATATTCAACTGTTTTGTCGCGGCCTCCGACACTTTGTCAAGGTCACCCGCTTTATGAACATCTAATTCAAGGTGCTGATTACGACTCACCAACTCTTTATATATTTTTTCAAGCCCTTGGCGTTGATAATCTAATTTCATATATACCGTTAATTGAAGCACTGCCGTAACCATTAGAATCGCCGTTATGATGGTAACGATCGAAAAAAAACGCCCCAAATTCAGCATCGAATAAATCCCCTAAGTTTAGCACTTTTAGAACGCGGATTTTCTTTAACTTCTTCATCGGAGGGTAACATAGGTTTCTTGCTATATTGTAAGCCAAGTGATGGATTTGATGAAGAGGCTGATTGAAAGGCATGTTTGACGAGTCGATCCTCTAGTGAATGAAAGGTGACGATAACAAGCCGACCCTTAGGAGGTAAAGAAGATATCATTTTAGGGATCGTTCTTTCGAGTTGGCCTAACTCATCGTTAACCACAATACGAAGCGCCTGAAAACAACGACGAACAGCCAGTTGTTTTCGATTATAACCACTCGGAACGATACGATGTAAAAACTTTGCGAACCCCGTCGTTGTCCAATCCTTAAAGGTTTTTCGCTCATTCACCCAGAACTTTGCGATGTGACGTGCCGCCGTTTCTTCTCCAAAAATATAAAAGATATCCGCCAACTCTTTTTCGGTTTTTCGTCGAAGAATATCTTCTGCCGTCCAACCCGAATCATAGTCCATACGCATATCAAGCGGCCCCTCTTGTTGGAAACTAAACCCTCTTTTTGGCTCATCGATCTGATGGCTTGACACGCCTAGATCAAGAACAATTTTGTTCGGCACGGCGTCGCCCAACTCTAGGAGTTGCTGATAATCTTCAAATTTCCCTGAAAGGGCTGAAAATCGACTATCATCAATTTGAGTTTTGACAAATTCAATGGCTTCGGGATCCCTATCAACTCCGATGTAACGAGAGACCTCGGGATATTGACCCAGTATCGCCTGTGCATATCCTCCACGTCCGAGTGTCCCATCAAGGATCGTATCGCCGGCCTGAGGATCAAGAGCTGTGATTACTTCGGCTAACAGAACAGGAATATGGGGCCTCAAAGGACTATCCTCAAAACGATACACCCTTCCGTCCCGAAAAGATTATGCTCATTGAGGATCTTTCAAGAACTTCAAATAGGCGGTGATCCCAGCTTGAAGGCTAGGAAAATATTCTTGATGATGATAAGAAAATAATAACAACGTATAAAGATTGCATTTGATAGAGAACAGGATAGAACGCTGGGGCAAAAAAGGGGTCGCCGATTGCTGCACCATCTTGATGGATTCACGGCGAACATGCTCTTTCGGTGAGAAGAACAATAATCCTGCACGAAGAAAGTCGGAAAAAACGATCTTATCCGTATCGAGTTCTGTCCAATTCTTTTCATCAACTAGGTTAACCACGATCTTCTGAGACGAAAGCATTTCGGGACTATTTCCGTCTTTCAGAAATATCTGAGGAACAATAATGGGCATCGTTTCTGTTCCGATGATCATGTATTGCGCGGGGTCTTTGGGTAATAATTGGGGATCAACCAAATAATTATCAAGTCCGAAGTAAAGACGCTTCAGTGCAGGTGCCTCTCGCTTTACTCTCTGCATTAAATGATCGGGGATCTTTAAACCGTTTTGAAGGATCCGTGTCAACACATGATTATGATTTTCGAATAGTTTATCCATTTGCGCGGTATACACCGATTTTTGAGAAGGTTCTTCCACTTTGCTCGTATTCTTAAACTGCAACGTTTGCATAACACCTAATTGATCAATGACCATTACTCTTCGCCTCCTTTTGATCGAAAGAAACGTGACACAGAAATATCATCTAAAAACTTGGTATCCTCTTTTTCCATTAACTTCTTCCATAATTTTTGCTTCTTTTCTTTGTCTTTTTCAAGGATTTTACGATCTCTGATCGCTTTCAACAGTTTTTTCTCTTCTTCTTTCACTTTTTCTTCAGCTTGGGCAACGACTTCTTTTTGCTCGTCTTCTTTGATCTGCAACTGTTCCATTTGATGTTTACGAAGTTTCACTTCGGCTAGATCAAGTGGGCGTTGTCCCTCGTACATTTCCATTATCTTGTCATGTTCAAATTGCTGATGATCTTGGATCACTTTTAATTTTTGTTTTTCTTCTTCAACCTTACGTTTCGCTTTTTGGACTTCTTCTTTTTGAAGGGTTTCACGAATAATCCGAACCCTTAACGCTGAGGCCAAATTGTATTTAAACCGTTTGCTTTTTTTTACCTTTGTCATCGTTTACGTTCTTTCAACCAACATGGATCGTTGATATTCCTCTTTTAATACAGACGATCGAATCCCCATATCCACAAAACCCCAAGGAAGTGGCTCATCGAGGTCTCGCTTTAACTGATATTCATTCTCTGGGAGACCAGATTCTTGAATGGCCTCTAGCCATAAATTGGGTTGAAAGTGATCATACCAAGCATCAAAACAAGCTCCTTTTCGGAAAGCCCGTTCGATCACATCCCCAACACGTTCATCCCCTCGACTTAAAAGCCCTTCTAACCATGTTAATTCTGGGTCGGTCCACCGAAGTTCAAGTTGGCGGTGACGAGTTCCTCGCTTGAGGCAGTTCAATTTTTGTTCCAACGTCTCGCGATCATCTTGTGGGCACCATTGGAACGGCGTATAGGGTTTGGGGACAAAACTCGAAACATTGATCACGATCTTATTTTTCTTAGGTTTGATCGTTTCGATCAAATGAAACGCCAGCTCGTTGATCGCTTCGACATCGGCCATCGTTTCACGGGGCAAGCCGATCATGAAATAAAGTTTGATGCTCTTTCCGCTATTACTTGAGGCCAGCTTCACCGCATCCTCAATATCATTGAGTGTTAAATCTTTGGCAATGACATCGCGTAAAAACTGACTACCCGCCTCGGGAGCTAAGGTAATGCCCGACTCGCGCAGTCGGTTGATCATAAGATTCATGTCCGAGGTCAGGGAGTCCATTCGAAGCGACGGCAAACTGAGCGCGACTTGCTTTTCCTGACATACCGATTGCAACCCATGGATCAATTCGATAAGCCCGTTGTAATCGCTTGAACTGAGTGATGCGAGCGAAAGCTCCCCTGCTCCCGTTCGCTCGATAATGGCCTTTCCCTGCTCGATCAATGCCGCCGCTGACTTTTGACGGATCGGCTTACTGGTGTAGGAGGCTTGGCAGAAACGACATTTCCGAGGACAGCCACGCATGATCTCAAGACTATAGCGATCGTGAACGACTTTCATCAATGGCACCAAGGGTGTTATCAGCGTTGTATCATCTTTAAACGCCGAGAACACGGCCCTCGTCAACGATCGTTTTCTATCATGAAGGGAAGGAACAAAAGCCCAGGGTTTGTCATCAAGTGCCTTAAGTGCCGATGACTTAACCTTCCCCACTTTGGCAATGATGTCCGCAATGTCGACGAGTGCTTCCTCGCCATCCCCGATAATGATCGCATCCAAAAAGCTAGACATCGGCAAGGGATTCATCACCCCACCTCCACCGGCAATAATAAGGGGGTAGGTTTCGTCTCGATCTGACGCTTTGAGAGGGATTTGAGCGAGATCAAGCGCTAATAAGACATTGGTCAACGCGAGTTCAGTCGAAACAGAAAACGCGATCAGGTCAAAATCTTTTAAGGGACGTTGGGTTTCTAGGCTAAATAGCAAAATCGATCGTGTCCGAAGTGCTTCGATCATGTCTTCGTCGGGGATGATCACGCGCTCAAGCACATGGGGCGAGTGACGATTGATACGGTCATAAAAAAGTTGGACGGCCAGATTACTCATCGCCACCTCATACTTGTCGGGGTAAACCAATGCAATGCGTATCCCGTCTGTTGATGGCTCTTTGCGTATCACATTTAACTCTTGCCCAAGGTATTGTATCGGGCGTTTTACGGTTGAAAGAATGTCTTCAAGGAAGGGGGGAATGGCCTGCATCCTTTAAGTGTATCATTTTCATCAAGAATATTCATTGCAATTATTCAAAAAGTTGTCCGATAACTGAAAAGACAAAGCAAATATCTTCGATAGAAAAAAGGGGGACATGTTGTGGAAAATATAATTAAATACAAAGTTATATCACTTAGTCAAACACCTCAAACCAAATCAAAAAATGAAATAAAAAAGGAAAACACCCAGAAAGTACTAAAAGCATTATCAACAGTCATTCCAAATTTTTGATAAAAAATTGGTAATTTGTCAGCAAAATCGATGTTAGGAATTCCTTATTACAGTGATAAAGTCAAAGTAGGCAAACAAAGAAATGATGTGTACGAACAATTTAAGCAAAATAGTATAGAATTACCATCATTACAACTGATACTCACACCTGAGACAGATGCTCATGGCGAAAAAACGATCCGTCCTGGAATGGGCAAAGATTACCCAATAAATGTTGACATATATAGAAGAACGTTGCTTAAACGGCTTGGAATTATAGAAGAATAACGAATAAGCCATTCCCAACCACGCTACTTGGAGCATCTCCATTCGTCCGCTATAATAGCTCTACTCATGAAAACCACGGTTCAACAATTACAAGCTGATTTTATCGCCACCATGGCTGCAGTCAGTGATTTGAATGGGTTAGAGGCGATCCGCGTTAATTTTTTGGGTAAAAAATCGCAGATATCGGACTTGCTCGGTCAACTGGGCAAACTCTCCATCGACGATAAAAAAATATGGGGGCCTCGCCTCAATCAACTCAAGGCTGAGATGACCGCCACCCTCGAAGAAAAAACAATCTCCTTTGAAGCAGATGCGCTTGAATCCCGACTTATCGAGGAACGTATCGATTTTACCCTACCTAGCTCTGGCATTACGAAGGGGTCGCTTCACCCGATCACCCATGTCACCCGTCAAATACAGCAGATCTTTGCAGGCTTGGGTTATATTGTCGCCGAGGGACCCGAAGCCGAAACCGATCACTACAATTTTAGCGCACTTAATTTTGGTAAAGATCATCCGGCTCGCGACATGCATGACACGTTTTACCTCGATACCCCCGAAAATCGACTTCTACGAACCCATACCTCTGGGGTTCAGATCCATTTAATGGAGGAATACAAGCCCCCTATCCGTGCAATAACCCCAGGCAAGGTATTTCGAAGTGACGCGGATGTGTCCCATTCGCCCGTCTTTCATCAAGTTGAAGGGCTCTATGTGGACAAAGGCGTTAATATGGGCCATTTAAAGGCTACTTTGCAGCATTTCTTTGATCAATTCTTCGCAAAAGGCAGCGATATCCGCCTCCGTCCCAGCTATTTTCCCTTTACTGAACCGAGTGTTGAAGCCGATGTTTCGTGTGTTATCTGTAAGGGCAAAGGCTGTTCGATGTGTAAAGGATCGGGATGGATCGAGATCTTGGGTGCCGGTATGGTCGATCCGAATGTTCTGCGTAACGTGAATATCGACCCCGAAGAATACAGTGGGTTCGCCTTTGGCATGGGAGTTGAGCGGCTCGCCATCCTTAAATACGGCATCACCAACATTAAATTATTTTATGATAATCACACCGCCTTTTTGGAGCAATTTCAATGAAGACACCCCTAAGTTGGCTAAGAGAATGGATAGATATTCCCAAGCATATCACAACTGACGAGCTTGCTAATCAGCTCCTCGAACATTGTTTTGAGATCGAAGAGATCATTCATCTCGGTAAAGATATTACCCATGTCGTTGTAGGTAAGATATTGTCTATCGATCGTCACCCTGATGCCGACAAACTTGTCGTTTGCCAGATAACGATCGGCAACGAGTCGGTTCAGATCGTCACAGGGGCTACCAATGTTGAAGTCGGACACGTCATCCCTGTCGCCCTCAATGGGGCGACGCTACCTAATGGAATAAAGATAAAAACAGCCCCTCTTCGCGGTATCATGAGTCAAGGTATGTTATGCTCTGAGCGTGAGCTTGGCCTCGCCGATGATGCTCTAGGGATCATGATCCTGCCCGATACTACACCGATTGGCATTCCGATCGTCGACGCGCTAAATTTAAACGACCCTATCATCGACCTTGCGATCCTTCCGAACCGTGGCGATTTGGCTAGCATTCGAGGTGTTGTCCGAGAGATCGGAACTCTCTATGATCTTCCTCTTTCACACCCTGATATCTATACCCAAAACCCCAAGGGTGATAAAGATGCTTTGACGGTCTTCAATGAAGCAGGTGATCGATGTCTGCGCTATATGGGCGCTTTGATCCGTGGCGTCAACATAGCCCCCTCTCCTGCTTGGATGCAACAACGCCTTCAACAAGTCGGGATCAAGTCGATCAACAATATTGTCGACATCACCAATTATGTCATGATCGAGCTAGGTCAGCCCCTTCACGCTTTTGACCAAGCGCTTATTACCGATTCAACATTGATCATCCGTAACGCAAAACAAAACGAGATCATGACCCTACTCAGTGATGATAACTTAGACCTGAACCCTGATAACCTTGTCATTGCCGATACTTTGCGTCCGGTTGCTTTGGCCGGCATCATGGGTGGCAAATATTCAGGCATTAGTGACGATACCAAAGATATCATTCTTGAATCCGCCTTTTTTGACCCTGTCATCATTCGTAAAACCGCCTTTATTAAAGGACTTCGAACCGAATCAAGCCAACGTTTTGAAAAAGGCGTCGATCGGACAACCGTCGAGACTGCCCTGCGTCGCGCTATCCATCTCATTCTTGAGCATGCAGGAGGCACGGTGGCTTCAAGCATTATTGACATTCAAGACACTCCACCTAATACCGTAACGATCCCGTTTCGCCCTAACTATATCAATCAACTCTTGGGCACAACGATCGCAACGACTGAGATGACACGTATCCTTTCCCGGCTGGGTTTTCTCATCGAAGAACATCAGGTCATTGCGCCCACATGGCGTCAGGTTGATGTTTACCGTGAGGCTGATCTCGCCGAAGAGATCGGTCGGTTTTATGGCTATAACAACATTAAGGCTGTATTGCCTCCTATTACTGACTTCTCGGGTGCGTGTAACCCCACCACCTATTACAATGTGAACGATGAACTTCGCGAACTGATGCGTAGCCAAGGAGCACATGAGATCGTATCCTATTCTATGGGACGACCCGACGAACCCGAGACGGTCTACAATAACCCGACAGTTGTTATCAAGAATCCCCTTAGTCAAAGCGAATCTACCCTTCGACCCAGTTTGTTTGTGAGTCTGATCAATCATCTTGCTTATAACACACGACATTTTGAACCCAATATCAAAGCTTTCGAGATCGGCCGTGTGTTCAGCCATCGACTCGATGGGACACTTAATGAATCATGGCGCGCTGGTATGATATGGTCTGGCGTTCGTGGCCACTCCACCACCGAAAAGGCTTCGAGCGAGATATCACTGCTAGACATGAAAGCCGCCATCGAAGATATCCTAAAACAGATCGGTATCAAGAAATGGCAGCTCGGAGCGAATACCACTCATCCCTATTTGCACCCTCATCGCTCGTTTGAGGTTCGGGTTGGCAAAGAGGTCTTGGCTGTTGTGGGCGAGGTCCATCCAAGACTTTTAAAGCCCTATCATCTTCGTACTCGCCCTGTCTATATGGAACTTTTTACCGAGACACTTAACAAATATCGCTCATCGAAAGTCGCGTTCAAACCCTTTGCCATCTCCCCAACTGTTCGACGTGATATTTCGTTCTGGATAGAAAAGAATATCTCCTTCGCAACCGTGCTAGAGGTTATAGAAAAAATAAAAGCCCCCTTTCTTAAAGAGGTCATTCTTTGTGATATCTATGATGGCAAAAAATATGGTGATTCCAAGGTCAATTGGGCGATCTCCTTGGTGTTCCAAGACGAGAACGGGGCACTTGGTGACGATCAAGTTAATGCTAGCTTCGAACCGATCATAAAAGCGATCCAGGAAAAACTTCCGATCATTTTCGCATAACGATGGCTGTCACCCCCATGATGAGGCAATATTATGAGATCAAAATGGCTCATGAAGACGCTATTTTATTCTTCCGTTTGGGTGACTTCTACGAAATGTTCTATGAAGATGCTTACAAAGCCTCTCGGCTACTCGGTTTAACTCTCACCTCTCGTGGAAAAGATGAACATGACAACAAGATACCCATGTGTGGTATCCCCTATCATGCAGCGAATAATTACATTCCAAAACTACTGGCTCAAAATATCAGTATCGCCATTTGCGAACAAGTCGAAGAAGCCACGGCAGGCAAAGGTCTTACGCGGCGAGAAGTCATCAATGTCATTACGCCTGGTACCTTGATTGAAGATAATTATCTTCAATCAGACGAAAACAATTTCCTATTAGCTGTCTGCAAAGATCCTCAACGAGATATCTATGGTATCGCCTATGTGGATATTTCTACCGGTGAATTTTGGGTGACAACGGCCCCCTCAAAAGAAACCTTACTCGATGAGGTCGAGAAAGTGGGCGCACGAGAAGTGCTCGTTCCCAGTGGTATCGAGCCCCAACTATTTAAAGAGATGCATACTGTCTATGTTAACGCGATCGGCCACAAAGAGGCCGAGCAACAGATCAAAGCGGTGTTCGGGTTAATATCCCTCGAAAGCATCGGCATCGAGGGCTTAGCGCCGACATGGCCAGCCATTGTGTCCATTACTGACTATTTAGTTCGCACCAAGAAGTCTCTTAAAAGCATTCAAAAACCTCGCTATTACGATCCCTCATCCACTATGGGGGTCAATGCCGCAACGCTTCGACATCTTGAGATCCTTCAACCGCTGAATAACCAAGGCAAAGCAGGATCATTGCTTTGGACAATGGATAAAACCGAAACACCCATGGGCGCTCGGCTCATGAGAAAATGGCTGCTTCGTCCCTTGTATGATATTATCGAAATTCGTACTCGTCACGATGTCGTGGACTATCTTTATCAACATCAAACACAAGCTCGGCAGATCATGAAAGTCCTCGATAATGTCTTTGATCTTGAACGTCTCGGTATCAAGATCAATAACCGCAATGCTAATCCCAAGGATCTCATTAGCCTACGCACATCTCTTCATGAACTCCCTGATCTGCTTCAGCTCTTAGCAAGCCTTAACGAAAATGCCAAGGCATTGGTTTGCTTTCCTCAGGAGTGGATCCCTGTCCTCAATACTATTACCACCCTTATCGAAACCACGCTTACAGACGACCCACCTGCCCTGCTTAATCAGGGTGGCTTTGTCCGACGTGGCGTGGATGAAGAGCTCGATCAACTCTTTAATGATGTGACCAACAATCGACAATGGATCATCGATATGGAAGCTCGGCTTCGCGAAGAAACAGGTATCAAAAACCTCAAGATCAACTACAATCGGGTATTTGGATACTATCTTGAAGTGACCACCAGCCAACTTGATAAAGTCCCTAGCCATTTTATTCGAAAACAAACACTAGCGAATGCTGAGCGATACTACACCGAAGAATTGAAAGCTAAAGAGGATTTTATCCTTCACGCCGACGAGATCATTCTTAAAAAAGAGTTGGCCCTATATGACAGTCTTCTTGAAAAACTCGTCCCCTATACCCCACTTATTCAGACCTTAGCCGATAAGCTGGCCATACTCGATTGTCTTTGTGCCTTTGCACGAGTCGCTCACGAGAAAAGCTATGTTCGCCCTGATTTTAATGATCAAGGACGGCTATATATCAAAAATGCCCGCCATCCTGTCGTCGAGCAGAACATGAACGGCAAACCATTCATCCCAAATGATATTTACCTCGACAAGGATTCGGTCAACTTTATTCTATTAACGGGTCCGAATATGGCAGGCAAATCGACCTATATGCGTCAGATCGCGATATTGGTCATCATGGCGCAAACCGGAAGCTTTATCCCTGCTGAAGCAGCCGATCTGTGCCTTATCGACCGATTGTTCACCCGTATCGGGGCGAGCGACAATCTCTTCGAGGGGAAAAGCACCTTTATGGTGGAAATGCTGGAATCCGCGAATATTCTACACAACGCGACATCTAAGTCTTTAATAATCATGGACGAGATCGGGCGCGGCACCTCGACGTTTGACGGTTTGTCACTCGCTGCGGCTATCGCCAAGTATATTTATTCCACCATCAAAGCCAAAACCCTTTTCGCCACCCATTACCATGAAATGACGACGCTAACCGCCACGCACCCCATGATGAAGAACGCCAATGTCGCTATCCTTGAGGAGGGCAACAAGATCCGTTTTACTTATAAGGTCGTCCCCGGTAAGGCTGAGAAAAGCTACGGCATCCATGTGGCCGATATTGCGGGCATCCCTCAGCAAGTCCTCGATGACGCCAATCGCATCCTCGAAGGGCTAGAACAAGAGCAGATCAGCCTCTACGAAGGCAAACAAGAAAAGGCGAAACAGCTGAGCTTTTTTTAAGGAAAGTGGTACAATGATTCTTGCTCCGGAGCAAGAATTGATAGAAGGGGAATAGACGTCTAGGGCAGGTTATTGCTGGGGTTCAAATAAGATCAAAGATCGG
>CAIUCY010000125.1 GCA_903897765.1 uncultured Candidatus Marinamargulisbacteria bacterium | reverse complement strand
TTACGGTCAGGTTTTTAAATGATTTGACACGAAATATTCACTCTACTAAAAATGTGTGTTTTGAATGAATATCTTCTTGGCTGAAACGATCTGTCAAAAAATCACTATTTATTTTATTTCGTTTACTAATTCTGGAATCTGCCCCACAAGGACGAGAAGGGATTATAATAGCGATCGTAATAAAGTTCTAATTCGGAGGGATACGATCTTGGGCTCTAAAAAAGATATTAAGGCCATTATATTTGACCTAGATGGAACACTGCTTAACACCATTGATGACATCGCGGACTCCATGAATACCGTGCTAAACAGTTTGGGATATCCCTTACATCGCTCAAACGTTTATCTTAACTATATCGGTGCTGGCTTGGATTCGTTTGTTAGATGTGCTTTGCCTGAGTCGTATAGAGACGATGCCTCTGTTTATAACGCCTTAAATGCGATGAAACAACACTATGCTAGCGGCTATGCGAATAAGACCAAACCCTTTGAAGGCATTTTGGATTTATTAGAGGAATTACTGAAAAGGGACATACGATTAGCCGTATTGTCTAATAAACGCGATGAATTTACGAAGATCATGGTATCAACGTATTTCCCTGCCATTCACTTTGAGAGGGTTCTCGGGGACCGACAAAATATTGCATTGAAACCGGATCCAACGGCTGTAATGGAAATATTGAAAGCTTTACATGTAGCTCCTGAAGAAGCTTTCTTCGTTGGCGATAGCAAGTTCGACATGCAAACGGCAGTGAATGCAAGGTGCGTTGCGGTTGGTGTTTCATGGGGATATGGAACACGCAGCGAACTGGAGATGAATGGATCTCAGTTTATATTAGAAAAACCGGCCGATCTATTATCATTATTAAACTGATCTTTAGCGGTTTTCAACTATCTTTATAGCGTTGAAAAAGCCCTACGGACAACCTAAGCGGCCGCGAATTGACTGTTATATAATGAGGCATAAAATCCATTTTTATCGAGCAACTCTTGATGACTCCCTTGCTCAACAATATTGCCATCGTTCATGACTAAGATCAAATCAGCGTTGCGAATGGTGGAAAGACGATGAGCAATGACAAAGCTCGTTTTTCCTTCCATTAAGGTCTCCATTGCTTTTTGGATCAATTGCTCCGTTCGCGTATCAACCGAACTCGTTGCCTCGTCCAAGATCAACATTGGCGTCTTCATGAGCATCGCCCTAGCAATGGTGAGGAGTTGTTTCTCGCCTTGAGAGATATTGTCTGCTTCCTCGTTCAATTCAAAATCATAGCCGTGGGGCAAAGCATGAATAAAATGGTCGGCATGAGCTGCAACAGCTGCGGCAACTATTTCATCCTCAGTCGCGTCTTGCTTTCCATAAGCAATGTTTTCACGGATCGTTCCATTGAACAACCAAGTATCCTGTAAGACCATACCAAATAATTTTCGAACCTCCGAGCGCTTCATATCCCGCGTATCAACGCCGTCAATTTTGATCGCACCCTTATTTACATCATAAAACCGCATCAACAAATTAACCATCGTCGTTTTCCCTGCACCTGTCGGACCGACGATCGCGATCTTCTGGCCTGACTCAATATTGGAGGAAAATCCCTTTATAATGACTTTATCCGGATCATAGCCAAAAACAACATTGTCAAACTCAACCCTACCCTTAACAACAGGCAAGAACGACTTTTTCTTCGATTCATCGCTTTCTTCGTCGGCCTCTAAAAACTCGAATACACGCTCACCCGCTGCAGCCGTTGATTGCAATACATTAGCAATATTTGCGGCTTGAAGGATCGGTTGATTAAATTGATTAACATATTGAATAAAAGCCTGAATATCTCCGATCTGTATACGACCTTTGATCGCCAGCCACCCACCGAGTACCGATACGCCCACAAAACCCAAATTCCCGACAAAGATCATGATCGGCATCATGAGCCCTGATAAAAATTGTGCCACCCAAGCACTCCCATAAAGTTTCGCGTTGATCTTTTCAAATTTCTCAACAGACTGCTTTTCACCATTACAAACCCTCATCACACTGTGACCGGCATACATCTCTTCAATATGACCGTTAAGCTCACCAAGCGAGTCCTGTTGTTCTTTGAAGTAGTGCTGAGAATTTTTGACGATCAGGAATATAAAAATAAAACTGAGAGGAACGAGGATGATGGAAACGAGCGTCATTTGCCAAGAGATCAAAATCATCATGATCAAAATTCCGACGATCATTGTAACTGAAGTAACGATCTGGGTCAGACTTTGATTTAGTGTTTGGCTGATCGTATCAACGTCATTTGTGACACGAGATAAAACCTCTCCGAACGTTCGTTTATCAAAATACGCGAGAGGAAGGCGGTTTATCTTTTCTGAAATATCGCGGCGAAAACGATAGGTGATCTTCAATGAAACACCGGCCATGATCCAACCCTGAATGTAGTTAAAAAGGGCGCTAAATAGATAAAGGACCACCAATTCGACAGCGAAATGCTTAAGTTTAGGAAAGTTCATTGATTTAGCGACGAAACCGCTAACCACTTGATTGGTCATATTGCCAAGGATCTTAGGACTTACTATAGCAAATAACGTACTGATGATGGCAAAAACAAAGACCACGCCTATGGGCATCCAAAAGGGTTTCATATATGAAACCAACTTTTTCATCGTTGCAAAAAAGTTTTTCGGTTTTTCAACGAGCCCCATCCTAACATGCCCACCTCTACCGGGACCGAATGGCATGGGCGATTTTGGCTGATTCGTGGTCATAATATTTGAACCGATCTTAATTCATCCTCTGAAAGTTGCGAATAGGCGATCTCTCGATAAACGTCACACGTTTTAAGTAATTGCTCATGTGTCCCAATATCTACGATTTTGCCGTTGTCTAAGACGATGATCTTTTCTGCCGATAACACCGTGGATATCCTCTGAGCCACGATAAGGATCGTTTTATTTTGTGTCTCGTCTTTTAAACTCTGACGAAGTTTTGCATCTGTTTTAAAATCAAGTGCAGAAAAACAGTCATCAAAAATATAAATTTCCGGCTTCCTGATAAGAGCTCTGGCGATCGAAAGACGCTGTTTTTGACCACCGGAGATGTTGGCTCCGCCTTCAGCAATGGGTGCCTCAAATTTGCCTTCAAGCTGAAGAATAAATTCTTCAGCTTGTGATGTCTCGGCGGCTTTATTAATTTCATTCTCGGCAGCATTGGGTTCACCATATTTTATATTTGACGCCACCGTTCCAGAAAACAAAACACCCTTTTGCGGCACATAGCCGATCTTGGCATAAAGATCTTCAAGTCTGTAACGTCGGATATCAACTCCATCCAAAAATATTTCACCCGAATTAACATCATAAAATCGTGGGATTAAATTTATCAACGTCGATTTGCCCGAGCCGGTAGAACCGATAATAGCGGTTGTTTCACCGGAATTGGCTTTAAATGAAATATTTTCTAGTACCGGAGCATCAGACCCCGGATAGCAAAAAGTAACATCATTAAATTCGACCCCACCCCCAACAAGATTATTTGTTGAACTCGGGTTTTCGGGATCTTTTATCGTTGGTTCGGTTTCAATGACTTCGTTGACTCGTTGCGCAGAAACCGAGGCACGCGGCACCATGATAAAAACCATAGATATCATCAAGAATGCCATAATGACCTGCATCGCATACTGCATAAAGGCGATCATATTGCCAATATTCAAGTTACCCGCGTTAATATAGGAGGCCCCGATCCAAACGATAAGAACAGACGTCAAATTCAAGATCAACATCATCATGGGTTGCATCACGGTCATCAGTCGATTCACAAACAAGTTGGCTGCCGTCAAGTCCACATTGGCTTTTTCGAACCTTGCCTGCTCGAATTTTTCGTTGTTAAAAGCACGGATCACCCTTAGCCCTGTTAAATTTTCCCTAGTAACAAGGTTAAGTCGATCTACAAGCTTCTGTAGTATCTTGAATTTGGGTACGGCGATTGAAAACATGACAAAGATCACACCAAGCAAAATAACCACGGCCAGAGCAATGATCCATGATAGCGATGCAGCTAGATGATACGCTTTGAAGATGGCCAAAATCCCCATGATGGGAGCTTGTATGACCATCCTAAGGACCAACACCATGACCGTTTGGATCTGCTGTATATCGTTGGTCGAACGTGTTATTAGCGACGCCGTTGAAAATTTATTAAATTCAATCAGCGAAAAACTTTCCACACGCGAGAATACTTTATTCCTAACGTCTCGGCAAAAACCAGTGGCGATCTTCGCCGCGAGGTAGCCGACGCCCACCGTACAAAAGGCCCCTACTAACGCAACAATAAGCATTAAAAGTCCATTGTAAAAGATCACGTTAACGTTCGACTTGACGATGCCGTTATTAATGATCGTGGCCATAAAATCCGGCAACTGAAGCGATGATGCAACGGTTCCCAGCACTAAAGCGATGAGCATAACAAGTTGGAAAGAATAGGGATTTAAGTATTTAAAAAGTTTTAGCATATTTTGGTTTCTGGGTTTTAACTTCATCATATCATATTTTGAATTAGGCCTAGCGACTAACGACTAGTGAAAATAGATTTTAGAGCTGATCTCTGATCGCTTTTAATTCTGTACGACGATCCCTGTCCACTTCTGGATATTTCATTTTGAGTTGGTCCAGCGTATTGAGAATGATCCGAGAGGTAATAAGTCGGGCATTTTTTTTATCATCAGCAGGGACAATAAACCAAGGGGCGGTTTTTGTGCTTGTCGCCCCTAAACATTTATCATAAGCATGCATATATTGATCCCAAAGTTTCCGCTCTGTCGCGTCAGCCATGCTAAATTTCCAATTGTGTTCAGGATTATCGATCCGTTCCAAAAAACGATTTTTTTGTTCCTCTTTCGAT
>CAIUCY010000124.1 GCA_903897765.1 uncultured Candidatus Marinamargulisbacteria bacterium | reverse complement strand
TTGTTGAAGTACACTAAACTTACTTTTCGTTGGGGTCATTGGGTGCTCCTTAGGATTGTGATGAACCAAAGAGTACTCGATCCCAACACTTATTCCAAGTCTCAACCCCCGATTTTTAACTCCCTATGGGATGGCTGTGAATTATTATAGTTCTTTATACAAGCTTGCAGCCAGTTGTCAGAACGGCAAAGAGACTAACAAATTTACGTTATCAAGAACCGCCAGCCTGCTTTGGCAATCCGCTTTACAACAGAGCATTCCTCCGTTATGGGTTCTGACTCATGTGTTGAAGAGGGCAATACTTGAAGGCGTGACCTCAGAGCGGGCAGCTTTGATAAGGCTTGTTTTGAATCGACAAAATAAAGGAGGGATAAGAATGAAGAGTCACTTGGACGATGAGAATGTAAGCGTAGCCTATGGCAGCGGTCGTATCTTTGCTATGCTTGAAAGTATTCAATACGCAGCATTAGGGAAAACAAACGCAGGGATACGGGATCGATTTTTTAGCAGTGCATCAACCACCCCATCAACAGCGTTTGGTCGGTTAATGAAAATGAGTCAACATCATCTTTCAAAATTAAAAGGCGAGAAACCTGGACTTGCCGTATTGCTAGATAAAGAGCTTGGTCTACTTTGTAGCAGCATTTCTGCTTTCCCCACAATTTTTAGCCTTGAGGAGCAGGGGCAATTTGCTTTAGGCTATTATCATCAGCGTCAGGCGCAGTTTAATCGTTCGGAATTAAAAGACATTCAAGAGGAGGCATAAGCATGACCGAAGCCATTAAAAATAGATATGACTTTGTATTTTTGTATGAGGTAAAAGATGGAAACCCAAACGGTGACCCTGACCAAGCCAATCTACCCCGTGTGGATGCCGAGAATCAGGAAGGATTGATAACCGATGTTTGTATCAAGCGTAAAGTGCGAAATTATGTCCAGCTTAAAGAGGAATTGAAGGCCCCGTATGATATCTTTATTCGACAAGGAAATGTTTTGAATAACGTGATTAAAGAGGCTGAAGGAAACGAGCTTAAACTTAGACAAATGAACTTATGTAGAGATTATTTTGATATTCGAACTTTTGGTGCTGTGTTATCAACAGGCGATAAAGATAAAAACGCAGGCACCGTAAGAGGGCCGGTTCAATTTACGTTTTCAAGGTCAGAAGATAGAGTTTTTCAAGCGGAGCATTCGATCACTCGGTGTGCGGTTGCTACACCTGAAGAAGCGAAAAAACAAGAAGATCGAGAATTTGCTTCAACCATAGGTCGGAAAACAACGATCCCGTATGCGCTCTATCGGATGCATGGGTTTGTCTCGGCGGTAGACGCAGCAAAAACTGGCTTTTCTCAAGAGGATCTGGATTTATTGTGGGAATCCCTTTTAAACGCTTTTGAACATGATCGAGCCGCGGCAAGAGGGGAGATGAATCCCCGTAAGCTTATCATTTTTAAGCACGATAGCCACTTAGGGAACGCACGGTCAGGAGAGTTGTTTGATAAAGTTAAGATCGAAAGCCTAACCGATTTGCCACGATCTATCCAAGACTACACCATTACCGTTCCCCAACAGGCCGACTTGCCACGTGGGGTAACATTGATTGAAAAGCTATAGGATGCGCATATCATTGAGACTTTTTTTCTTTAAAGTTGACTAAGCATGTACGCAGAAGACGACTATGTTTCTTTGTCGGCACTTCAGCATTTGGCTTTTTGCCCACGTCAGTGCGCCCTCATCCACCTTGAACAGCAGTGGGTTGAGAATTTTTTGACCGCCGAAGGTCGGGTCATGCACGACCGAGCCCATGATGAAGGAGCTCAGATTAGAAAAGATGTTCGCATCGAACGAGGGACTGCCGTATCTTCGGTAGAGTTCGGACTTTCAGGCAAGGCTGATGTCATTGAGTATCATTATGACAAGATTGAACAACGTGAGATTCCTTTTCCGATAGAATATAAGCACGGGAAGCCCAAGGCTGACGACACGGATTTGGTTCAGCTATGCGCACAGACCCTTTGTTTGGAGGAAATGCTCGGAATCTCCATTCCAGCGGGGGCTTTTTATTATGGCAAAACACGTCATCGATTAGAAGTCATCTTTTCAGCTGCACTTCGTCAGCGAACAAAGCAGGCCATTAGTGATTTACACAGCCTGATACAAAAAGGACAGACGCCGCATGCAAAGTTTAGTAAGAAATGTGAGGCTTGTTCTTTGATTGAAGTATGCCTGCCAAAGACAATCAGTTCCAAGTTTTCGGTAAATGATTACATTATAGAACAGTTAAAGGAAGCATGAAGAAGATTTTGAATACCCTTTATGTTACCTCGCAGGGGGCTTATCTTAACAAAGAAGGTGAAACGGTTGTGGTTAGCGTTGCCAAAGAAAAGCTGTTACAGGTACCGATACATGCCCTAGAAGGCATTGTGTGCTTTGGCCAGGTAGGCTGTAGTCCTTTTCTGTTGGGACATTGTGCTGAAAAAGGAGTGGCGGTTACCTTTTTAAGCGAGAACGGGTATTTTCTGGCTAGTGTAAACGGCCTTGTTTCGGGGAATGTTCTCTTGCGTCGACAACAATATCGGTTTGCCGATAACCCCGATATTTCCGCATCGATAGCACGGAATTTTCTTATCGGAAAAATTGCGAACTGTCGAACCGTGATACAACGGGCACGTCGGGATTATAGTGAACGGATAAATCAATCTGAGATTGAAGAGACCGCGATTCGACTTTCTCGATCAATTGATATTTTGAAGCGAAATGAACCGTTCTCCCTTGAAGAGCTTCGAGGGATTGAAGGTGACGCTGCCCATTCGTATTTCGCAACTTTTGACCATTTAATTGTTCAACAAAAGAAAGACTTCCAGTTTAAGGGACGAACGCGCCGACCCCCAAAAGACAACGTTAATTGTTTGCTGTCGTTTGTTTATACGTTGGTGATGCATGATGTTCGTGCAGCACTGGAAACCGTGGGTTTGGATTCTTGTGTGGGGTTTTTGCATCGGGATCGACCCGGTCGATCAAGCCTTGCCCTCGATATGATGGAGGAGCTTAGATCCGTTATCGCGGACAGGCTAGTCCTTTCATTGATTAATCGGAGTCAGGTCAATTTTAAAGGTTTTTCTGTTTCTGAAACGGGCGCCGTTATGATGACAGATGAAGCTCGAAAAACGATATTAGTTGAGTATCAAAAACGGAAACAGGAAGAAATTATGCATCCTTTTCTGAAGGAAAAAATCAAAATGGGGTTGGTTTTTTATATTCAAGCCTTATTGATGGCACGGTATATTCGAGGGGATATTGATGGATATCCTGTTTTCTTATGGAAATAAAGTATGCTAGTTTTAGTTAGTTACGATGTTATGACCTCTAGCAAGGGCGGTCAGCGCAGGTTAAGGCGTGTAGCCAAAACGTGTGTAGACTTTGGCCAACGGGTTCAGTGTTCCGTGTTTGAGTGTACGGTAGACCCAGCGCAATGGGTTCAGCTACGCCAGAAATTGATAAAAGAAATCGATCAAAACAAGGATAGTTTACGTTTTTACTTCTTGGGTGCCAACGGGAAAAGCAAAATTGAGCATATTGGGGCAAAGGAAATCACCAATTTGGATGAGCCTTTAGTGATATAGTCCTCGCGCGAACCCTCAGATGTGTCGATGGTCTGGGTGAGTTCGCACTATGAGATGGGAGTAGTCGGGAGATTAAGAATTGGCCAGTGTGTTGTTTGCTAACGATGTTTGGAAATTGATGTTCGCAGATTAGCCTTCTGCAGGCCGCTTGGTTATTGGTTTATTGAATTGACAGTCGCTCCCTTTGCGGGGGCGTGGATTATTTTGAGATTAACATTTTGGGCACGTGCCCAAAATCTCTAATCATGTCATGAAAGGATTCGGTGATAATCAAAACAAGATTGTACAGACGTCTGCACAATCTGTTGTAGCCCGAACACCCGTGTCAAATCATTTAAAAACCTGACCGTAATGGCATCGGGTAAATCATTTATAACCTGACCATGCTCACCTCCTTTCTTTGAGAAATAATGAGTGAACGAGCGTGCATTTTGTTCA
>CAIUCY010000123.1 GCA_903897765.1 uncultured Candidatus Marinamargulisbacteria bacterium | reverse complement strand
CCCGATTTTTAACTCCCTATGGGATGGCTGTGAAAAGAAAACGAATTGAAGACGAATTGCTCCATTCTAAAAATGCCCTCAATACCCAAGATCATGCGTACTTTTCTCGAAACCTTCGATCTTCTGAGCATTGGCGACTTTTTCGGGAGTTCAAAGACTCTGCTGTCTATTTGGACATTGAGACAACGGGGCTTGATATTGGCTATTCAACCATTACCACCTGTGTTCTTTATGATGGAAAGCACATCAAATACTACATTAATGGCCAGAATTTAGACCAACTCGTCCCCGATTTGCAACAATATTCCGTCATCATTACCTATAACGGTCGATGCTTCGATATCCCCTTTATTGAAGGCACCTTTAACGTCAAACTATCCCACTCCCAAATTGATCTTCGCTTTGTACTCGCCCAGTTGGGTTATAAAGGCGGGCTCAAGGGATGCGAGAAACAATTTGGCTTGTCTCGTGACGATGTCGAGGGCATCGATGGCTATTTCGCTGTCCTGCTGTGGAGGGAATATAAAAAAGGCAAAAAAACGGCTTTAGATACCTTGCTGGCCTACAATTGTGAGGATGTCCTAAACCACGAACATCTGATGCATTGCGCCTACAACATAAAAATTAAAAATACTCTTTTCGAAGATTCCCATACTCTAGCAATCCCACGGAAACCGGAATCAGAATTTAAGGCTGATAGACATTTAGTGAATCAATTATTGAAGCGCTTTGCCTATTAGAGCTTTGGTTCTGGAATGTAAACATTGCTGACTAGACTAGGAAAACAGACTAAGAAAAGTGTTTTTTGAGTCCCAATGTTATTTTTCCGAAAAGTGTACCAAAGCCCAAAAATAAAAAAGCCCCGATCTATCGGAGCCTTACTGTTACTTGGAGCGGGAAAGGAGGTTCGAACTCCCGACCCTCAGCTTGGGAAGCTGATGCTCTACCAACTGAGCTATTCCCGCTTAAAAAATGAACACTCACCCGAACAAAGATCAATACTAAAAAAATATTGGCACATAACGCCTTGTCCGCCTTGGGCGGAAGCTATTCCCGCTTAAAAAATGAACACTCACCCGAACGAAGACCAATACTAAAAAAATATTTGCACATAACGCCTTGTCCGCCTTGGGCGGAAGCTATTCCCGCTTTCGCTTTCACTTCGTTGAGGCCAATTATACCTTAAATACAAGCGATCCTGAAAGCGAAAATTTAATCATCACGTAATAGGACTTTCTCGCAATATTGAATCCTAAATACTCCTATCGTATTATAGATATATGCTTCGACAGGCTCAGCATAACTAAGACTAAAATTGTTCCGAAAAACAATTATGACTTAGTATATATCTTTTTATAGGAGGCGGGAAATGAGTGACACCCTAGCAAAGTTAGGTTTGGGATGGTTGCCGGATTATCCTGATTTTCGAGATTATACGGTTGAGAAAGACTCTGTTAAGGATATGCTTAAGAAAGTGGGGGCGTCTAGTCCTATTAAGACGAAATTGCCCGCTTCGGTCGATCTACGGGCTTGGTGTTCTCCCATAAAGGATCAGGGTTCTCTAGGTTCATGTACGGCCAACGCCGGAGTAGGGTTAGTTGAATATTTCGAGCGACGGGCATTTGGAAAACATATCGATGCTTCAAGACTTTTCTTATATAAGGCGACTCGGAATATGTTGCACTCGACAGGGGATACGGGCGCATTTCTTCGCTCAACTTTAGGGGCATTGGCTCTTTTTGGTGTTCCACCTGAAGAATATTGGCCTTATGCGGTTAAGGACTTTGATAAAGAGCCATCTGCTTTCTGCTATGCTTTTGGCCAAAATTATCAGGCCATCGATTATTATCGCCTCGATCCAGTGGGGATCAACTCGACAGCCCTATTGAATGTCATTCAGACCAATCTGGCGGCGGGTCTTCCCTCGGTCTTTGGGTTCACGGTTTATAATTCCTATGCTCAGGCGGCTACTACCGGCAAAATCCCCTATCCAACAACGGGAGAAAAGATCGTTGGCGGACACGCTATTGTTGCAGTGGGTTATGATAATGCTATGAAGATAAAAAATACCTATTCAGGTGCCACCGAGACCACCGGAGCACTTCTGATCCGAAATTCGTGGGGCACTGGGTGGGGGGAACTCGGCTATGGCTGGCTTCCTTATGAATATGTATTAAAAGGGATCGCCGTCGATTGGTGGTCACTAATTAAGAATGAATGGGTGGATACGGGCATGTTTAAGGCATAGGGGGGCGACGCATGTATTTGATCGTACTCGCTTTAAATATCTTATTGTTGACGATATTGCCACCAGAATCATGGATAGGGAATAAGGTCTTTGTTTTCCCCATACTTGCCTTTAATTTTGCGATCTATTTCCACAGCCATCCCATAGGGAGTTAAAAATCGGGGGTTGAGACTTGGAATAAGTGTTGGGATCGAGTACTCTTTGGTTCATCACAATCCTAAGGAGCACCCAATGACCCCAACGAAAAGTAAGTTTAGTG
>CAIUCY010000122.1 GCA_903897765.1 uncultured Candidatus Marinamargulisbacteria bacterium | reverse complement strand
ATATGACATTTAGGCTGAAAGCGAATCTCCAGCTCCAATGGGCCGATAGATTAGTAATAACCATGCATAACAAAGTGATCAGCCTTCAATCCTATCGCTATATTTCAAATGCGTTAAACTACGAAATGGGACCCATTTCAGACATTCCTCAATTGACCGCTTTGGTTCAAACATTCAAGGCGGCAATGATTGAAAGCCCAGATAAAGAACTTCTACATATCATCGACGCTCTCTCCCCCGGTAACCCAAATATTGATTCCCTTAATACCTTGATCAAGGAAGACAAGCCGATCGAGGAAATGAGGGTAAATCTGGCATTCAAAGCGTTACTATCGGTCATTCGAGACTGGCCGAAAAAAACATGGCATGTCCATTTTAGTGATCATCTTGATGGCGAATATATTTTAAACCTGAACCAGCTTAAGGAAGTCCCCGTCATTCCTTTTGATTTTAGGACATCTATTGACCATATGAGTGATGCCTTGATCAATAAATCTGAACTGTATATAGAGGCCTTTAAGTATGTGATCCGCCAAATGCATGAGGATGGCATTTCAGAGGGACGTATCCGTTTTAATCCCTATAAGTATTTTCTTGGGAAAAGTCACCAAAAAAGACTCGATAAAATGGGAAAATTTCTAAAAGAACTGACCTGTGCGACTAAGTTGGAGTGTGAAGAACTGAATAATTCATCAGGGCGAAAAATAAGTATCCGATTTATTGCAGGTCTTGATCGCCGGAAATATACTAAAGAAGGTCCTCAACAACTTTTTGACATCATCGACAGATTATCGAAGCTAAAAAAGAAAATCCCTTATTTAACTGGAATTGATATTTGTGGCACTGAAATACTGCCCTGGGAATTTAGAAAAAATCAGGGTAGTCAACTTTTTAAGGTTATTAATCATGCGTCAAAAAGCGGACTTACAATATTTTCACATTTGGGTGACCTAAAACATTTCAACAAAGCCCTGATCGCGAACTATCTAGTGGATCCTAACAAGGTGATCGCTCAACTTTATGATAATTTTTTTAGCTATATTCGTAATGTCCCGTCCCTATCTAGAATTGGACATGCAACCGTGTTATCGGACAGCCTTCATCTCTCAAAAATAAATATAGAAAAACGAGATAACATCATCGCTTTTATCAAGAAGAATAGGCCTGATCTCACCTTTGAACGATGTTACTATGACGACCCAGTAACCCTGTCCGATATCCGTAAAAGATCCCCTATCTATTTTTGGAAACATCAAGGCCTCAACTTTGCCTTCGGTAATGATGGGGTCATTCATATGAAGGGACATTATGAAACCGGTAAGATCGGTGGTATTTATGAGGCCGTTTCTTTTTCTCAATGGATACTTTTGGCGATGCTTGCTGCTCAAAGGAATGAAGGGTGGACGATCGATTATATGCAAGAGAAAGTAGCCCCAATCAAATCATGGTAAGAAGTAAAATAATCAGCCTTCCGTGCGTTAATGGGATTTATCTAGCTGACAATCTTAAGCGTATGTTTGAGGAGGAAGAACGTAGATTAAGTCCCTACGCTTTTCCAAGTCGAAAAGCGACGAGAATAAATGACTAT
>CAIUCY010000121.1 GCA_903897765.1 uncultured Candidatus Marinamargulisbacteria bacterium | reverse complement strand
CAGGATCATAGTTGCTTTTTCTGGGTCGATATTCTGCCCGAATATTTCGCATCCGATTTTCATTTTTTGCCATGCCTCTTGGTCAGGTTTTATATGATAGATCGATACCCTCCATGGTCAGATTTTAGATGATTTGATTCGCGTTTTTTGAATTTTACAGAAAGAATGTTACAGTATCATAATTAGCCGGAAGATAAAGGAGGCTGCTCATGAAAGGTGAAAATTCGAATACGGTTTACTAAATTCAACATGCCACCTCGTTTGGAGCGGGGTTGATAGGTGTCCTGAAGGCACTGGTTTGGCCCGCCATGCTAGTCGAGCACGCATAAAGAATAACGTCAGTCAGGAAAGGCATAGGGGCTTATCCCTAAAAGAGTTCTTTGAACCAAATTGCCTCTTGCCCCAAAGAAATCCGTTGTCGTGCCTCCACCTGTTGAGACGATAACGGTTGGCAGGGATATTCCCCCAACAGTAATTCTGTTATCTTGAAGGCTTTGTCTTCCTGCTTCATTAAGGTTTAACGCCACCTTAAAGCAGGGGGCCGTTTCTCCGCCACTGACGACAACAATCATATTCCCCTCGTCAACCTTGGCCTTTAAATGTTTTGCTATGGCATCGCTTCCGTTGGAATAGGGTGGCTCTTCGAACCGACCAAGAGGACCATTCCAATACACGGCTTCTATCCCAGTTAGCTCACGTTTGAATAGGCTGACGGTTTCTGGGCCGATATCGCGACCATCGACATCATCAACAGCGAGTATCACGTTTATACCCTGTTGGGATAAAGCTTTTACCCAAGCTGAATGTGGGTTCTTTATAATTTTCGCAAGAAGGCCTCCAATAAAAATCTTATCCCCTGAACGTAATCGTGTAGCGAAGGTTTGGATTAAAGGGATCTTGTCCGCTTTTTCCCCTCCAAAGATAGCGGCCAAAGTGCCTCGTGTCGGAGAATCGAGATATTGACTTATTTTTTCGTGGATAGCCAATTCGCGATCCATCCAATAACCTAATACACAGGGAATACCTGTTTGCAGGATATCAACCACGGTTGTGTTGTGTCGATGTGAAATGGGGAACCCATCTAAAACATAATAATCGCCCAATTCAGACAACTCATGAGCCAACGCTTCACGTTCTGAAAGGCTAGCCGATTGTTCTCGCCAATCAAAACGAGCATTATCCAACATAATGATTTTTCCAGTCCCCATCGATGTAATTTTTCTTTTAAGCTCGGCAGTAACAATGGAATATTTGCCAGAAGAAATTTCCTTTCCACGACACAGATCAACCTCCATGTTCATGAGACGCGAAGCAGCACCCCGAATGTGCTTAATATCAAACGTCTTTTCATAACCTGTTCCACTTGAGCGTCCAGAATGAGTAATAAGAACAAGCCTCCCCCCATGGGATACAATGTGTTTAAGCGTCTCGTAAGCAGCATTTAACCGAATATCATCAATCGTTTCTTCTTTGGGATCGAAATGGATATCGTTCCAGTCGACACGAACAATAAACGTTTTCCCTTGGATGGCGGCAACAGGAATGCCGGAAAGGGACAGTATGTTGTTGGCTTTCATCTCATTGATGAGCTTTGTAACTGCGTCAACGGTTGATGCTTCAATGACCTTTTTGACGTTTGATTCCCAGCTAGAGATCCATTCCTGATTTATTTTATCTCGATTATTTTGAGAGGTGTTTTTGGATAATCCAATGCTTCGAATTTGGACAAAGAGAGCATGTAAGGATTTTTCCCAAGATTGTTTCTGTGCTGGATTTTGAAGAATAGCAAGAAGCGCTTGGATCGAGAAGGTCCAAGAGTCCGTTGGGGTAGCGATTACTTTATTATTCTGCATAGTTTTTGTTCCGATTATGTATTGTTATGAATATATCGTTCGATCGAATGTCGATATTTCAGATTAGTTGAAAATAGTTTGTGTTTAATATCGAGCTGACTTTGCCTGTGGTTATTTTAGTCTCGGATTGTTATCATTAAACGCTATGAGCGTTCAACAATTGCATACCTCCAAAACGATGGATTTCTTTTCGGCATCGACCGAGACCGTCATGGCCTTGCCCTTCGTCGATGCGGGGATTAGTGCGGGCTTTCCGTCGCCTGCGGATGACTTTATGGAGTTCTCCATCGACCTCAATCGAGAGCTGATAAAAAACCCCACGTCGACCTTTTACGGACGGGTCAAGGGCAACTCGATGAAAGACATGGGTATCCATAACGGCGACCTGCTCATCATCGATAAAAGTCTGCCCCCTGACAACGACAAGCTTGCGGTGTGTTATATCGATGGCGAGTTCACGCTGAAACGTATCCGGCTCGACAAGGATTGTCTCTGGCTTGTCCCTGCCAACGACGACTATCAACCCATCAAAGTGACCGCCGAGAATGATTTTATGGTCTGGGGTATTGTGCTCCATGTGGTGAAGTCTTTCTGATGTTCGCCCTTATCGATTGTAATAATTTTTATGCCTCCTGCGAACGCGTGTTCCGCCCCGACCTTAACGGAAAGCCGATCGTCGTCTTGTCCAATAACGACGGGTGTATCATCGCTCGAAGTAACGAGGCCAAAGCCTTGGGCATCCCGATGGGGGCGCCGCTGTTCCAATATGAAGCGTTGCTTAAAAAGAACCATGTCCATGTGTTCTCGGCCAACTTTTCCCTTTATGGGGATATGAGTTCCCGTGTTATGCGCATCATCGAGACCTTTGCCCCCAAGATCGAGATCTATAGTATCGATGAAGCGTTCGTGGATTATCGAGGTTGCTACGATGTTGATCTGCAGGCCATGGGGGAAACCATGCGAAAGACGATCCTGCGCTCGACCGGTATCCCCGTCAGTATTGGCATCGCGCCGACGAAAGTATTGGCCAAAGCCGCCAACCGCATTGCCAAAAAATACCCCGAACGCACGCGAAGTGTTCATATTATCGATAGCGAAGACTTGCGACTCAAAGCCCTGCGATGGCTAGAGGTCGGGGATGTCTGGGGGATCGGGTATCGCCATGCCAGACGGCTTAAGGTGTTGGGGGTCGATAGAGCCTTTGACTTTACCCAGCTATCGGATAGTTGGGTGCTGCGAAATATGTCCATTGTCGGTCTTCGACTTAAAAAGGAGTTGCTTGGCGAGTCGGTGCTCGATATGGAAAGCCTGAAAGATAAAAAGAGTATTGCCACGACCCGCTCCTTTGAAAAACGCTATACCGAGTACAGCGACCTGAGCGAACGGGTGACGACCTTTGCGGTGACCTGTGCCGAGAAGCTCCGGCGACAAAAATCCCTGTGTCAGTCGATGATGGTCTTTATCCATACGGATGGTCATCGAGAAGACTTGCAGCAGTACAGCCGCAACATGGTGTTGAAACTCCCCTTTGCGACGAACTCCAACATTGAGCTGGCCCATTTTGCCGATGCGGCCCTTCGAAAGATATTCAAGCCGAATTACGCCTATAAAAAAGCGGGCGTCATTGTGATGGATATTTCCAGTGAGAAGGAGCGGCAGCTTTCTTTGTTTGAGAACTCAAACCCCAAACATGTGCCCTTGATGAAGGCGATAGACCGTATCAATCACAAAGAAGGCCGTTTGGTGATAAAACTAGCCTGCCAAGATTTCAAGCGGACATGGAAGATGAACCAGACCCATCTTTCGCCCCGATATACCACAAACTTCAGCGATATTATTCAGGTCTCGGCGTAGTCGAAGACCCAACACATAATCCGCGATCGATCTGAGTTGTCGTATGGGAAATGCTGTCAGAATGTTGAACGCTTGCAAGTTTTAGCGACATCTATTTAGAATAGGGAATACTGATGAGATCGATACAGACCTTTCTAACTTTAACGGCATATGTGCCCCTGTTGACCTATTTTCTGGTCTTTCTATTCCTAAGGGGTTGTTTGTATTTTTTTGGAATTTTGGGTCATCAACAATATCAGAACAGAGGAACCCCCCCATTTCGCTTGATAACCCTAGCGTCCCTATTCGTTATTTTCAACTTTTTTATTCTCAGCGTTATTTGTCTCATTACCCCCGGATTTATGGATCATATCGAGTCGGCCATTACCCTTGTTTCCATGATGTTTTTAACCGGTCACCCGATGTATCATGCACCCGAGGCAACTCAGCAATATAGCCTCATATATGGCCCCGTGGTATTTCTTGTCCAATCAAGCTTCATGCATTTGTTGAGACCGTCTTTTTTTAGCGCGAAATTGGCCGGATTTATCCTATCTATAGTGAATGTTTTTCTGATCTATCACCTTAGTTTCATCGTATTTAAGAACAGACGGTTGTCTTTGTTTTTTACAGCGATCCAAGTCGCGATAATGACGCGGTATAGTTTCCTTTTCTGGGGAGTAAGAGCAGACGCTCTCATCCTCTTCTGCTTGATTTCAAGTAGTATTCTTTTATTACGTTCCCAGCGTCGACTATGGCCTCTGTTGATGGTCGGATTGTTGACCGGAGTGGGGATAAATCTCAAGCTCTACGCATTTATCTATTTTATTCCGCTCTATTTTTATATGTATCAGAGATTTGGCTTGAAGGCATTGATATCGACTATTCCGGTTATTGCTGGAGCGGCATATATTCCCTTCCTTGTCCCTCAAATAAGCCTCCACTATTTCTTGCTGGGAATGAGTTCGTTTTCTGGTAATTTTAGTCATCCCGTCGAGCTTATTTGGATCGTACTTATTAATTTGGTCACTTTTTTGTTTTTTTTGATGCCGATTCTGTTGATAGTCGATATAAAAAAATTAGTTCACTCTGAAAAACTGGGATTGAGCATCTTGATCGTATCGACTGGACTAATGGCGATCATCGCCTGTCAGGCCTCACAAATATTAACATACTACTTGATACCTGTACTTCCGGTTTATTTTTTAATATTTTCAGGCTACTTTCGTCCGAACAATGAAATCGTTTCCGTTAGGAACACGTGGCGATGGTGGATTCCCTATCTCGCGACACTGTTCCTGTTTGTTTCAATAGGGGATTTAAAGGTTGCAAAATTTGTACTTGAAAATAATAGCTCGATTATTAAAGATCTTAATAGTGTATTAACGCTTTATCCTAAAGTTCCTCTCTCGATGGGCTATTCGACGACATTCCCAACATTCAACCGAAACGATTATCTGACCTATTATCAAAACTTTTTACTATTTAATGGGCAACCCCTTCTTATCTCGGGGACAACGATTCTTGATAATGTCCTTATTGCACTACATCAAAATGTTCCCATTATGCCTGATGCTACGGTTGCGGCTATAAAAAATGGGGCTGTGAAGGTATGGCTTTTCCCTAGAGGGTCTACGCCAGGATTTTTTAATTCCTTTTCGTATAAAAGAGAATTCCTCCGGCACTATAAACATGTTTCGGATTCTCGATTTTATAGCCTTTGGGAATATAACCAAAAGCTCGATCAAAAATAATAATGCATGCCGCCGCTAAGCGAGGTGCCCTCGAACTCAAAGGATTGATTTAAGGTCTGTCGATGCAGCGCAACTTCGATGCTGAGATAGCAGATACTGTTTTCAACAACGCCCTTAACAAGATTAAGCTCCATCCCGAGGCCGACCTCTACAGAGTCCCGCACGTTATTTGAACCGGCATCGCGTTGTCCATTTCGACTGAGGCCACCAAAAGAATAAAGTGAGAGCGGACTGTTCTCTGCCAAGGTGTTCGCCATGACATAGATAAGCCGTATCCCTTCGTTATAATATGACCATTGGTCGGTTGAGAAGGCAAATCCACTGATTTGCGTGCCCCAATCGGGAAAGAAGAAATATTTTATACTAAACCCACTCGAGAGAGGGGATGCCATAATCCCAAGGCCGATGCTTCCTTTGGCTTCTGTGACGCGCTCCGATTCGGCTTCGATGGCGCCTTTGCTGGCAATATTGGTTTTGATGCCGACAAAGGTCTCCCCGTTAATGGTTTTTATCCTTCCGGCGTCGATCGAAACAAGCTCCGAGAAGACAGTAGATCGATTCATCTCGATACGCACGAGATGGCTTCCAGGACGAACACGATATCCAAAAATAGACTGGGTTCCGACAAGCGTTCCATCAACATAGATCGTTGCCGAGGGATTGGAATGAACAACGTTGAGGGTGGCGCTTTCTGGCAAAAGTAAGGGGTTCTCCTCGGCATGACCAACGGATGCCAACATCATAAAGAGTGAGACCACCATCCCTAATCGCCATAAAAATTTAGAAGTAATAATGGGGCCCTCCGCTGATACTCATGCCCTCATAGGACGGGGCATTATTCTTATTATATCGGACGAGACTGACCTCGATCGACAAATAGCTGGCATAGATAAAAGGGAGTAGCGCCGTCGAGTTGAGGTCATGCGGCATACTAGAAGAAAGGTCGAATTTGGTCTCCACGCCGATCCCGACTTCGAGCAACCCTTCAAGGGATTCTGAGGTTGGGCTTCGTCGGCCGTTTTGGGATGCACCCACGAAAAGGTAAACCGACGTAGGGCTTTTGTCAAATAAGGTGTCGGAAATGACGTACAATCCTCGGATGTTTTCGTTATAGAACCCCTCGTTGACCCTAGACTCAGACCACAAACTGACCTGTGCGCCCCAACGATTGGTGAAAAAATATTTACAACTAAACCCACTATTAAAGGGCGATACCAGTACCCCCACCCCAAGATCCCCTTTAGATTCTCGGACCCGCTGTGCCTCGGCCAGTTTTGCGCCTTTGTTGGGGATGGTGGTTTTGATGCTGACAAAGTTCTCTGCATTGACCGTTTTAACCAGTCCAGCTTCAACTTCAACGATCTCAGAATAAAGGGTGAGACCCTCTTTCTCGATACGAACGAGGTGGCTGCCAACGCCGACGTCATAGTTCGAGACCGAGCCAACCCCAATAGCTTGACCGTCGATATAAATAACGGCGTGGGGGTCGGGGTTCGAGACATTGAGGATCTCAGCGGAGGCAAAATTAAAGAAAAGAATGAGCCCCGCTACGATCGTTCTTATCATGGGGAGAGAATGTAACATATCAAGCATAGGACTTCAAGATTTTCTCGCTGTTTCTAGGTATGAGGCAGCGAAGGAGTTGGCCTTATTGACTAGGGCTTGGGGGCTCCAACCTTGCAGGATGCCGTGTATCATCATGGCCGAGAATGCATCCCCCGCACCTACGGTATTGGTGGTCGACAGGGCGTGTCCTTCAGCCTTAAAAATTTGATCGTTCGCCCAAAGCTTTGCCCCTTTCTCTCCCCGTGTTAACGCGACCATGCTGAGATGAAATCGGGTCGATAGGGTCGCAAGTTGGGCGTCTGTTGTCCCTTGAAGGTTCAGTTCGTTGGCAAGGAGAGACAACTCGGCAACGTTTAACTTTACAAACGTCGCCCGTTCGAGAATGAGGACAAGGGTCTCGGGGGTTACATAGCCCTTTCGAAGATTGGCATCCCAAAAAACAGGGGTATTGGGTTGGGTGTCGAGATAGGTAAACACGGCCTTTCGACTTTGCGCAGATCGAAGCAGCTTTGAGCCGACCGAGATGAGCGCGAAGGTCTGATGCCGAAGGGGGGCGAAGTCAGCATCGCAAAGGAAATCCGCAGCGACCGTATCGCTCGATCCATAGGTGGGGAGGCCTTTTGGGCTAAGCGTTACCGTCACAACCGAACTCGGATGGAGCGGGTCTTGAACGATGAGGTTTTGGGCAAAGGGTTGCGTTGATAGTTCATCAAGGATACGCCGACCGGCTTCATCTTGACCCACACGGGCCAAAAAACAGAGGGGGACTGAACACACGTTGCTCAGTTGATTGGCCTGATTATAGGTAGCCCCTCCCAACCGTTTCTCTCCGGTTTGAGGAAATTCATCGAGACCCACATTGCCGATTATCAGGATTTGAGGCGAAGAAAGAGGGGTCGAGGGCATCTTACTTTATAGTATCCATTCAAAACCATATAAATCGCAAGAGATGGATTAGCGTTCAGCGGCTATAATATATCAATATGCTTCGGTATCAACGAAAAACCACCTACAACTATAACCAGATCCCTGACGACCTTGTTGCGCTTGGCTATCACCGAGTTCCGCTGGTACTGAACGCGGGTGATTTTTCTGTGCGTGGCTCCATTATCGATATTTTCCCTACCCATCAAAACCTGCCCATTCGACTCGAGTTCTTTGACGATGACCTTGAGGACATTCGCTCCTTTGAGCCGAATACCCAGCGTTCCTTGTCGACCCTTGATTACCTAGAGGTCGAGGCGGTTGATGATGAGCGGCTGCGGCAGAACCATGTCATCCCACACGAACTCCTTTTTGAGCTAAAGGAAGGCGACGCGGTGGTCCATATCCATCATGGGGTGGGGCGATATTTAGGCCTCGAAAGACTGAAGCTTCAAGATTTTGAAGGGGAATATGCCGTTGTCGAATATCAGCATAACGACCGAATATTTGTCCCCATAGAACAGTTGACCCGCATCTATAAATATACCGGGACGGCCAATCCTGTCATCAACTCTCTGCGAGATGAGGGGTGGCAAAAGGTTCAGAAGCGCGTTAAAAAAGCGGTCAAAAATGTGGCGAAAGATCTCCTGACGCTTTATAAAACCCGCGCGATACGAACAGGATTTGCCTTCCAAGAGGCGGGTGAAGTTGATCTCGAACTGGAGCGCAGTTTTCCCTTCGAACCGACGGTTGACCAGCAGCGAGCTATCGACGCGGTTACGGCGGACATGGAGTCCATCAAGCCCATGGATCGATTGGTCTGTGGAGATGTGGGTTTTGGTAAAACCGAGGTGGCCATTCGCGCGGCGTTCAAAGCCGTGGTTAGCCATAAACAAGTTGCCATACTCGCTCCGACGACGTTGCTCACCCGTCAACATCATCGGGTGCTCTCGCAGCGACTCGAATCGCTAGGGGTTACCGTCGAATTCATCAATCGCTTCAAAACCCGCAAAGAACAACGTCAGATCCTTGAACGCTTGGCCTCGGGGCGCATAGATATTCTTATTGGGACACATCGTTTGCTTCAGCCGGATGTGGTGTTTGCGGATCTCGGCCTGCTCATTATCGATGAAGAGCAGCAGTTCGGGGTGATGGCCAAAGAAAAGATCAAACAATTGCGCCTGAATGTCGATGTGTTGACCTTGTCGGCAACGCCCTTGCCGCGGACGTTGTACCTCTCCATTTCGGGTATTCGGGATATCAGTGTCATCAATACGCCACCACGCAAACGTCTCTCCGTCATTACCGAAGTCCAGCCCTTCGACCTCGAGTTTATCCGTGAAAAGGTGCAACTAGAGGTTGCCAGAGGGGGGCAGGTCTTTTTCCTCCATAATCGGGTCAACGATATGCTTCATTTACAGTTTCAATTAAAGAGCGTCATGCCCAACCTCGATGTTCGCGCGGGACATGGTCAAATGCATGCGCATGAATTAGAGGCCATGATGGTCGACTTTTACGACAATAAATTCCCTGTCCTGCTGGCGACGACGATTATCGAGAACGGCATCGACATCCCCAATGTCCATACCATTTTCATCGACCAAGCTGACCGATTTGGCTTGGCGCAGTTGCATCAATTACGGGGTCGGGTCGGCCGAGACCAAACGCAATCGTATTGCTATTTGATGTATCACAACCTCAGCATTTTGCGTGGCGAGGTGCAGGCTCGTTTTGATGCCCTCATTCAATTCGCGACATTGGGGTCGGGGTATGATATCGCTTTGCGAGACCTCGAGATTCGGGGCATTGGCAATATTTTAGGCACCGAGCAAAGTGGCTACATGGAGGCCGTTGGGTTTGAGCTGTACATGCATCTGCTCAACGAAGCCATTGCCTTAGAAAAGGGCGGCCCAAGCCACGAACGACCGCAATTCCAACTCTCGACGCGGACAGAGTCGTTCATCCCCGAAGAGTACATCCCCGACATGATCATTCGTCTGGCCGTCTACAAGCGCATCGCGGACATCAAATCCAAAGACGCGGCGATCCTTCTGCGTCAAGAATGCGCCGACCGTTTTGGCGAACTCCCCGACGCCCTAGACCGTATGCTACGGGTTATTGAGGGGCAGTTGCGGTAAAACAATAAACATTCTTCCATAGTCGGAAGTATTGGGGTATAATGCATAACATTCGACCATAAAGGTGTTGGCTTACTATGAAAAAGCGCCAGTCTTATATTGACACCATCACCCCATACATCAATAAACCCGTAATTAAGGTTGTTACGGGCATGCGGCGAGTGGGGAAAAGTGTGCTGTTAGCATTGTTGCAAGACGAACTGCTCGCACGAGGCATTAAGCCTGACCACATTCTCAGTATTAACATGGAGTCCTTGCAGTTTGAATGGGTTCAGTCTTATCGAGAGTTATATGACTATGTAAGAGATACGTTTAAAGGGAAGTCGGATGCGTGCTATCTGTTCATAGACGAAGTTCAGGAAATTCAAAATTGGGAAAAAGCCGTTTCGTCATTATTCTCCGAGAATATCGTTGATATTTACTTGACCGGTTCTAATGCGCATTTACTTTCATCCGAATTAGCAACGCTGCTTTCGGGGCGATATATTGAATTTCCCGTTTACCCATTAACGTTTGGCGAATTTCTTATGTTTAGAGGAAAGTCAGCGGATAGTCCAGATCGAGAAGCCGAGTTTGAGCATTATTTGAAGTTTGGTGGATTGCCGGGCATCCACAGCTTACCTTTAACCGAAGAGATCGTGTTCCCTTATATTTCTTCAATATTTAGTACAATATTGCTTAAAGATGTGGTCAAACGTAACTTAATCCGTAACGTTGATTTGTTGGAGCGAATCGCTCGGTTTGTTTTTGACAATTGTGGAAATATTTTTTCTGCGAATCGAGTAACCGCGTTCCTGAAGTCACAAAAAATCAGTCTCTCAGTGGATACGGTTCAAAACTATTTATCCTATCTTCAGGCAGCCTTTCTTATTGAAAAAGTCTCTCGGTACGATGTTAAAGGTCGTCGATTGCTTGAAATCTATGAGAAATACTACATGGGCGATATCGGTCTTCGTCATGGGTTTATAGGGTATCAACGCGCGGATATAGCCGGTCTGCTCGAAAACATTGTTTATTTAGAGCTCAGGCATCGGGGTTATTCGGTGACGATGGGTAAGTGGGACGATAAGGAAATCGATTTCATCGCGCAAAAGGAACAAGAAAAACGCTATATTCAGGTGAGCTATTTAATGGCTTCTTTGGAAACAGAACAGCGCGAATTTTCGCCCTTAGAGATTATTCAAGACCATCATCCTAAGCTTGTGCTATCAATGGATAAGCGTCAAAACAGAGCAAGCGAGAACGGGGTCCAATGGATGAATCTTATCGAATTTCTATTAACGCCCAGCTAATAGTCCCCGACGCCCTAGACTAAATATCTTAAGAGACAAGTCAATAGAAACCGATTGCGTTTTCCAGATGATTTCATGTTCGAATTAACAAAAGAGGAGCTTGCAAATTGGAGGCGCCAATTTGGCACCTCCAATTCCGAGAAAATTGTTTCGTAAAACAATTAAGTCTTAGTATATAATTCAAGACATGCGACTTAGTCCGATCGAAAGGGAAGCTTTGAAATACGCCCTAGAGGGAGTAGAGGATAGTGTTTATCTCTTTGGGTCACGTGTTGACGCGAGTAAAAAGGGAGGGGACATTGACCTGCTCATTTATTCAAAGGCAAACCCACTTCAGCTATCTATGCAGGTGAATACGCGGTTTTTTTCGAAATGTGAGGAAAAAATTGATGTATTGGTT
>CAIUCY010000120.1 GCA_903897765.1 uncultured Candidatus Marinamargulisbacteria bacterium | reverse complement strand
GTCGGATCAAGGACCAACCTTGACGATGGCCCACTTGTTTTCCCATAAGCCCCTGATGAACCCAATAAAGGATCGGATATTGTTTATCTGGTCCACTGTTAATGGACACTCGTTGCGATGACACAACCATTTGATGATCATTCAATATTAATAACGAGCGAAAACTAATATTCCCTAGCAACAATATGAACAGTAAGAATAACCCCCATTTTGTTGTTCTAAAACGATTTGGAAAAGTCGAAATAAATATCAAATAAAGAAGAAATACTCCAGATGATGCACACCACAACCATGGCCATGATAGCCAGCCTATTAATAATATTAAGGGCGGAATATCAAGATCATTCTGTTCAATAAAACTCTTTTGTATCAAGGGAAGATTAAAATTATTGTCTCTATCTAAAGGTTCATATAAAGCGGCACGACGGTTGTCAAGCAAGGCCCCCAACATATTTCCTTGCTTATACTCGAGACAGCTTTTATTGTAATAACCAGAGGCAGATCGATTCTCCGTTGCACCCGAAATAATACTTAAACCAAGGACACAAATTAGGATCATTGATTTCATCATCGGTTTTTCCTCACAGATTGAATAAAGCGCACCATACCTTGAATTGAAATCGTCATTTCGTCATTTGTTGGGTTAAGGTCGGGTTGATAGGATTTTGCTTCTAACGTTTGCCAATCATTAACCCAATCATCGTCGGGATATTTTTTTCGCAACCCTTCTGTTGTGAGCTCACCTGGAGGAAAATGATAATGCACAATTAATACGGTCATTACCTCCTTTAATAGCACGCCATAAAATCGATTAGGATCGGACATGGCAGGTTGCAATCGATTAAAAAGACGATCTTCAGGTCGTAGACTGCCAAACCATGACCGAATAGAAAACAACCATTGTCTATATCGAATAGCAGCACCGATTAAACAGATAAGCGTTAAAGTAAATATCCATTTAATCATCCCTATTCCCCAATCATCACCAACGGGATGCAAGTACCTTATATCTGTTGACTCTTGAGCAACAGGTGTCGCTGACAAAAGCATGGCTGTACGGGCAGGTCCCTTTTCAACGTGAATAGAAATACTCCCTGTCAAAAGGGTTTTAAACCGTTCAGTTGATGGATCGAAATATGTCCAACATCCACTCGGAATGGAGTAATCGCCTGGTGATCGAGGGATCCACGTTAATTCATAGGTTTTTTCAGTATTAAAACCTAATTCGGTTAATGTCTCATCAAGTTGGGCTTTCGGCATATAGGACTCAATGTCTCTTGGCAATGAAAAATGGGGAGCAACCGCTAACTTTAAGTTGCCCTGCCCTTTAATCGTCACCTTGACCGTTACGGCTTCATTGGCTCGTAGGGTATGGGGCGAGAACGACATCGCTAGTTGGAATTGTCCGATAGCCTGATCAAAATCATGATTCCGAGGGATGGGGAGAATGCTTAACGCAACAGGGTTGGATCTGACCTCGCGATTCGGGTCGAAAGGAGAAAGTGAAAAGATCATGGATACCGGCTCAATACTGGCTTCCCCTGTCGATAGCGGATTTAAAAGCATCGTGATATTAGTGACCTGATACTGCCGACCATTAACCGACTTAGCTTCCTGCCGTTGAAGGGGGGCTTTCTGCCCAACACGAGTTAAATTATGAAAGACAGGGTCTTTGATCGATGGCTGTCCGAACAATTGGAGCTGATTGTAGATCTTAAGTGTATAGAGGATCGGTTCTCCGACGTAGTAACGGGACTTCTGAGTGGATGATTCTAAAAAAATGGGCGAGGATGAGGTTTTAACCGGAGTTACTGGTGCCCGAGTCCCCGAAACCTGTATAGAAATAGGTTGAGTGGAATAGGCTTTGCCTTCGGCATCCACCCTAAAGGCTGGAATATTGAGCGTACCGCTTCGTTTTGGTCGCAATTGATGATGGAGTTCGAGTCCTCGCGTGATCGCCCCGTTGATCATATTAAAACGACTCATTCGAGATGTGCCAACAATATCGAAATCCGCTAAGGTAGGAAGTCGGAGATTCGGTAGATCGCCGCTCCCCGACAAGCGAATGACATAATCGATCACATCATCGGGACCGATCTGGTTACGATCAACGTCGGCTTGAATAGAGAATTCCGCTAGAGTAATGGATACGGCTAGCAAAACTATCAGAAGAATACTACCAATCTTGTTCATCATTATCCCTTTTTTGTTTTGGACGGGGTTGAAGCATTTTGTTGTTCATCAAGGAATCTAAGATCTGTTCCGATTGTTCCTTTGAGAATTGTCCGCCCTGTTTACCTGTTCCCTGTTCCTTTTGCTTGCTTTCACTCGATGAACTCTTGTTTTGAGAGGATGACTTTTTTTGCTGCTGTTTTTGTTTTAGTTGAAGAAGCGCCATTTCAAGGTTCTTTTTAGCATTAAGATCGGGTGGCCAGAGCTTCAAAGACTTTACAAGCGCCGCTTGGGCTTTATCATACTCTCCGTTTTGAATGTGCTGCAAGGCTTGATTGTAAACTATATGTGAGGCGAGTTTTCGATCCGGCTTCGCGTTTAGGGCTTGGGCCCACTCACTTTGAGCTTGCTCTGTCCGTCCGGATAACTGGAAGACGTTCCCAAGGTTGTAATGGGTAACGGGATCATGAGGCAAGGTTTCGGTGTTCTTTAAATACTTTTGGATCGCTGGAGCGAACTTTTTACCTTTAACCTCTTGATTGGCCAACTCATTACGAATTGACTCGATCCCGTTAAAACTTTCGCTTGCATAAACATTCCCTGTATTCATCACCCACAAAACAACGCCAAGTAATAACGGGGCTAAACGTAAAGGTAAAGCTAGCCCAATTATAATTGCAAATAGACTTGGGATTATGATCAAACCTCCGATCTCTCGGGCATCTGAATCGGAGTATTGTTGTTTTGCTTTCCCTTCTTCGAGTCGTTGGATATTGTCTAGCAGGCTGCGCCAATCAGCCTGTTCTTGCCCCAGGATATAGGCTTGTCCTTCTGTTGAACGTGAAATATAGGAAAGAAGGGCGGGATCAAGCTTACTGACAACGGTATGACCGGAGGAGTCCTTTTTATATTCTAAAATATTCCCATTATCATCAAAAACAGGGATCGGAGCCCCTGACGTTGACCCAATTCCGATCGAGTAAACGCGGATATGATCTTTTCGAAGTAGATCTACCGCACCTTTAAGATCGGCCCCGTGATCCTCTCCATCTGTGACGAGGATAATGATCTTTCGAAAAGACGGTGGAGTGGAGGTTAACGATTCTCTCGCAGTTAAAAGAGCATCCCCAATATGGGTTCCTTTAGCCGAAATATTTACTGGACTCAGTGACGCAATAGAGGTCAATACGGAGGCTGGATCCGGCGTCATGGGTGTTTGAAGGATCGCTTCTCCACTGAACATCACTAGTGACATTCGATATTGCCCGAGTTGATCAACAAGTTGAGATAATTGCGCTTTGGCATATTCCAATCGATCTGGCTTAAGATCTCGTGTCCGCATGCTTGGAGAGATATCGACGACAAAAACGATATCCATTTTGGGTAAGGTTTTTGTTCGAGTGGCAACAAGCATCGCGGGGCGAAGAAGCAGGGTCGAAATACCGATAAACCCAATCGTGATAAGGAGTAAACGCCATCTTAGTTTTACAAATGACAGCGGGTAAATGGATCGGCGACTATCGGGATGTATCCGCTTCTGGTTAGCCTGTGTCCGTGTATACAATAATGTAACCCCCAAGAGGTTCAACATAATAAAGACGATAACAAGCCATAGCCATTGGGGGGACAAGAAGATCATGATACCCATCTCCTAAAAACAACGAAGTGAAGGATCCCATATGAAAAGGAGAAAAGTAGTCCTGATAAAATGAACGGCCATGCTCTTGGTTTTCGGTTCTCCCAACGTTTTGTTTCGATCTTTGTTTTTTCGAGTGTATCGATATAATCGGCGATCCGATACAGGGACTCGGTATCTGTAGCGCGGAAATAGAGCCCCCCTGTAATTGAGGCGATATGTTGAAGCAAGGGCTCGTCTAATTTGGTAAGATAAACCGATCCATCAGGATTGCGAACGTATTGTTTTCCATAAACCGGGTGAATAAACGGCATCGGTGCGCCCCCTATCTTTCCTAACCCGATCGTATAGACTTTGATCCCGATCGCTTGAGCCAATTGGGCTGCGGTAATGGGATCGATATCCCCGGCGTTATTCTCACCATCCGTCACCAATATCATCACCTTAGAATGAAGTTGGGCTTTTCGTAGGTGATTAGCGCCTTTGACTAGTGCCGTACCAATCGCGGTCATCCCTTCAATACTTCCGACCTGCACTGATCCTAATTGCTGAATAACGCGTTTATGATCCAGCGTTAAGGGTGACACCAAGAAAGCGTCCGTCCCAAATACCACTAGCCCGATCAGGTCTTGGTTACGATTAGAAATGAACTTACTGAGCACTCGTTTTGATACGCTGAGTCGATTCCCTGGAAGAAAATCCTCCGCCTCCATGGTTCCAGAGAGATCCATGATCAACATGATACCTACTCCCTGAACGGTTTGCTCGCTGTTCGCGATCGGTTTATAAGGGCCAGCTAAAGCGATAAAGAAGCAGATCAATCCCGCAGCCAGCAGTATAACCTGCCATTCTTGCAGCATCCCCCTGCGGAGGCGGTTTATGCTATCCCTACGCCCTTGATCGATCGAAAATGGGATAAGCAGATCAACACGGCTTACAAATCGCCATACCATCAAGATAATGACGATCACGGGGCCGAGTACTAGCCATATTGGATGTTCAAATCCCATGAAATGCCTCCAACTTATTCAATAGATCTCGCATCATGACAGTCCGCCCCTTTAATTCATTCATACTCATAGACCCTTTAGCATATTTGATCGGGTCAAGTTGCTGCAAGTAATGGAGTACTGCTTCGGTTAATTCCTTGGTTACGAACTTCGGCAGGGAAAACCCGATCTCATAGGTCGTTTCTTCCATAAAGGGACGAGCGAATGTGGTTTCAAGATATTGCCGCAAAAGATGGGATAATTCGAACATGAGCTTTTTCTGGTCATCTTCGGTCGGATAGTCCTGAAGCTCTAGAAGTCTTAAACGCTCCAACGCGATCTCAAAGGGAGTTAAGGATGTGATGGCTAAACCGATGTCTGTTGAAGGTTTATTGAAGAATCGTCGATAGATCAGGATCAAGGCCACGACGATCAAGGTTATGAAAAGAACGACAATTAAGTATGCGCCCCAATGGATCGAAATATGGGCTTGTGGTTTTATGGCCGTTGAAAATTTCTTTTGCTCATTTTTCTCAAAGGATGACTGAACTTTGATCGGGATCGGCTTAATGCTCACGGGCTTATCGTTTACGCGGACAGAAAGTGTTGGAAGCCACGCCTTATCTAGTGTAAACGCCGATAAATAATATGTCCGTGTCCATGCTTTCTTTATCGAGTCAGTCACCACAAGCAAGTTCAGGTTGCCTGTCGAAGGCCAATTCGGATCAAAGGTTACAGGGGTCGATCGAGGGGCATTGATCACGATACGATAGGTGATCACATCCCCCAATCGGACTAAACGGGGCTGACAATCAACATGGAGCGGTGAAGCAATAAGAAGACTGATCGATCCGAGCATCATTAAGGTGAAAAGGGACTTCATGACCGTTTCTCCCTCCCGAAGTACTGTAAAAGTTTAGACAGATAGGGCTGATCCATTCGCAAATGAAGAGGACGTAAATGGAGTTTTCTGAATAATTGTGACAGGTCTTCATGACGTTGGGTCTGTTGATGTTGACGAGAAGAAATGAAATGACGACCGGCGACCGACTTTTCTTTGATCTCCAAGGTTCTCAAACTAGGCCGACTGGACCAAAACCATTCAGTCTCTAGCGGATCCTCGATCCATATGGGAACGACTTGGTGACGATTAGAAAGGACTTTCATTGAAGCCAGAAGGTCGTTGGAATAGAAATCGCTCATAACGACGACGAACGATTTTCTTTTTTGGGTTTTTACGACCCATTCCAATGCAGTTTCCAAATGAGTGCCTTTGTCATCGAAGGTTGCATTGAGCGCGGCCCGAAGAATACGCATCACTTGCTGCTTTCCTTTTTTGGGTTCTATAACGGCTTGAATTTTATCTCCGATCAGGACGGCTCCGACTTTGTCCCCGTTTTGAACAGCGGAGATCACAAAAACAGCGGCTAATTCGATAAGTCGATCGAACTTAGTCGATCCTTGAGAACCCCAATTCATGCTGGCGCTTACGTCGATGACCAGTACAACGGACAATTCGCGTTCCTCGTGATTCACCTTGACATAAGGCCGATCCATACGCGAGGTCACATTCCAGTCGATGTCTCTTATATCATCACCAACTTGGTATTCTCGAACTTCAGAGAACTCGATACCCCGACCCTTGAAGGCCGAGCTGTATTCACCCCTGAAGAGCGTGTTAACGATCTTTCGACTGGTTATCTCTATCCGACGAGCTTTGCGGATCAGCTCCCGAGCGTCTTTCATGTTTAGGGGACAACGATCTCGCGAAGGATCCGTTCAATAAGTTCGTCAGGGGTTTTACCGTCTGCCTGAGCCTCATAAGAAGGAATGATCCGATGACGAAGCACATCTTTACTAATGAGCTTAATATCGTCGGGAATAACATACCCACGGCCTAAAAGCATTGCCATAGCCTTACTTCCCTGCATCAAGGCGATCGAGGCTCGGGGTGACGCACCAAAAGCTACCCATTCTTTTAGATCCGGCATACCAAAGCGTTCTGGATCTCGAGTAGAAGCAACAATATCCACAATATATTCCTTAAGTTTATCATCCATATAGATCGAGCCAGCGATATCACGCAAACGGAGGAGATCATCGATATTCATCACAGGATGGATCTGTGTTTCGGTGTCACGTCGCTGTTCATGGCGATCTAAAACATCCCTTTCACTTTTTGAATCGGGATAGTCGATCATAACTTTCATCATGAACCGATCAACTTGAGCTTCTGGAAGTGGATAAGTACCTTCCTGCTCGATAGGATTTTGTGTCGCAAGGACAAAGAACGGCTTGGGCAGATAATGAGTCTCATCACCAAGGGTGACCTGCCCTTCCTGCATCGCTTCGAGAAGAGCGGATTGAACCTTGGCCGGCGCACGATTGATCTCATCGGCTAGAATAATATTAGCAAAAATAGGGCCTTTTTTGGTGAAGAATTCCGCTTTTTGATGGTTATAGACTAACGTTCCTACTAAATCAGCAGGAAGTAGATCCGGTGTAAATTGGATACGTTTAAAGGCGGCTTGTATAGCATTTGCGATACATTTGATCGTCAACGTTTTGGCCAGACCGGGTACCCCTTCTAACAAGACGTGTCCCCCAGAGATCAAAGCTATAATGAGTCGATCAATGAGTATAGGCTGACCGACGATCACCTTTTGGACCTCTTCCCGAAGACCTTGAAGTGAGGCCATTTCACCCGCAATTTTTTGATTGAGCTGTTCGATATCCATTGTTTACCCCCTATTTCGTAGATTCAGAAGAAGGTGATTTCGTGGATGGACTCTTCCCTTTGTAGTCATTTATATGGAATCCGTCCCCTTTAAACGAAATACCCACACCCCCCGATATCAAGCGGTGTACCGGCCCCTTACACACCTGACATTCTTTGAGTGGTTCGTCCATCATCTTCTGTGTAACATTAAACTCATGTTTACAAGATTCGCAACGATAATGATAGACCGGCATAGCGCTAATTTTAGAAGTCACGATGATGCTTGTCAATCGCTATAAAAACATCGATAATATTTATATGAAAATGAGCATACGCCCCATTCTTGTTGTTGGCGATATTATGCTCGACCAATACTTTAAGGGTAACGTTTCGCGCATATCCCCTGAAGCCCCTGTCCCTGTAGTTAATGTTAAAATAATCGAATCTACGCTGGGTGGATCTGCAAATGTTGCCCACAATATTTCAACACTAAACGGGGATGTCATCCTAACTGGATTGATCGGCCAAGATCATTATGCTACCGAATTGGGACGACTTTCCAAAGCAGCTCACATAAAATTACGTACCCTTGAAACAACAAACCCCACCACAACGAAAATTAGGGTTATTGGCGAACATCAACAAATTACTCGACTTGATTTTGAAGAAAGACAAGAACTTACAGAAAAACAACGGACCCAATTTATTTCTGTTATTGGAGATATCGCTTCCTATAGTGCGGTTATCTTATCTGACTACAACAAAGGCATGCTTACTATAGAGTTTTGCAAACATATCATTCAGTTGGCTAATGATGAAAATATCCCAGTTTATATCGATCCAAAAGGAAACGATTGGACTAAATATAACGGAGCCTACATAATCACACCCAATCTAAGGGAAGTTCAAGAACTTTTGGGTCGCCCCATATCTAATGCCGATTTCGAGATCGAACAAGCGGGTCAATCGATCTTAAAGCAGTTCAATATAGAATTTCTTCTCATCACCCGTTCTGAAAAGGGTATGAGCCTTATTTCGCGTAACAGGGTTAAACACTTCCCTACTTATGCCCGAGAAGTTTTTGATGTTTCCGGTGCAGGCGATACGGTCATTGCAACTTTAGCCTGGGCTATGGTTCACGGAAATTCGCTTGATGAATCGATCCATATCGCTAATGTAGCTGCCGGTATCGTTGTCAGTAAGCTGGGAACGACGCCCATCGAATACGCCGAACTTCAACAGGCTCTTCATGCCTCAGATGATAAAACATTACCGCTCGATCTTCTCCAAATTCAGCTTGAGATTTACCGTTCACAAGGTAAAAAGATCATTTTCACGAATGGTTGTTTTGACATTCTTCACCGCGGACATGTCCACTATTTGAAAGCAGCCCGTGCTCTTGGGGATATTCTTATTGTAGGGCTAAATAGTGACGATTCCGTTCGACGATTAAAGGGGCCAACAAGACCTATTAATCGTGAGATAGATCGTGCTGAAGTGATCGCTGCACTTGAGTCGGTCGATCATGTTGTTATATTTAATGAAGATACGCCGTTCGACCTTCTTTCTTCCATCCGCCCCGATGTTCTTGTCAAAGGCGGGGATTATGCTATCGACGATATTGTGGGTCGTGAGTTTGCCAAAGAGGTCATCACGATCCCCTTCGTTAAGGGTTTTTCAACTTCAAATACCATCCAAAAAATGAACGAAAGAAGTGACTAATGGATTTAGCTCAAATTGGAATATTCGGTGGTAGTGGTTTTTATAAGTTTGGGGAGGATATCTCTGAAGTAAAAGTGGACACGCCTTATGGACGTCCAAGCAGTTCAGTCTTTTTAGCAACCATTAATGATAAACGCGTCGCCTTTATACCTCGTCATGGCGTAGACCATAGTTATCCGCCGCATGAAATAAATTACCGCGCCAATCTTTGGGCTATGAAAGATGTTGGTGTTAAATATCTATTTGGCCCTTGTGCGGCAGGATCGCTTCAAAAACATGTAAAACCCGGTGATTTTGTTTTTTGTGACCAATTTATTGATCGAACACAGGGTCGCAAAGATACCTTCTTTGATGGGCCGATCACAACACATGTCTCAGCGGCAAATCCCTTTTGCCCCACCCTACGAAAAATGGCCATCGATTCCGCTAAAAAGCTCAACATAAAAGCGCATGAGGCCGGCACCATTGTCGTAATCAATGGGCCGCGTTTTTCATCAAAAGCCGAATCGATATGGTATTCTAAAATGGGTTGGGAAGTCATCAATATGACGAACTATCCCGAAGGCATTTTGGCCAGAGAACTTGAAATGTGCTATATCAACATCTCACTCATTACCGACTATGATTGTGGTTTAGAAGGTCAAGTTGCCCATTCCACCGTGGGAGAGATTATGGACACCTTTAACGGAAATCTCCATAAAGTAAAAAATCTACTTTTCGACATGATCGCAAAGCTAGATACCGACTCATCGTGTTGCTGTCATTCGGCGTTAAGCTCAGCACGATTTAACGACTAATGTTCTAATCCTTTTTGAATAACCTTTTGCAACGTTGTGTCAGGTCCTTCTTTATCAAATAATCCGAATAGATCACCTCTTAGGGCATAGCTTTTATAGGCATGAAAACACCAGTTTTTGGTATAACCCTGATTGACGATCTCTAACACATCTGAAAGCCAAGCGACTTGATCATCACTTTTCATCGCAGGTACCCCCTTAATCTTTAAACGTGAAGGATTGGTTAAACCAAACTCGCCCATAAATAAAGGAACATTGTTTGTCTGAGCCCAAGATTCATAATAATTTTTTATAAAGGATGCGAGATATTGTTTATTGATCATCGTTTCCTTAACTTTGTTGATACTAAAAGCGATATTGGTATGATAATCATTATCCCCCAGAATTTTAACCCAAGCTCGAACACGATATAGTTTTCCTCGCTCAATTGGATAGAACCTAGTTCTAGCTCCACCGTCTTGAGCCCAACGTGCCCAAGGATTATTTTTGCTCCACTTTGCCTTCGTTCCATCGATCAACAAAGAACCTCCGCCATTGCCCGTATGATCCTGTGATCTATCCCAAGCGAAAACAACTCCTTCACTTTCTGGGTTTGCCATGGAATACCACCCTGACGTAGAGGGCGATGGGAATGGATCCTTTTGCCAACCCCAATAGTCTTTAGGATGACTGATCGTATCATTATTAATATTGAGTCGACGGATCTTGCCCGACTGAACATCTTTTTCTTCAAGGATGATATCGTCAAACCAGACTTTACCGATGGTTTTAGCGGCTCCTAGATTAATATTAAATCGATCTGTCAGAATATCAATGGTGCAATTCGCTTGGTGCTCAAGATCGACCCAAGCGCCTTTATACTCTTGCCAATCCCCATTGAGCGTGTCTTTCCAGTAAGGATTATTGTAATACCCCCCTTTATAGGTTCCCTCCGATTTTAAGTAAGGATAGGTCGTACCTCTCTCAAAATAGGATGACTCAAAGAATCCTTGATGTGTAAATTCGATGGGCTGATAGAAATGATACTCGTAGACAATATTAGAGTCTTTCATTTTCTTGAAAGGGGCACCAGGTAAATATGTGCGGCCATT
>CAIUCY010000119.1 GCA_903897765.1 uncultured Candidatus Marinamargulisbacteria bacterium | reverse complement strand
CTATGACGCATTTGAAAAAGACGAGAAGGGGAATGCCCTTCATGGACGTACCACGTGCCTAGATTCAAACAATAATTTTATTTTCTCCGATGAAAATAAAATGATCGCGACCCTCGGCGTCAACGATTTAACGATCATCGACACAGGCGATGCCCTGCTCGTAACCCGAAAAGGCCAATCCGAGGCAATAAAGACCCTTGTGGCGGCACTTAATCAAGAGAACTCTGAGCTCACCAGAACCCATCGAACCGTTCATCGACCCTGGGGCACCTATACCGTTTTGCTTGAAGAGCCGACTTTACGATATAAACTCAAAAAAATTGTTGTTAAACCCAAACATAAACTCTCAACTCAAAAACATTTTCATCGAAATGAACATTGGATCGTCGTGAGTGGCACGGCAAAGATTCAAAATGGCAACGAGAACATCTTATTACGTGAAAATGAGTCAACCTATATCCCCATGGGACAAATTCATCGTCTCGAAAACCCAGGTAAAATTGAGCTCGTCATGATCGAAGCTCAAGTTGGAAGCTATCTAGGCGAAGATGATATCGTTCGCCTCGATGATGACTTCAACCGCAACTAACCCTCCATCATGGTAAGATCCTTTCATATATTAACGTTTGGCTGTCAAATGAATAAAAATGACAGCGAACAAATGACCACCTTAATGCTTCAAGACGATCAGTATATTGAGTCTGAATCCTTAGCGGATGCCGATATTTTAATATTTAATTCGTGCGCGGTTCGTGAAATGGCGGAGAACCGTATGTACGCGAGAATGAAGGATCTGGTCGGCCGTCGAAAAAAGGCCAAAAAAGATCTAACCTTGGTTCTTGCTGGGTGTATTCCTCAATATGAAAAAGAATCTCTTCTAAAAGCACATCCTTATATCGACGTGATCATTGGGGCCAACTCTATCGAGTATTTGCCCGCTCTACTTGGTCATAACACGCAAACTCCTCGAATAAAGATCACCGAGAACAAGGATCCCGCCATCATAAAAGCAAATCCAAAACGGACGCCCTTCGACCAAGCCTTTATCCCAATAATGTTCGGCTGCGACAATTTTTGTTCTTACTGTATCGTGCCTTATACTCGAGGACGTGAGGTAAGTCGAACCAAGGAATCCATTCTTGAAGAGATCAATGCCCTAGAGGGATCAGGATACAAAAAACTCCTTCTTCTGGGTCAAAATGTAAACTCATACGGGCATAATCTCTATGAGGACTATTCCTTCGCTGATCTGCTTGTCGATATTCATCGGATCCCCTTTATCGAGAAAATTGATTTTATGACGTCTCACCCCAAAGATATGTCCGACAAACTCATATCTACCCTTGCAGATCTCCCTAAAATGGGCAAAGAGATCCATTGCCCGTTGCAAGCCGGCGATAATGAAATACTTCGTGACATGAACCGACATTACACGGTTGAGGACTTCACTCTTCTGGTTGAAAAGATCCGAAAGGCGATCCCTAACGCTCTTATCTCCACAGACCTGATCGTTGGGTTCCCCGGTGAATCAGAAGCTCAATTTCAAAACACGATCAAGGTTGTTAAAACCTTGGGGTTTCATCGGGTTATCGCCGCGGCGTATTCCCCAAGAAAAGGAACCGCTGCAGTCGACCTTCCCGATCAGATCGAAGACACCGTGAAAAAGAGGAGGCTTTCCGACCTTCAAAAAATCGTTCAACAATACGCATTTGGGAAACACCCCGTTGAAGAAAGAAAGCTTTTGTAGTTTAATACTCACCCTGTCATGACCACCAACAATCGTCAAATGAAAGTATTCGTCGGCAGCTCTCACGCTAAACTAGGCGATGAAATTGGCCAATATCTCGGCATTAACCTCGGGGATATGAAGGTTTCTCGATTCAGTTGTGGCGAAATTTACGTTAAGATCAATGAGAGTATTCGCGGTGCCAACGTATTTCTGGTTCAAACCTGCAGCCAGAATGTCAACGAAGATCTGATGGAGCTCTTTATTACGATCGATGCTTTTAGCCGTGCAAGTGCTAGCTCGATTACCGTGGTTGTTCCGCATTTCGGCTACGCACGGCAAGATAAAAAATCCGAACCTCGTGAACCGATTTCGGCTAAACTCGTTGCGAATCTATTAACGACAGCAGGAGCAAACCGCGTCATCACCATGGATCTTCATGCCGATCAAATTCAAGGATACTTTGACATTCCGGTTGATCATTTAACGGCGATGCCCCTTTTTGTTAAATATTTTGAAAACCTCAAATTGAAAGACTTGATCGTTGTCGCTCCTGATACAGGCCGCGCCAAAACCGCTAAAAAACTAGCTGATCGTCTTGGCGCAGAATTGGCTATCCTTCACAAAACAAGGCCGGAACACAATAAAGCCGCCATTATGCATGTAGTCGGTGATGTTACCGGAAAAACAGTTCTCTTGTTTGATGATATGGTCGATACAGCGGGTTCTGTTACACAGGGACTCGCTGCCCTTCGAAAACATGGCTGTAATGAAGAAATGTATTTAGCCTGTACTCACCCCGTTTTCTCTGGACCGGCTATTGAAAGACTTTCAAGCGCTGGATTCAAGGAAGTCGTTGTCACTAACACGATCCCGATCACTCCCGAAAAAAGATTCCCTGGTCTAAAAGTTCTGTCAACGGCGCCATTATTCGCTGAAGCGATCAGTCGCAATCATCATAATATTTCCATCAGCGAAATTTTCGAATAACCTTTATTCCGAGAAATCCTTAACCCACGGGGGTTTACCCTCTTCGGTTTTTTCTTTAGCGGGCCCGCCCCCATGAACATCGCAATAATCGGTAGGCTGATGACCTTCCCAGAAGTTCTCCACAGAGGTTTGTGGGCAGAATTGTGACGCTTTTTTTCCGGATATCCAACAAATATTGACAGGGACCATACCCGCTGGCTTCGGAAAATCGAGCATTGGCACATTAATGAGCGCAACTTTCATAAAATCACGCCACATGATCGCGGGGATAGAACCCCCCGTCACCTTATTCATGGGCGAATTATTATCATTTCCAACCCATGTAGCTACGGCCATTTGGGGCACATAACCAATAAACCAAGCATCGCGATAATCTCCTGTTGTTCCTGTTTTCCCTGCCATTGGGCGGGGAAGTTTGGCTGCTGTGCCCGTACCCATTTCTACGGTGGCACGCATCATATCTACTAAAGCGTAAACTTGATTGGTATCAAACACTTTCTGTCCTTCTTCTTTTTCACGGTAAATGACGATCCCATTTCTATCCTCGATCTTATTGATCATCACAGGCTTCATCAACGTGCCGCCATTTGCAAAGGCGGCATAGGCAGTAGTCATCTCAAGCATCGTTGTTTCTTGTGAACCCAAGGCAATAGACAAATACGGAAAGAGCGGTGTGGTAATACCAAAAAGCCTAGCTGTCTCAATAACCGTCTCGGGCCTAATCATGCTCACCAAACGTACCGCTACGACATTCTTTGATTTCCCTAAAGCAATACGAAGGGGTATACGACCATCATATTCATTACCAAAATTAGCAGGAGAATAGGGTCCCATCGCAGTATTTAGTACAATCGGCGCGTCGGTAAAGATCGTTCCTGGAGACACCCCTTT
>CAIUCY010000118.1 GCA_903897765.1 uncultured Candidatus Marinamargulisbacteria bacterium | reverse complement strand
TTCGGATCCCAACTCCAATAACTACCCCAGGCATAATAGGCCCAGATCGCGCCGAAGATAAGCGCACCGATGGTAAAGATCGGCATCCCAATGCAGATAAAACGATAGCCGACTCTGTCCAAAGCATCGAGCTCGGGTAACCGTTTGGCCCATGCAAAAGGAAAGGACTGTTTCATGAGGTACAATAATCCAGCGACAAAGGCGATCGCAAAGGCCGCATCCCCCAGAAAAGCAAAAGTGACATGCAACTTGAGCCAATAAGATTGTAGCGCAGGAGCTAAGGGTCGTATGCTCGAAGGCATCAGGGAGGCGAGTCCGATCATAACCACCCCCGTGACCATGGTCAACCAAGCAATAGCGGCGTACTTCATTTTCCAATCTAGCCACAATGCCCCTGCTACGATAGCCCAAGCGAAAAATGATAAGGATTCATACATATTCGAGACGGGGATGAATCCCGAATCGACCCAACGCAGGAGAATGGCCGCAGTATGGGCTACCCAACCAAGTAGCCCAAGTCGAAAGGCCCATTTTGACATCAGTTGAGAGCCGACCAAAGCGCCGATCGAATAGAAAAAACTAGCGATCAAATACCCACCAAAAGCAAGTAAAAATAGTTGTGAATGTAATATGGTCATACGTCCTCCTTTGGAATATAAAAAATAACGAGAAACCCAAGGGTCAATAAAAGAAAGGCCGCCCCCATCCAAGGAACCGAGGGATCTTTTACAACCTTGATCCCTGAATAGCTCTGAAGATCATTGAACTGAAGTTGATGGCCGTCGATGTCAACCGAATTTCCCTTTGGCAAGATGAACGATTGAGGCTTTTCACCCTTAAGGATGAGCCACAAAACTGGATTTCGATCTTCGGACGAAAGAGAGGTCGAGTCGAACCCTGTCCCTCCCGAGAAATCGGGAAAATACTGATAAAGGAAAACATGGGTTGTAGGGCCGATCTCTATCGTTTGGCCCTCTTGCAGGGTCAGTTCTTTTTTATCGTGTTGCCGATTGGTCAGCGTGAGCCCAAATGCTTTGCCATAATAAGCTTGGTATAAGCGGTAGTCGCCGACTTTGATGAGATGATTGACACTGAGTTTTTTCCGCTCAATTTCCTGACCATGAATATTGAATATCGATAGATCGCTTTCGTAGTTTTTTAAGTCCCTGTTTTTATCCAGTAATATCTGGAAGTGATTGAGACGGATGTGATGTTGTTGGTCGGGTAGGGTGTAGTTTGCTCCTTCTGGCAAGGAAACGTTATAGTCTTTTGCCAAAAAGTGTTTGGTCACAGACGCCACGAACACCAAAATAATCCCCAGATGGATCAATTGTATCCCCACGGATCGAAAATAACGTGGGGTCAAGATAGACGTCCCCTCCCGTAAAAATCGTTGTAACAGTTTTAGACTATGCTTACTGGAGCAGATCGTAATATTGGAGAACAGGAGAAGGAGCAAGACATAAAAAATGAAAGAGCTATAAAAGCGATCCAATTGAAAAAAGACGGCGAGATGATGAAGTAAAGGCCAGTTAGGGAAGGCGCCATCTGGAATAAGCGTGCTTAGGATAAAGAGAACGATCATTCCCCCCAAGATAGAAATTGAGGTGGTCATAGATGTGAAGAAATTAATAAATTTATGTTTCATAATATTGGACGAGTAGTATACCCTTTTTGTCTTTTTAGTGCTACATAAATATTTGCTCAAATGCCCTGAATTAAAGGGAATTCTTTAAAGATAAACTTCGTTTATACCCTCGAGACCCGGTTGATGAAAACATTAAAAGCATCAATAAACTGTTTAAAGAATGTCCTTGTGGTGTCATTGATCAACTCTCCTTGCTCATTAAAGAGGGTGGCAGCACCTCCGATATAGGCTTCGGGTTGCTGCATGGTGATGACATTGAGGCATACGAGTGTTTGACGTAGGTGATGGTTCGCCCCAAAGCCGCCTAGCCCGCCGGGAGAAAGGCTCATTACCGCCCCAAGCTTCCCATTCCAAACATTTTTTCCCTGAGGTCTGGACGCGACATCGATGGCATTCTTAAGTACAGCGGGAATAGAACGATTATATTCGGGAGTAATAAAGAGAATGGCATCGATACGTTTGATCTGTTCGCGAAACGCGACCCATTCGGGAGGGGGGGCGCCTTCGTCGAGGTCTTGGTTATACATTGCAAGCCCTCCGATCTCTAGGATCTCAAGCTCGACCCCCTTCGGAGCCAATGGTATAAGGGCTAAGGCCGCCCGTCGACAGAAAGAGCCTTTTCGTAAACTTCCGATGATAATGCCGATCTTTTTCATGCCATTCATTCTAGTACTTTGAAGGGGGAGAGTCAAAGTCGATCATTACTCAGACCTCATGGACTTTCAATTTCTATAAGGCAGCGATATTATACCAACGTGCTAGTCCGCTTTTGGAGGTTCGATATGAATAAACTGATCCTTCTCGCAAGTATATTGTTGACCCTAGTTATGGCTACACCTTCAAACCAAGTTTGGAACCCAGCATTGGATGTACAACCTTTTAGGACAACGCACATTGGAATAGATAACTATTATAATCAAGAACAAGATTATGCCACTGATACAGGGCTGACCTATGGTCTTATTAATGGGCTAGAGGTCGGAGTAGACTTTTTCTATCCGAATGCACCGGGTCCTCTAGCGTTCAACGCAAAGTACGGTTGGCCAGAGAAGGATAGTCTTCCGGCTTTTGCTGTAGGGATTTCGAGGGTAGGGCTAGTCGCCAATGATCCTATTACTGATTTCCGTGAGTTCTATGCTTTAATGGGCAAGACTTTTGACCAAATAGGCCGGTTGACGATCGGATATTTTAACGCAAATGCAACGGTAGTCGGCTCTGACAACACGGGCTATATTTTTACATGGGATAAAGATATTTCGGATAAAATCAGTACGTATATCGACTATGCCTCTGGTACTTCAAAGATCAGTTCAATCTTTATGGGTGCGTCCTATTCTTTCTCATCTAAAATATCAGTACTCTTTGGCATTGGTACTTTCCCAGCTTCAGGTGCCACCTACGTTACGACTCAACTGGATATTGATATTTAGTCGAATTTTCACAAGTGTGAAATTATTTCTAATTCATTACGATATATTAAATAGATGTGTAAAGCAAAGCTGACAAGGATTCATTCCGATTAGTTGAAGAAGATTTAAATTAATATAAATGGAGGGGTAACAATGTATACAAAGATCATTGCACAGCCAAAAGAGGTAGAGTTCAAGCACATACACCCATTAGCATTCAAAGTTCCTCTTAATAAAATAAAAGAGTCTATTGAATTTCTAATAATCTGTGCCTTGAAAGATGACTATTGCTTAGACTTTAAAATTAAATCAGGGGTAACGGATCCTAGACTTAAAATACCAGAAGAAAAAGTGGATAATGAAGGTATAAAGCTTGAGAATTTAATGAATACGACTTTTTCAGAACAATCAGGGGTAGTAATGATTGATTATTACAAATCACCGCAAATAATAAGATGTCTAAAATTATCGTTGGCTTGGGATAACGGGATCATTAGTATGAAAAGTGAGCGTGCATTTGATTTAGATCATGGTAAAGGAGCCGCTAAAGCGCTTATGGCCAAACTTGCAGAGCATTATAATGTGGCGCCTTATATAGAACATTAAACCAAATAAAATATCGTTCTTCACTTCGTATCCAATAGATGTCTTGAGCGGGACAGTCTTAGCTGATAGAACCAACTTCATGCCCGACCTTCAACGAAACGTTTTCCCACGTGGCAGAAGATAACAATTAAGATCGCAGTGGAAGAATGTCAGTAAATTCAGGAATGACGGCATACCTAACCCCCTTCCATTGATGCGACAATGATATTACCTAGTCAGGTCGAAGCATATATAGAAAAGGGGACAGACGTCCATGGTGAATTCGTTCAAAATTGAAAGGGGAATTATAATGAAAAAGTTAATTTGTGTATGTATGTTAGTAGCCAGTTTTGCTTTGATGAGTTTTTCCGATACAGTGATCAAAAATGACATGCTTTATTCGGGCTATGTCGGGTATCGATATTTCGATCAAAGTCGGAATCTTAATAATGCTTGGGAGTTGGGAATGGCGGTTCAAAAGGTTAACAACGACCAATGGTGGATGGATTTTAATGTGGGGTTGATCCCAACAACGCTTCGAACGACGAGTGCTAGTCAATGGCTGCTCGCTTTGGGTGTAAATTTTTACTACAATCTGATGACGGATAAGATGTTCACCCCCTATGTGTTATTGGGAGCGGGTACAGATCTTGGCGTGGAATCATTGGCAGGTTTAAATGTGGGTGCAGGTGTCTATGTGATGAGAAATTCATCAATGTGGGCACGAGCGGAGCTAAAGAACGTCTATTACGCAAATAACCACGGGAACGACACAATTTATCAGATTGTTTTCAGCTATTTGATGTAACGTTTTTTAGGTAATAAGAACCAAAAAGAAAAGCCCTAATTTAGGGCTTTTCTTTTTGGTCTTCATCTTTCGAACAAAGTCGGATCTTTACATTTGAAAACAAGTTGGCTTGTCAGGCAATAACTTTGCCATGTGCCATTATATCCTCGGCAAACCCACTAGGGTCACTGTGAATATCGAGTAAAACTGGCTCGATACGATCATCAATTTCTCGGCGAAGCCTATAGAGAGAGGTTAATGTTTCAAGAATATTTCCATCAAAGTGGTCAACGATAACCGCGACATCGATATCACTGTCTGGTTGATTCGTCCCCTTGGCATAGGAGCCGTATAGAAATAATTGACTCGGCTTAATGAGATTCTGGACAAGTCGATTATAAAGCTTAAGCTTTTCTATAACTTCTTGCTGATCCACTCGGTGAATTCCTTTGTTTCATGAAACAGCTTTGTACAAATAGACTTACTTAACTGCTTAAGTAATTGCTCTTTATTGCTGGGGTACCTTGCTTCAATGTTCAGAGGGTCAAGCTGGTCGAGTAAGTCTTTTTGGGTTTCTAATAAATCACCATAACATCCAGCTCCCTTTGCAAGCTTAAGTAGGCTATGGGTGTAGGGTGACACATAAATCCAAGCATACAGGTATCGGCCAGTATCCAGCATAGCCTTAGCCGTATCAATATCGTAGGCTGAAACTTCAAGCCAAAAGGTGATCTTTTCTTCTATTCCCACATGCCAATCTTAGCATTTATTGAGATAAATTTATAGGGAACGAATCAAATCATCTAAAATCTGACCATGGAGGGTATCGATCTATCATATAAAACCTGACCAAGAGGCATGGCAAAAAATGAAAATCGGATGCGAAATATTCGGGCAGAATATCGACCCAGAAAAAGCAACTATGATCCTG
>CAIUCY010000117.1 GCA_903897765.1 uncultured Candidatus Marinamargulisbacteria bacterium | reverse complement strand
TGAATTTCCGTCCATTGAGAATGATCGCCTGTCCGCCTTTGGCGGGAAGCAAGATTGGCCTGTAGAAAAACCGAAAAAGAACCCTGTTCCCGAGGGCTTTTTCGATTTTTTCCAAGGACAAAGCCGCAAGCCTTCTCAAGGGACTAGCAGGGAGGAGATGCAAAGAGGAGGGACGGCGATAAGCCCCTACCTCTTTGATTAATTTGGTGTCAAGCCAAAAGGATAGAGATCACCCCATCAACAATAACAGCCTCTAGTTTGACCCCATATTGTTTGTCATACTCCGGAATACCGCCAGGGCAGGTGATATTGATCTCCATTAAGTAGCCCCCGATAAAGTCCAACGCAGCAAATGATACCTGTTTCGAGACGAGATAAGCGCCGATCTCTTCGCAAGCCTGTGCTTCTGAAGAGGTTAGAACCGTAGCCGCATAACTAGGGACTCGGCCAAAGTTGGTACGAAAGTCACCTGGGTCAGGTAAAAATGAGATCGCGCCGATGAACGTACCGTTTAAAATAAATACACGCTTAGACCCCGTTATCTCAACATCTTTCAGGTAAGGCTGCGCCATCATCAGGTGATGGAGTTCGGGTAATTCGTTGGCCGTATTGATTTTGACGACACCTTTAGATTGAAACCCATCGAGCGGTTTTAGGACGAGCGGCCACCCCACGTTTTCCGCGAAGGATAGAATATCCTCAGGATGAGATGAAATAAGGGTAGGGGGCATGTAAGATGCAAACAGAAGCGCGGTGAGCTTCTCATTAAGATCTCGAATGGCTGACGGGGCATTACAAATGGGAGTCGTGACCTTATCCATTAAATAGGTGGCAAGAAGCGTGTCTTTTTCGACGGGGGGCATCGCCCGAAAATATATAAGATCAAAGTCATTGACTGGGTGTTTTGTTGGATCGATAAAGGAGACACTGTGTTCTAAACGATGATAGCGATAAGCAAGAACATCAAGCGCGCCCTCTTTGAGAATAAGGTCAATGGGTTCGGATGCCCAAACATCATGTCCACGAGAAAGATGCTCGGCCATAAGTCGATCATCGGAATAACAGTCCATCATATGCTCGCGTCGGCTTTCAATAAGAAATAAGATATTCATGAGGCGAAGGCTCGTGTGTTCTCAACGGCCGCTGCAAGGAGGGAAAGCTTGGCGGCTATTCGCGCCGAATCCGTCATAATATCAAGTCCGCAACATTCTGGTGGGAGCTGCCGAATGTCCTTATCCTCTTGTTCGCATAATCGAAAAAATTCCATGCCTTTAGCATTTAAATTGGCTAATTCATCACGTAAAGGATTAACACGAAGAAAGGACCCAACAAAGGCACTTCCAACGCAATAGAGGACGGGTTCAGCGACAGCACCTAAATGCCGGACAAGACTCGGCACCCCTTCTTGGATGAGTAGATCTTGGATGATATGTTGCTTACCGACATGCATTTTATTAATGGTTTTTCGATTAAGATGGTCAAGATCGTCGGGGCTTTGAATCGTCATAATGCCCATACCATAAGTGCCTGCATCATCTTTAATAAAAAGGGAGGGGGTAGCGTTGATGCCGAAATGGGCATATTTTAGTTTGAGTTTATCAAAAAGAATGACGGCCTTTTCTTTGATACGGGCTATAGAAGTCGAATCACGAAGATCGGAATCGTGCTCCACCTCGAACTCGCACGAAAATAGCCACGGATCTTGATCAATCTCACCACCTAATTCTGTAGCTAAATCCCGCAGGATAGAAAAATGACCACTTTTTCGGCGGGTGGCCCAGATCAGGGATCGATGAGGGATAACAGGAATAGATAGGTTCTCCAACAGGGGAGAATAGCCATCCGAAAAATCATTATTGCTGATGACGATGTCCGAAAAAGCCAGATGATCTCGACTGAAATGAAGTCCTTCCCGATCCCCTTCGAGGTCGGGATGAACGAATAAACAGATATACCCTGCCTTTGAAATGAAGTTGTAAATGGCTTTAAGATTGAGAAAATAAAAGTTGTTCCGAGTATGTGACTCACAGAAAACGGCAATAGTTTTTACTCCGGCGTAATGGGTTCGGATATAAGTGTCAAAGGCTTCAGAAGAGAGTTTGATCATCGTGTTGCAGAGATTATTGAATCCGCAGGGGAAAAGATTCACATCGACGACCGATGCCTTGTACGGTGCGATTCGTAGATCAAGCGAAGAATAAACCGGAAAAATGAGGTCTTTAGATTTTTCGGCGATCCATAGATCAACTTGATCCTGAAGGGGGCTTTTCATTATTGTTTGATCTTGTACCCGATACGGAAAAGATAAATGTTCGCCATCGTAAAAAACGCTGATAAAGCGAGGGTCAAGAGTATGCTGATCCCGATATCCCCCTCACTTTTACCGATCATGGCCCAACGAAATCCGTCGATCAAATAAAAGAAAGGATTAAAACGGGTGATGGCGAGAAGGGCGGGAGGTAACAATTTTACGGAATAGAAAACACCCCCCAGAAAGGTGAACGGGGTGATAAAATAGGTGGTCACAATCGAGAGATCTTCAAACTCTTCACTCCACAAGGCGACAACGAGTCCTATCCCTGAAAATATAATGCTGATGCCGATCATAAAAAAGATAACTCCTAATCCATGAGCGATATGAAAGGGTGAAAAGAGTATACTCACCACTTCAATGAGTGTTCCGACCAATGCCCCCCGAAATACACCACCAAAAATATAGGCGAGGACTAACTCGGTGTAGGTAATAGGTGTTACAAGCAAATGGTCGATCATATGTAAATATCGTGACAAAAAGAGCGATGAAGAGGTGTTCGAGTAGGCGGCCATCATGATCTCCATGACGATGATCCCTGGAATGATGAAGGCGATATAAGAGCCATCGTGATTGATCTGTCCACCGAGAACGATCCCGAACACCGCGAGGTAAAGAACGCTTGATAAGACAGGGGATAAGATCGTCTGGTTAATGACTTTTAAAAACCGAATGATCTCTCTATAGAGAAGAGTTCTAAATCGGATCAGATTCATGTTGGTCCACCATTTCCATAAAAAGTTGCTCAAGCTCAGAGTTTTCAGTAAGTCCTTTTTTCTTATTGTCGCCTTGATAAATAATGCTGCCTTTGTTGATGATGGCGATCTCATCACAAAGATGTTCCACCTCTTCGAGATAATGGGTCGTGAGTAAAATGGTGATGCCTTTTTTGTTTAAGGTCTCGAGAATGTCCCAGAGTTCATGCCGAAGGGCGACATCAAGCCCAGCGGTTGGCTCGTCAAGAATAATGATCTTGGGGGCGTGTATAAGTGCCTTAGTAATGGCCAGACGTCGCTTCATGCCACCGGACAACTTATCCGTAAAGGTTCTTTTTTTATCTGCAAGATTAAACTGCTCAAGTAATTCTGGGACTTTCTTTTTAAGGTATTCTTTTGTCTTTCCGTAATAACCGCCGGTAATGTAAAGTTCTTCTTCGACCAATAGATAAGGATCAAAGGCATGTTCTTGAAGTGAAACACCTATCATTTGTCTGGCAGCTTGATAGTCGTTAATGACATCGTTCCCACCAACAGAAACGGTGCCAGTGTCGGGGATACAAAGTCCGGTGAGTATTTTGATAAGAGTGGATTTCCCCGCCCCATTCGGTCCAATAAGGCCAAAGAATGCCCCCGCGTGAATAGAAAGACTGACCTCTTTAAGCGCCACGACATCAGGGCTTCGCTTTGGGTGATAGGTCTTAGAAATATGATCGATCGAAATGATAGGGGTGTTCATATCTTCTATTATAGCGCACATTTAGTAGGGTAGCCCTCCAAAAGACCCTATGTTAAGATAAGACTCATGTCAAAGCATATCCTTGTTGTGGGTGGTGCGGGCTACATTGGTTCCCATGTGGTTCGACAGTTAAAGCAAGCCGGATATATCCCCGTCATTTTCGATAATCTTTCAACGGGACACAAAGCCTCGGTTAAGGACGAGATCTTTATTTGGGGCGATGTTCGCCAAGGGCAAGACCTCGACCGAGCCTTTCATGACTACCCTATAGAAGGGGTCATGCATTTTTGTGCGAAAAGCCTTGTGGGGGAGTCGATGGAAAAGCCTGAACTCTATTTTGAAAACAATGTTGAGGGGGGGCATCAATTGCTCAAATCGATGGTTAAAAACAAGGTCAAATCCATAATCTTTTCCTCGACGGCAGCCACATTCGGACAGCCCGAAGAGTCACCTATCACCGAATTAACCCCTCAAGTTCCTACGAATCCCTATGGAGAAAGTAAACTCATATTCGAGAAAATGCTGCACTGGTATGATGTCGCTCATGGTATTAAATCTGTGTCGCTACGTTATTTCAATGCAGCGGGTGCTGATGAAGCTGGCGATATTGGTGAGGATCATGCCCCCGAAACCCATTTACTACCGATCATTTTCCAAGTACTGAAGGGACAGCGGGAGGCATTAACTATTTATGGTGACGATTATCCAACGTCGGATGGAACGTGTGTTCGTGACTATATTCACATCAAGGATCTCGGGAAAGCCCATATATTAGGTCTTAAGTACGTTTTTGACGAGCGAAGATCGAACGCATTCAACTTGGGGAATGGTCAAGGTTTCAGTGTTAAAGAAATCGTCACCCAAACAGAACAGGTCACCGGAAAGACGGTTAATGTTGTCTATGGTGCTCGTCGTCCGGGTGATCCCCCGACCCTTATTGCCTCCAGCGAGAAAATTAAGAAAGAGTTGGGCTGGGCACCGTCTTATCGTTTGGATAAAATAATCGAAACCGCTGCTAATTGGCACTTTGCTTATCCTAATGGATATGCGTTTCCCCCCTCACCACTTGTGGAGAAGGGGCGGGGGTGAGGCGTGCGAACGAGCCTTATCGTTGATACCCGTCGATTCAGACACAATATTCGCTCGATCCGAGAACAATTACACCCCCAAACCTTGTTTTTGGCAGTTGTTAAGGCAGATGCTTATGGGCATGGTGCGGCTGAACTGGCCAAAGTTGCGCAAAATGAAAAGGTCGATTATTTTGGTGTCGCAACCGTGGATGAAGCGGTAGAGCTGAGAGAAGCAGGAATCGTCACCCCCATCTTAATGTTGACCGAACCAACCGATGTTGATCGTGTTCAAGCGGTTCTTTACTACAATATTACCTTGTCGGTTTATACCCATTCCTTTTTAGCGGCGCTTTCAAAGTTGGCGGCAAAATTTGGTAAGCCCGCTCCCGTACATTTGAAAGTAGACACGGGTATGAGCCGAGTTGGCGTGGCTCCAGAGGATGTTTTGCAAATGGTGACAATGATCCATCAAGATCCTTATTTGTATCTGGAGGGGGTGTTCTCTCACTTATCAGATGCCGATGGCCCTGATGATATTTATAGTCAGCTTCAATTGGATCGTTTCAAAAAGGTGATGATTAGCTTGAAGCATCATCAATTTAATATCCCGCTTTACCATGTCGCCAATTCAGCAGCGACCCTTCGATATCCAGAATCGCATTACAATATGGTTAGGGTGGGGATCGCGCTATACAAGGGTGTCATGACGTTTACGACACGAGTCATTCATGTTAAAACCTTGCCGGCGAACACCCCCATTGGCTATGGAAAAACCTATATCACCTCCAAGGCGATGCGAATTGCGGTTCTCAGTGTAGGGTATGCCGATGGCTATAGTCGTTTGTTATCTGGGAACGGTGAGGTGCTGATCCATGGAAGGCGATGTCCCTTGGTTGGGCGCGTATGTATGGATATGGCAACGGTTGCTTTACCTGACGATCTTATTGTTGAACAGGGTGATGCCGTAACGTTGATCGGCGCTGAAGGGGATGAACTGATCTCGGCAGAGTCCATCGCCAATCGCACCCAGACCATTGACTATGACGTGATGTGCAGTATCGGTAAACGAGTCCCGCGACTGTACCGATGACATGATATAATCCCCTCATGAGTTATTTGTCGTTATACCGGAAATATCGCTCCCAGACCTTTGCGGACATCGTCGAACAAAACTCAGTTACGCGCGTCCTACAAAACGCGATACGTTTTGACCGTATTGCCCATGCTTATATCTTAGCGGGGCCTCGGGGTACAGGCAAAACATCACTCGCTCGGATTTTTGCCAAAGCTGTGAATTGCCTTAATCTGGACAAACCCATGGCTGAACCCTGTGGACATTGTCATAACTGTGAAACGATCACGCATGGCGATAATGTCGATGTTATCGAGATCGACGCAGCCAGTAATAATGGGGTCGAGAATGTGCGAGAGCTGATCGATAAGGTTGGGTTTTTGCCCTCTACTGCGAAGCATAAGATCTATATCATCGATGAGACACATATGCTCAGTACGGCTGCCTTTAACGCTTTGCTCAAAACCCTAGAAGAGCCCCCCGCGCACGTAATATTTATCCTAGCGACAACCGATGCACAAAAGATCCCTGTGACGATACGTTCGCGCTGTCAGCGTCTGGATTTTTCAAAGATTTCACCGGCGGGGATAGCGAAGCATCTCGAAACGATCTTAACCAAGGAAAATGCAACAATGACCCCTGCGGCTATTCAAACCATTGCACGCTATAGTGGTGGACATTTACGGGATGCCTTGTCGATCGCCGACCAAGTATTGGCCTTTAATGATAAGGGCAAGATCGATGTCCCTCAAGTACTTGAGGTCGTGGGTTCGGTCGACTATTCCGACCAAGTTACGCTCATCCGAGCCGTTCATGGTAATGACCTAGCAACCTATTTTAAAAAGATCGATGATTTGTTCTTTTTAGGGATCGATCCTTTGCGTTTTCTGTCCGATCTGACAGAATTATTTCGAGAGGTATTGCTGATCCATTTAAAATTGGAATCGCAGTTGCTCGCAACACCTGATCAATTGACGCTGCTTAAAGAGGTGTCAGGGATGTATACACCGTCCACCTTGACCCAAATGATAAGGCGTTTATCTCAAGCGCTTCCTGATCTGCGATCCATGGAGGACCCTCGTATTTATACGGAAACGTTATTGCTTGATGTGTTCAGTCCCCAAACCATGACGGCACCGGTTGCCGTTTCATCGGCTCCTCCGGTTGCTCCCTCTAGGCCAATGGCACCCAAAGCGGCGGCTAAGCCTGTCGTTGTAGCGCCTCCCCGTCAGGTTGAAGAACCCCCCGAGCCAGACTTGTCCCATCATTTCCCTGTCAGCACCGACCCCATAGCCGAGGTCGATCTGGTGACGATCAAACATAAATGGCCCGAGTTACTCGCGGTACTCAAGAAAAATCGACATTTGCAGCTTGCTGGGTTTTTGATGGAGGCGACGCCTGTTCAGATCGAAGACGATAAGTTGATCATTGCGTTTAAACCTCAACACAAATTCCATTTTGGAAAAGTGCAAGAGGACACGGCAAAGAAAACGATACAAGACCTGTCCACATTGGTCTTGGGAAAACCGTACGTGCTGCAATTTGTTATCATCGATGCGTCCGGTATCCCCGCGGACATGGGAAAGGATGCTTTCAAAGAATCCAAGCTGATGGAAGATGAGATCCCCGAGCATATCCGCCGCATCCGCGATCAGTTTGGTGGAAAAGTGGTTAGTTAGAGATATCGTCCCTGATTATTTTAGGTGAATGCCACGAAATTTGTCATCTTGATTGAGTTCACTTCCAAAATATAATCTAATACTTTCTATCAGCGAACGACGTGAATTAATATCTTTTCCATTTAATTTGATCGCCTTCCAATAGTCTAAGATAGCCTCTTTTAGTTGTTTTTTTGCAAGATAGACATTCCCTCTATATCTGTAAATCATCGCATTTTCTGGATCTAGTTTTATTGCCTGAGTAAAGTTATAAAGAGCGTCCATATATTCCTTCTTCTTGAAATGAAGTTTCCCTCGGTTTAACCAAAATTTAGGATTGTTTGGGAGAGGATAAACTGTGTAGGAGGCTTTTTTACTTGGAGGATGAATTATTTTTATTCTCGAAGTTGAAATGATCTTATTTTTCATAAATTTTTCCTTAATTCAGGCAATGAATTGGCTTACATTAAATTTATCGGAAGGAAAGAGCATTTATCCCACAATTCGGTGGGAAAGTGGTTAGTTAGAGAACATCGCCTCATGCTCGACGAGCATCAACGAAAAGGTTTCAATATTGAGTCCCTTAGAGATATGAGGACATTTACTGAGCAGCAAATAATATAGCGGTTGATCGAAATGTTCTTCGCTGAGGGTTTCAAAGTTACCTTGCCCCTTTGAAATGATCAAACTGGCTTGGTTTAATGCCTGCGCAAAGGCGGGGGTGGATTGACTAAGTAACGTTCCGGCGGTGCTAGAGCCACTGGGGATCACCGTGACAATGTCCGTCATGCCTACCTTTACCGCGTCTACATACAGAGCATCATTAAGAATAGGTGCACTTTTTACAGCGACGGTAACCTGATGTCCGTCTGTTATTAAATGGTGAACCAGTATCTTGTCAAAGACAATTTCCCCCGCATTATCACAGATATAGAGAATATTTTGAGGTTTCGATAAGGCTTTTCTAAATGACTTTACATGGTTGATCGAGAAAGGACGATGCACATAATCATCGATGACATGAGCGACATCAAAGTGAGACAGTGCCCCATAATCAATCAAATTGCCCGCGATAGCGAGTTTTATGGCCGTTTCGAGCTTGTCTGAGGATTGTTCAAAAAGCAGTGTTGCCGCATCAAAATGAAGCATGGCTTCCCGATTACAAAAGGCCTTGTCCTCGATATACAGGTCTCGAAAGCCTAGACTTTCTTTTAATATTTGATGAACCCCTTGGGTTAGCGATGGCGCGGAGTGAGCGGTGATGTCCTCGCCTGATAAATGAGTGAGGATCTTTGAAAGAATGATCTGTCGCTTTCCCTTGTCGGGTTCTTGTTTATTAAGAATTCGAATGATCTGAGAGGTAATGCAAGGGATACATTCAAGAAAAGCCTTCATGTTTGATACAGTGCCGATTGCTTGATCTTGCCCCCAATGGCATCGGCTAAGGGGTGTATCATTATAAAAGCCGAGTCATCGATCTCATGGATCGCATTTTTGACCGTGCCGATCTCAAGTCGCGTAACGACACAATATAGGATATCGATATCAGACCCAGATAAGCCGCCACGGCCTTTGAACACGGTGACGCCCCGATTCAAAACCCGTACGATGGTCTCGCGAATGTCCGCGCTTTTTTCAGACATCACGATAATGGCGGTATATTCTTCAATACCCCGAATGACAAAGTCGACGGCTTTTGATGCAGAGAAGTAAGTCAGAACCGAGTAAAGGGCGGATTCGATCCCAAGTACCCATGCTGCGGCGGAGAAGATGAAAATATTTAAGATGAGGATAACATCCCCAACGCGCAGGAAATGAAGGCTTTTGCTAATGATCAAAGCAGCGATCTCCGTACCATCGAGAACGCCTCCGCCCCGTATCGCAAAGCCGATCCCCGCACCCAAGAATATCCCTCCAAAGACAGCGGTTAAGAGTTTGTCAGGCGTCACAAAAGGGAAGGGGATAAAAGCGATACAAAGGGAAAACCCTGTAATAGCGAGGGCGCTTCGGAGCGCAAAACTTGGCCCGATCTGCCGGAACGCCAAGGCCACAAAGGGGAGGTTGAAAATGAGGATGAACATGGCCAAGGGAAGGCCGGTGATGCTTGAGACCAACATCGAAATACCCGTCACCCCACCATCGATGAAGTGAGCGGACAGTAAAAACCCTTTAACCCCAAGTCCCGCCGAAAGGATGGCCAGAACGATAAAGATAAGGTTCGTTAATTCACGAGTCCACGTTTTAAGCATGAATAAAGTATATACCATGTGGGAGGGACGGTCACTGTTATCGTACTCAATCGTCCCTTTCAGGCTTAACTCGAAGCGATCTGCTCGGTTGATGTTTGATAGGCATTCAGTCGCTTTTTGAAAACATCCGAAAAAAACGCTAGTGATTTAGGATGTTGATCCCATTTAGAAAAGGGTAATCCTGCCCATATTCCATTAAGCTTATTGCAGATAGTGGTGAAATCTCCCGACTTAGAAGCGGCTTCAAGCATGGATGGGGAGACTAATTCGCGAAAAACGAGTAGAGCGGCTCGATCCTGATTATTGGGGGAAAATGAAATGTCTCCGTTAAGGTTTCTTTCAAAGAAATCGGGATAGGTTTTGATGGTTTCATTCCATGTATTGTAGAGAAACTGATAACGTCCGGCGGCGGTTGTATAGACGTCACGTTCGGAGGCATTTCCTTTTATATGAACAAGTACCTTTACGTTCGGGTGTTTCTCGAAACTCGGGAACGTATTATTTGTTCCAGCGAGTGAATTATACTCAGCCCCTTCACAGGCAGAGATCGTATCGAGGAGAGCCCAAATAAGTGCCATTTCCTTCTGACGATATCCCTTAAAGGGACTATTTCCTAATGGTTGGATATCTCGATATGAAAGACGGGAAATAGGGGCTTTGCTTGGATCGGTCGGGGGGGGCATTTTTCCTAAAGTTTGATTAATGAGTTTATCATAAGGATTTGCATAGTTCAGGTTGGTATTGCTAACTTCTGTTGGTCTTGGATTTTGTCCAATGGATTCAGTCATGATAGATAAACTCCTTAAAACAGAGCCGCTTAATTAATATATCGACCCCGGAATTAATTAATTTCACATTTTTATATGTTAAGAGTCTGATATATCACAAAATCCATATAGTCTAAGGTTGCTGAGCCGTGTATAATTACGGTCGAAAAACAAACCCCGCATTCTCCACAATTTGCAATAGTGAAGGACGGGTTAAGGAGGAAAAGAATGGGTAAGCAGGTATATTTTTTTGGTAATGGAAAGGCTGACGGTCACGGAACGATGAAAGATCTTCTTGGCGGTAAAGGCGCAGGTCTCGCTGAAATGACAAATTCTGGTGTTGCCGTCCCCGCAGGGTTTACGATCACAACCGAAGTGTGTGACGCGTTCTACAAGAATGGCAAAAAGATGCCCGCTTCTCTTAATGATGAAGTCGAAGAACATATCACAAAGCTTGAAGCGTCAATGGGGATGAAGCTCGGCGATGCCAGCAATCCACTTCTCGTTTCGGTGCGTTCCGGTGCTCGCGATTCGATGCCTGGTATGATGGACACCGTTCTTAACCTAGGGATCAATGATCTCGTTGTTGAGGGACTGATCAAAAAAACAGGGAATGCCCGCTTCGCGTGGGACTCCTACCGTCGTTTTATCCAAATGTTCTCCGATGTTGCGATGGATGTCAGTAAGCACCTTTTTGAGGAAGCGCTTACCGAAGAAAAACACAAACTTGCGGCCAAATCGGGTCGTAATAAGAGTGAAGTAAAGGATACCGACCTTTCAGCGAATGACCTTAAAGAACTTGTCACTACCTACAAAGCCATTTACAAAAAAGCCAAAGGTGAGGATTTCCCTCAAGATCCTCGCGTTCAGCTTTGGGCGTCTATTGGTGCCGTATTTAATAGCTGGAACAATGAGCGTGCCATTGTCTACCGTCAAAAGTACAGCATTAAAGGTCTTCTTGGGACGGCGGTAAATGTTCAAGCCATGGTTTTCGGTAACATGGGCGACACCTCGGCGACAGGGGTTTGCTTCTCTCGTAACCCAGCCAATGGTGAGAATCTCTTCTATGGTGAATTCCTAGTTAATGCACAAGGCGAAGACGTGGTTGCGGGTATTCGTACACCCCAAAAGATATCCCTTGAGTCCTCCATCGAATGGGCCGAGACCAATGGTATCAGCGAGGCCGATCGTGCCGCTCAATATCCTTCTTTGGAAGAAGTGATGCCCGAGGCTTACAAGCAGTTGATCTCCTACAAAAACAATCTTGAAAAACATTACCGTGATATGCAGGATATGGAATTTACCATTCAAGAAGGTAAACTCTATATGCTTCAGACCCGTAACGCAAAGCGAACGGGTTTTGCGGCCATCAAATGTGCGGTTGATATGGTGAAAGAGGGCATGATCTCCGAGAAAGAAGCGGTTCTACGTGTAAATGCAGATCAGCTCAACGAGATACTCCGTCCGGTTTTTGAACTTAAAGACAAAGTTAAGGCAAAGGCTGAAGGAAAGGTTATCGCTCGCGGACTTAATGCAGGCCCAGGTGCAGCCTGTGGTCAAGTATACTTTAGTGCGGCTGACGCGGTTGAAGCGGCAGAAAAACGCAACGAAAAAGTCATTCTTGTTCGTATCGAGACAACTCCTGAAGATATTAAAGGCATGATCTCCGCTGAAGGCATACTCACCGCTTTAGGTGGTGCGACCTCCCACGCGGCGGTTGTCGCTCGTCAGTTGGGGACGGTTTGTGTGGCAGGTTGCGGTAAGCTCAATATCGACTACGCTAAACAGCAATTGTCGGTGGGTGATGTCGTTGTGAAAAAAGGTGAGTTCCTTTCCATCGATGGATTCACGGGTGAAGTGATCGTAGGTAAGATCAAAACGATCCCCTCCGAAGTGTTGCAAGTTCTTCTTGAGAAAACATTGAAAGCTTCCGAATCTGATCTCTATCAAGAATATGAACTCATTATGAAATGGGCAGATGGATATCGAACCATGGTCGTTCGTACCAATGCCGATCAACCCGATCAAGCCGAGGTCGCTCGTATTTTCGGCGCTGAAGGCATTGGCCTTTGCCGTACCGAGCATATGTTCTTTGGTGGTGATCGGATCAAATCCGTTCGTGAGATGATCCTTGCTAGTGATACTGCCGGACGTGAAAAGGCACTCGCCAAACTCCTTCCCATGCAAAAAGAAGATTTCGTCGGGCTTTTCGAAGCCATGGACGGGCTACCAGTGACGATCCGTTTACTGGATCCTCCGCTTCATGAGTTCCTTCCTCATCAAGTGACTGAAATGGCCGATCTCGCGAATGACATGGGCGTTTCGTTGGATGTGGTTAAGGCGAAGGTTCAATCCTTGCATGAATTCAATCCGATGCTCGGTCACCGGGGTTGCCGTTTAGGGATCACTTACCCTGAGATCTATGATATGCAATTCCGTGCGATCATTTTGGCTGCCATCGACATTAAGAAAAGCGGCAAAGATATCGTTCCTGAGATCATGATCCCCTTGGTGGGCGATGTGAAAGAGTACACGATCCTTCGCGACAATTGCGTGGCGATCATCAAAGAAGAGCTCGCTAGAGCTGGCGTGGCCATTGAATACAAGATCGGTACCATGATCGAGGTTCCTCGTGCGGCACTCACTGCGGACGCGATCGGGGCTGAGGCAGAGTTCTTCTCTTTCGGAACGAATGATCTTACCCAGATGACCTGCGGTTTTAGTCGTGATGATTCTGGCAGTTTTCTGGGTGAATACGTCGAAAAGGGCATCTACGATCAAGACCCCTTCCAAGTCCTCGATCAAGTGGGCGTTGGTGGGTTGATGAAGATCGCTATCGAAAAAGGCAAGAGTGTCCGTAAGGATATTAAGCTGGGTATCTGTGGTGAGCATGGTGGTGAGCCGATTACGGTCGAGTTCTGTCATCGCATTGGCCTCAGTTATGTCAGCTGTTCCCCTTATAGGGTTCCGATCGCTCGTTTAGCAGCAGCTCACGCAGCGATTAAAGACCTCAAATAAACCGCTCGGTTAAAACAATTTACCCTCTCCATGAAAATGGAGAGGGTGCCCTGAGCGGAGTCGAAGGGCGGGTGAGTCATGGTTGATGAAGCGATCATTCACCAGATCAAAGAGCGGACCGATATAGCGGATACTATCGGTCAGTATGTGACGCTCAAACGACGAGGGGGCAACCTCCTCGGTTTATGTCCTTTCCACAACGAAAAAACCCCATCCTTTACCGTTAATACCGCTAAAAACATTTGGCATTGTTTTGGCTGTGGAGAGGGCGGTAATATTTTTCAATTTATTATGAAGATCGAAAATCTATCCTTTCCCGAGACCTTAAAAATACTAGGTGAGCGGGCGGGTATATCCATGGCCGATCTAATGGGGGGGAAAGAACACCGCAAAGAAGAAGTGTTATTTGCGATCCTTCTCGAAGCTCTAGGGATATACAAGGAACTCTTAACCCATTCACGTGCGCAAGACTACATCAAAAAAAGAGGCCTTAACGATGAAACCATCAAAACTTGGGATATCGGATATACAGGTCCTAAAGGTCAATTTATCGCGAGCCGATTTAAAGGACGATACCCCGAAGACCAATTGATCGCCTCGGGTTTATTTATCAGTACACCAAACGGGTTGATCGATCGATTCCAAGATCGACTAATGTTCCCCATCCATGATCTGCAGAACAGGGTCGTTGGTTTTGGTGGACGGACTTTAGGCGATGATCCGGCTAAGTACATTAATTCACCTGAGACGCCTATTTATCATAAAAGCAATTTTTTATATGGTCTTTCCCAAACCAAACAAGACGTTAAGACTGAGGGTTGTCTGATCCTAGTCGAAGGCTATATGGACGCGATTGGGCTTCATCAGGCGGGTGTTAAAGCGGTAGCAGCCGTTTTAGGGACAGCCCTGACGATCCCGCAGATCAAACTTGCTGAGCGTTTTACTAACAAGGTATTCCTTTGTTTTGATGCAGATGAAGCCGGACGAAAAGCAGCGCGACGAGCGGCTGAAGTCGTCCCTCATACCAAAGTCGAACTACGCGTTATTCGATTAAAAAATGCTAAAGATCCTGATGAGTTTGTTAATAAATTTGGCGCAGCGGCCTTTGATCTAGCAAAACAAGACTCCTTGCCCTTGCTTCGATTTCTTGTGGAAAGTGCGTTGGAACAGATCGGCCCTATCGAAAAAGCATTTGCATGGTCAGGCGAAGACAAGGCCCATGTGGTCAAAGAGGTCAAAGCGCTGCTTGCCGGACAAGATGAAATTGTAAAGTCGGAATATGTGACTTGGTTGGCAAATACATTACATGTGGATGCTGATCTGATCAAAAACCGATTTTTCTCCTACGGTTCCCTTCGGGTGAATGTAGGAGCGTCGTTTATCGGGACACAAAAACAGGATAAATATCACAAGTTAGAGCGCGGCATACTAGGAATCCTGCTTTCCGAAGTCGCCTTACGAGCGGACTACCTTGATCAATTACCGGAGGACGATATTGAAGATGTTGATCATAAGAAGATCATTCATATACTACGATCACAACCAACCGCTTTATTGGAGGATTTAATGAACACGGTTGAAGCGGATATATCAAAAAAAATGGCTGATTTGGTTATGGTGCTTCATGTTGCTGACCGAAAATTATTTTTAGAAGAGTCCTTAAACGCCCTGAGGAAGCGGATTCGAGACCGAAAAATCGACGCGATCAAAC
>CAIUCY010000116.1 GCA_903897765.1 uncultured Candidatus Marinamargulisbacteria bacterium | reverse complement strand
CCTATCCAGTTTACGGATTCAGGCAATGCTGGTCTTGGTTCTTTGGGATATGTTGTTAGTGATTCTATGGGAATTTCTGAGTCCATCTTCCTCCCTACTGCGAATCGGGTTAATCTTTATCAATCACCGTGGACGATTCCTTGGTCATCGCTTACTAATGGTCTTAACGAGATTTTTATCACTGGATCAGATTATGCAAAAAATCAGTTTGTCACACCCTATGCCTTTAAGGTTTATAAGGACGTAATTCCCCCAATAATCAACAATCTACAGTCAAGTTTTGGCTCAAAATGGTATAACCATGCCCCTCCTGAGCTTTCTCAGATCAATATCGGGGTTTCAGATTTTGGCGGAAGTAGCTTGAACGAGTTCGGCTATGTTATCAGTGCTGATCATCAACAATATTTTGTCATATCAACGAACATGGCAACGATCAACTATCAAAAATTATGGACTATTTCTTGGAATGCTTTGGAACAAGGAACCAATAATATTTGGATCAAGGTATCCGACAATGCTGGCAAATAATTTCGTAAGTACAAGTGTCTTAGGGATTAATAAAGATACATTGTTCCCAACCGTTATAACCTTTAGTCAAACTTGGCCATCACTATCTTCTCAGAACACGTGGTATCGATTAACGCCTGACTACTTGTCTTCGCTTGATTTTGATGTTTCTGACAATGGAAAGAGCGGTTTATCTGAGATCGCTCTTTGGGTGACCAATGACAGTAGTCCTGCTCGTCGCTTTACAATCGCTTCTCCAAATGCTGCGTTAAAGGTTGTTGCGAATTGGACGATTCCTTGGGATTATTTTTATGATGGTTTAAGCGGTCTGACTATTCTTGCTTCTGATCTTGCTGCAAATACGATAACTGTAAGTAGTGTGTTGACTGTTAAAAAAGATACGACGTCTCCTTTATATCTAAAGGATGGATTTAGTTTTGTTGAATCGACTTGGTATAACGTTGAACCGATGGCCCTTCGCTCCGTTACGATCTCTTATTCTGATTCAATGTCAGGATTAAAAAGTATTGCTTATGAGATCGTCACTTATGATGTGAATTCCCTCACAATGACATCTTCGATCCAAGTTTCAAAGGATATTGTAGGGATAATGACTTATAATGTGCCTTGGAGTGTTAGTTGGGATCCATTATATTCTGGCGTAGTCGATATTTGGTCTGATGTTATGGATGTTGTTGGGAACAGGTTACACTCGAAAATATTTACGATCCGAAAGGATGTTATTCCTCCAAATTTGATCATTAATTCGAGCCCTGATGTAAGCCAATGGTATAGAGCTAAGCCCTATTGGTTTCAGGATATAGATGTTGATTTTCATGATGAGGGGGGATCTAATCTCAAAGAAATCTGGATAGTTGTAAGTAATAACGGTCAGACCATATCTTCAAATAAACTCTTTTCGTTCGAATTAAACGTCCCCGATTATACAAATAATTTTGATTTGGATTGGGTTTTTCTTCAAAATGGGACGAATGATATTCAGGTCAGTATGAATGATGGGGCTGGCAACTCGATCCTAAAGAGCATTTTTGTCGTTAAAAAAGATGAGACGCCTCCTAGCTTTAATTTGCAGGGAGCCTCTCTTTCACAAAATTGGTTAATAGCTCCACCAACGTGGATTTCGACTATGTTACTTGTTGTAACAGATGATGGTTATTCGGGAATAAATTTAGTCCAGTATGGCTTATCTCAAAATGGAGGCATTTATGATTGGATCACGATCACGTCCTCGGTTAACCAGCCTTTGTTTCAACAAACGATCTCCTTTGATTGGGTTCAGATCCTTGATGGACAGAATGAAATTATTTTGAGTGTGAACGATAATGCAAAGAATAGTTGGAGTCATCTAGTCAGCATTATCAATAAAGACAGCTCGATACCTCGCTTTATCTCAACGGTTGATCCGATCATTGATTACAATAGGTCACAACAATTGTTGGGGGCAATAATAATAAATGATCGTATTATTGATGATTCAACCGGAACCAGTATTCAGAATGTTTGGTTCAGGATCTCGCAGGATTCGGTTATAGGGCCAACGATTTCTGTATTTAATGCCCAGGACGCCACTTACGATGTTAGGTTGTGTTTTGGTCTATCTTGGAATGTTGTTCCAACTGGCTTTTCAGATCTCATTTTGTTCGCGACCGATTTGGCTGGAAATAATTCGAGTGTTAAATTATCTCGGATCATCAGAGATACGACACCCCCGCAATTTGTTAATTCTGAAAATGGTCTTAAATTCGATACGTGGTACAATCAGCCGAATCAACCTGCTTGGCTATCGTCGATCAATGTTTGGTTTAGTGATCCTGGTGCTATCACTCAAAACAGTAAATTAAATAATATTTCCTATATTATTTCGAATAATGGAACCTTATCTACCGAGAATTTTATTGTTCAGCAAGTTGGGGTTGTTACCTATAACACGTATTGGCCTATAGATTGGTCAATTCTTTCTGAAGGCGTGAATGATATTGTTATTTCGTTAAATGATATAGCCTATAACCATCCGAGCAACAGTGTTCTATTCTCCATTAAAAAAGATATTACTTCTCCCAATTATGTGAACAAAGCAACGGGAGACACTTCGATTTTTACAAAATGGTATGGGATCAACAGTGTACATGAATTCCTCAATACGATCGATGTGCAATTCTTTGACAAAGGATTTTCAGGGCTAGCTAGTATCAATTATGGTGTTTATTCAAATAGCACTCTAAATTGGTATGTTATCTCGAATCCATTACGGGGGAACCCAACAATGAATACGCCTTGGGCTATTAGTTGGTCTGTGTTAACAAACGGAATAAATGATATTTATGTTTCTTTTAATGATGTTGCTTCGAATAATCAACAAAGCCCAATACTTTTCTCAGTATGGAAAGACGTGATCCCTCCCTCCTATAACTCAAAAGAAGATCCACTGAGTGTAACTTTTTCAAAATGGTATTCAAGTGATCCGCAATTTGCCTTTGATGTTGACTTTTTTGACAGAGGTGGATCGAGACTTAAAGATGTTTATTACATCATTTCAAATGATATAGTTGTCACTCAAGGGATTGTCACCACCAATATTAATAAAATAGCTACGTTTAACCTTAACTGGAATGTAAGCTGGAATTTATTGCAAGAGGGGCTTAATAGCATTAGTGTTTCACTGAATGATTTTGCGCTTAATCAAACCACAAGCAATATCCTTTTTATCATTAAGAAAGACATTTCTCCTCCATCTTTCAATACTCACGTTACACCCAATTTTGTTTTTAAGTGTTATCAAATGAGTGCTTCAACTAACGTAGGCCCCATTGATGTCGACTTCAGTGACACAGGTGGGTCAGGGATTTCGACTGTATCCTATGGTGTTTCATCGAATGGAGTGGCCATTAAATGGTATTCTATTTCAGTCAATAAAGTGAACAATGATCTTATTAGCGAAGATTGGTATATTAGTTACAACGTCTTATTAAATGCAACCTCGGATATTTAGGTCAGAGTTTCTGATAAAGCAGGGTTGACGGTTACGAGCTCTTTGCTTTTCTATATCATCAAGGATGACATAGCCCCCTCGGTTAATTATAAGCAAAGCTTGCAAGCCTCCATGAATACATGGTACGGGCAGAAAGCGAGTTGGATGTCAGATGTGCCTGTGATCATTTATGATCAAGGCGGATCTCTACTTAAAGATGTTCAGTATTGTGTTTCATATAATAATCAGGGTGTTCAGGGGCAAACATCTTGGATATGGGTCACCCATCAAGTCAATATTGTTACCTTTAATGGCGTGCTTGATATTAGTTGGAATGTTCTAAGTAATGGGACGAATGACATCATTATCTCGATGGATGACAATGCTGCGAATACGTTTTACAGGAAAATTCTGACGATAGAAAAGGATACAGAGTTTCCAACTTGGGACAATCAGGTAAATAGTCAAAACCCTGATTATAAGCTTTGGTTTAATACTAATTATTCGGCACTCCTAGAAAATCTAAATATCTCATTTTTTGATACACGGTATTCGACGCTATATTCTGCGAGTTTTATCATATCTTGTGACACGAACGTAATTACCCCTACTATTTTCATCGCAAATGGCTTTAAACCCTACTATCCATCTCCGATAGCTGTTTCTTTTACAGATTTGTTTGATGGAACCAATACGATCTGTATTCGTGCCGTAGATAAGGCTAAGAATGAAAGCGTGTTTGGACCTATTTTTGTGTTTAATAAAGATACAATTGCACCTACGCTTTCATTTTTTGTAAGTCCCGATAATCAATTGATTTGGTATAACGCCAGTCCGAATTGGTTTAGAAGCTTGACCGCAGATATTTCGGATCAAGGAGGGTCAAAACTTAAGAAAATTGACTATCAAATTAATGATGATCCCAATCTCTTATGGACAATTCGACAAAACTTCATTGCGGCAACGTCATCTGTAGCTATTTCTTTAAATATAGACTGGGCTAATCTTAATAATGGAACCAATAGTATTAGCATCCGAGCTTTTGATAATTCGCAAGCCCCTGGGGATCCAAATAATAACAATAGGGGGGCTCTCTCTTTTATCTTAAAGAAAGATGTCATCTCTCCAAATCATAGTGACAATGGAGGGGGGTGGAATTCCTCTAGTTGGTATAATGTCGAGCCTCCTTGGCTTTCATCGATCAATATAGATTTTAATGATCAAGGTGGCTCAAACTTAAATATGATCTCGTATATTATTTCTTCGTCGGTTGGGTCAACGAAAGTCATTATTACGAACAATACAAGCTTTGAGCTTTCTCAATATCTTGATAACTGGGCTATTTCTTGGAATGTGTTAACCAATGGATTCAACGAAGTCATTTTGTCTTATAACGATAATGCCGGGAATCTTGTTTTCACAGGCTCCGTTATTACTATTCGAAAGGATATTATTTCGCCTAACATCGTTAATTCCATGGCACCCCCTAATCGATGGTATCGAGTGTTCGATCCTTCATGGATGTCATCAGTAAATGTCGACTTTAGTGATGGAGGTGGTTCGCGTATCGCGACGATCCAATATATTGTTAGCTGGAATGGAGACGCAACATTTACTCAAAATATCATTTCACGAAGTTTTCAATATGAGAGTGCTACCCAAAACTTTAAAACCGACTGGCCTCTTGATTGGTCAAAATTATTTTCGGGTACGAATGATATTTATGTTGAGGTATCGGATTGGGCAGGGAATGTTTCCCGAAACAAAGTTTTTATGGTTAAAAAAGATGACATCCCCCCGAGCTTTAATAATCAAGAGACGTCGAGCAGTTATAATTATTGGTATAAGTCTCCCGCACCTTGGATGAGCTCCATCAATGTTAGTTTTTCGGATGCAGGCAGCTCAAATATTGATTGTATCGACTATGGTGTTTCATGGAATGGTCAGCCCACCTTATGGTATTCCATTACAAAAAATATTAATTCCATCTTTTGTCCAAGCGGTTGGGTCGTGTCTTGGGGGGTTCTGTCATCAGGAACGAATGATATTTATATTCGGATAAGCGATAACGCAACAAATAGCACGAACAGTCCTTCCTTATTTAGGATCAAGAAAGACGAGATCCCGCCTTCTTTTAACAATCTGGTATCTGCGAATCTAACAAGTAAGTGGTATCGTACAACACCCGATTGGATCGCGAACGTTAGTATCGGATTTTCAGACACGGGGAGTTCGGATATTAAAGATATCTTTTATGGTGTTTCTTCTAACGGGCAGTTGCCGACGTGGATAGAAGTTACACGAAATTTACAGCGTTCACTTTTTCAGGATCAATGGGCGCTTTATTGGAATACACTAACAAATGGGGTCAATGATGTGATGATCTCGTTTAATGATTTCGCGTTTAACCATGTTGAGGCGGCTGTATTTAGTGTAAAGAAAGATGATAAACCCCCGAGTATTTCATTCCAAGCGGCAAAAGATCAACGATACGCTTTATGGTATCGGGCTTCTGCTGCTTGGATGAACGGCATTACTCTTTCTTTTACTGAAGATGTCTCATGGATAAAAGACATCTATTTGGGTGTTTCATATAACAATTCCTCAACCATAATTTGGTCGCAGGTTTCCGACAATGCAAGAATAACAAACAGTATATATAGTTGGTCTGTTAGTTGGGATATGCTTTCTGACGGAACCAACGATGTTTATATCCGAGTAGATGATGTTGCCTCGAACAGTACTAATATAAAAACGTTTACGTTGTATAAGGATACGATGAGCCCACTCGTACAAAATTTTGAAAATCCAAACGCTTCGAAATATAACGATTGGCTCAATCAGCCTTGGTTTGATGCAAACGTGACGACCTTCAACACCCTCAATATTATGTTTAAAGATTTTGGATATGATTCTGGGTATGTATACTCTAACCTAACAACCATTTCCATTCTTGATATGAACGGACTTGTCATCAGTTATTCCGTGCAACTATTTCCGACCCTTTCGAGTCAATTTAGGATTCCGGCGTATACGTTGCCTTGGGGTGTTTCTTGGAGCCGAATGTTTGATGGTGTAAATAAATATGACGCCGTTATACAAGACTATGCAGGCAATGTTTTGACCCAGAATTTATTTAGCGTCTATAGAGACACCGTATCTCCATCTTATGAAATGGCAACAAACATCGGATTTGACACAGGGCTCTGGCTTAATGCTACCCCCGATGGATTAAATAACCTCAATTTTAAGTTTCATGATCGGGGTGGCTCAACCCTTCTTCGGATTGACTATATTATTTCCGTCAATCAACAACCTAAAATGTTTACGGTTGATTCTGCCATTTACCTAGATGATTATACAAACCCATTTAATTTGCCTTGGAACGTTATAACAAACGGGGTCAACAACATATCCTTTAGCCTTCTCGATAGAGCGGGGAATCATTTATTGACCCCAACGTTGCTTCAAATAAAAAAAGATATTAATCCCCCCACTTTTATTTTTGGTCCCAAAGTTATTGATTTTTCTTTAACAACGGATTCTGTTTGGTATCAAGGAGAACCTCCTTCTTCTAGTTATAAATACGCTTCCGTCGACATAACGGTTCATGATACAGGGTATTCCATGCTAAAAGACTTTTATGTAGGGGTTGATTCGTATGTGAATAGTCAATCCATCGGGCTAGAATGGTTTCCCATAAACCCCAGTATCAATTCAAATGATTATACGAATCCTGTATATATTACGTGGAGTATTTTGAGTAATGCCGAGAACAGGATTTGGTTTAAAGCCAACGATAATGCAGAGAATGCTGTTATAACCGGCCCCGTATTTACCATCCTTAAAGATGAACTTCCTCCCACGGCTCAGATCAACATTAATTTACAAGACCTAGATAGGTGGTATAGATCTGTACCTGATTGGTTCTCATCGGTTAATGTTACCTTTTTAGATCAAGGTGGTTCTGGTATTTCAGCCATTCAATATGGGGTAAGCCATAATGGAACGAAGTGGACTTATATTAGTCAAAATGTTGGGGGCGCATTCACTTATACACAGAACTGGTCCATAAACTGGATCAGTATGAATGAGGGTCTAAATGAGGTTTGGATTTCTTACAATGATCGAGCTAATAATGCTACAGCAAATTACTTGTTTACGATCAAGAAGGATACGGTTTCACCGACTTTAGGCATGGTTAGTCCCATTTCTCCCAATGGGGGATTAGGTAATTGGCATTCTGTGCTTCCTGCCGAGTGGCAACTTATGCTGACTCCCGTTTCAGATGATATATATTATTCGGGATTGGCGACGGTTTCATACGTCGTTAGCGCTGATCAAGGCATGTGGCAAAAGACGATTATTTTAACGGTCAACCCGACCACCCAGTGGCGATATAATCAACCATGGATCATAAGCTGGAATGCATTGACCAACGGAATCAATGAAGTCATTATCTCCGCTAGTGACGGAGCAGGAAATCAGCTCATTTCACGTTCTGTATTTTTGTTGGAAATAGACAGAGTCGTTCCCACCGTTAGTATTAGTACGAATTACTTTCTAGGCCCCGTCTTTCATAACTGGCAAAATGCCGATAGTCCTTTATTCCATTCTTTGGATGTAGATTTCTCTGATAATTTGTATAGTGGGTTGAGTTCTGTAGGAATAGATGTAGAAAATGGAGGCACGCTCAAACATCTTAGTCAGTTTCAAAAATGGAATGGTGGGGCTCCTTTAGATATTACTTTTGTAGCCGGTTCACGCCTTGTAACTTCAGATTGGATCGTTCCTTGGAGCGGATTAGATGATGGGACTAATAATATTTACCTAGTGGTTACCGATAATGCAGGAAATGTAACTAAAGCCTATGTCACTCAGATACTAAAAGATACTAATTCTCCAACGTTTGCACTAGGATCGTTCCCCAGTATTTATTATCCGCAGTGGTACAATACGACGCCCAATTGGATTTCGCAGAATGATATTACGTTCCACGATCTTGGTGGCTCTTCGATTGCGACCATTCAAATCATCGTTTCAATGAATGGGGGGCCTCCTGATCCGGGAACGCTAAAACTTATTACTAGCAACTATTTTTCAAATGATTATTCATTGCCGTGGGCTATCAGTTGGGATGTGCTGACCAATGGGGCAAACGATATTTATGCGTTTGTTGATGATCGTGCCATGAATCATTCCGAACTTTTCGTCAGACAGATCCTAAAGGATACGATCCCCCCGTCTGGAAACGTCCCTGGGCAAGCGATGTACTCAAATTGGTACAATGTCCCCTTTCAAGCCGTCCTCAGCATCAATGGGGTTCATCTTGTCGATCAAGGTGGCTCAGGGATCAAGCAATATTTTTACGGGGTGGTAACGGGAAGTAAACTTGAGCCAGATATTTATATTACGGTTAATACGCAGGCATTTGCCACCGCCAGCGTTTTTTCCGTGAGCCCCGATATATCGTTGTCATTCAATGCGCTTATCAATGGTACCAATAATGTTATTTTTAAATTGATGGATTATGCAAAAAATAGCATTACCATTAATATTGGCGTGACCATCCTTAAAGATGTGATTAGCCCCAATATAATTAACAACCAAGATCCTGGTAAATATATTCCTTGGGTTACCAGTGATCGATCATGGCTTTCGCAGAATGTGTCTATTAATTTTTCTGACACTTATTCAGGG
>CAIUCY010000115.1 GCA_903897765.1 uncultured Candidatus Marinamargulisbacteria bacterium | reverse complement strand
TGATCTCTTTGTCACCAACACAAAACGTCTTGAAATGGGCATTAAAAAGGGCGTTGCAAACTCGATCCTTGTTAAGGTCAACCAAATTGGAACATTAACCGAAACCCTTGAAACCATACAAATGGCTCGAGAAGCCGGTTATACAGCGGTGGTTTCTCATCGCTCGGGTGAAAGTGAAGACACGACCATTGCCGATATCGTGGTTGCGACCAATGCAGGTCAAATCAAAACGGGCTCTGCCAGTCGTACTGATCGTATCGCGAAGTATAATCAATTGCTTCGTATTGAAGAAGAGTTAGGTGATATCTCGGTTTACAAGGGATTGAAAAGTTTTTATAATTTAGATATTGGTTAAACGAACACTTATTGTTTGGGGTCTTGGACTAATTTTGGTGTACTTTTTGTATACCAATGTTAAGATGGGGTATCATAACATTCAGTATTCGTGGGATATCAGGCAATTGCGTCAACAGATCCGTTCTGAGCAACATCGACAAATGGTGCTCAAGCAAAGTCTGATCGATGTTCAAAGAGAGCCGTATATTGAACAACAGGCTCGCACTGTGCTAGGGCTTGTTAAACAAGGAGAGATCGCGTACCAGATCATTAATGAACAATATGACAGAAACAACAACAGAACCTTTAGACCCAACAACACCCCCCATCGCCCCTAGCGACGCCGCTGCCCCAACACAGTTTGAAGCCGGCGCTCTTGTCGAAGGCACCGTTTCTGGCATTACGAGCTTTGGCGCGTTTGTCCGAATCGCACCCCGCATTGAGGGTCTCGTCCATATCTCTGAGATCGCTCATGAATATGTTGCCAGTGTCGACAATTACGTTCAACTTAATCAGGTTGTTAAGGTCAAGGTTCTTGGGCTTAACAAAAAGGGCAAATACGATCTATCCATGAAGCAAGCCAATCCCGCTCCAGTGAGCCGGCCAGAGCCAACGGATGCCCCTCGATACAGCCGTCCTTCTACACCCAGCACCTCCCATTCCTCACCTAGCCCATCCGCACCCCCTTACGCACCACGCGGGGGCGGACGTTTTCGTAAACCCGAGAAAGAATATCTCTCACCCTTCGAAGAAAAGATGAGCGACTTTATGAAGCGAAGCGATGAAAAGCAGATCGACGTGAAGCGAAATATTCAAACCAAGCAAGGCGTAAAGAAGCGCAAGAAGAAGTAGTGCCTGTCTTACTTTGTCTTAATACAAAGTAAGCAAAAATCAAGTTCCCCATAAAGACTCACCTCGTTCCCCTTGGGAAAAAACGCGTCTACCCCTCCGACGGGGAGCAAATATCCGCGCTTTTTCTACAGGGCAATCTCGGCTCAGACATTCATGGGGAACGGCTCAAACACAAAGCACATCAACTCAAATACTGATTCACACCAAAAAGCGTCGAGGCCCCAGAAAACGGGGTTCCTCTTTGGCTTTTTCCAAGCTCAATCGCAGCCTCGAACATTTGTCGCTGACAAGAAATACAAATGCAAAATAGCGGACTGCTTCATTTCCAGTCTATCGAGAATGATCGAAACAAGATTGGCATGTTGAAACCCCGAAAAAGAACCCTGTTCCTGAGGGCTTTTTCGAGGTTTCCCAAGGACAACGAAGTAAGCCTTCTCGATGGACTAGCGGGAGGAGATGCAAAGAGGAGGGGCGGCAATGAGTCCCTCACTCTTTGAGAAACGGTGGATTAAACCAAAAGAATGCTCAAAGTATCGGTGAAAACAATCGTGCCGCGGCTTGAAAGAACGCTTGGTCGAAGCGGCGTTTCTGGATCATCTCCAGCGTTATTTCGTGGCTATGCTTTAAATCGTCTTCGAATGTTCGGGTCATTTCGGCGACGACATCTTGGTTATAGATCATCGCGTTCAGTTCAAAATTAATATTCATGCTTCGCTGATCAAGATTCGCGCTCCCAATGCTCGCCAGCACCTCATCCACCAAGATTACTTTGGCATGAATAAATCGAGTAGGGTCGTACCCATAGACCTTGATCCCTGAGAGAAGCATTTCTTCAAGATAGGATCGAGTCGCCCAATATGACACCCACCGATCAGGTTTAGACGGAATTAATAGTTTTACATCCGTTCCCCCCATAGCTGCCGTACGAAGTGCCATCATCAACGCTTCATCAGGGATCACGTAAGGGGTTGTGATATATAAGCTTGTATCCGCCGAGGCGATCATCTCAAAATAGAGCTGAGCCATGGTGTCCCAATTCCCATGGGGGGAACTGGGCACGACTTGAACGATCGTCTTCGGTAAATTCTTGCCTAGCTCATCGGGGAAATATGATTTGTTTCGGGGTAATTTCTCTTTGGAAATAAAGTGCCAGTCCTGAAAGAATATTGTCTGGGCGCTACGTGACGCCTCACCCTCTATCCGAAGCATTGTATCTCGCCAGTAGCCAAAACGGGGCACCTTACCTAAATACTCATCCCCAATATTCATTCCCCCTATGTAGGTAATCTGCCCATCAATAACAACTAGCTTTCGATGGTTTCTATAATTCGCCCGAAGGTTAATGTAGGGAAGTCGAACGGGTTGAAAACAAACGATCTTTATCAAGCCCTGTGGATCAAGCCGCCGAAGGATATTCTTTTTATTTACCCATCTCGACCCGAACCCATCAATGATCAAGCGGATCTCCACACCCAACTTCGCCTTTTCAACTAATAACAACAAGAGCTCTTTACCCGTATCATCCAATTCCCAAATGTAGAATTCCATATGGATATGGTGAGATGCCGCGAGGATATCCTCTCGCAGTGCGTTCATTATCGCTTGGGTATCCGAGAGGGGGCTGACTCGGTTACGCAAAGAAACCGGCAATCGGGTTGTCACTCTCGCAATGGTTAATACCGACTTCTTCTTTTGAATTTCTAGCGTCTGAGGATCAGGGTTCTCCACATTATTTGCGGTTGTTTCCGGTAGCCAATCGCTCGTCGCCCTTAGTTTTCTGACAATATGTCGCCGTCGCCAATTGATCCCAAAAAACAGGTAAAGCAAAAACCCAAGCATCGGAAGAAAATAAAGAACGAGCAACCAACTTAGGATCCGGGCGGGGTTTTTCCCTGACAAAAGAACCACCAGAATAAAAACAAGGTTGATCAGTTCAATAACACTATAAAGCGTTCCTAGAAGATCCCAGATCATGCAATCTGCGCAAGTTGCGTCTTCAGCGTTGTCTCCATCAAGGCGGCCGATTGAAGGGTGTACTCTCTGTTCTTATTTTCCCAATCGAGAATAATCGGGGAACCCACCTGAACGTCAATTCGTTGTGGACGAAGGAAAAATGATCCCTTGGGCATGATCAAATAGGCCGGATTGATCACCACGGGAAGCATGGGTGTTTTCGTCTCAAAGGCAACCATAATGCTCCCCCGTTTGATACTGCCAATAGCACCCGTCCGAGAACGCGTCCCTTCGGGAAAGATCAATATCGATAGACCACTAGCAATGGCCCCTTTAACTTTTTCAAGTGCAGCAACAGCCTCTCTGGCTTGTTGTCGCTTAATGGGGATATAGCCATTTTTTCGTAATGAATCGCCTAAGAACGGGATCTTAAAGAGCTCTTCTTTTGCCACAAACTTAAACCCAATAGGCAATACCGCCAAAGCAATGAGTATATCAAGCTGGCTCTGATGATTGAAAAGATAAATATACGGCTCCTTTTTGTCCGGCCATTGACCGTGAATCTTGGGTGTCAATCGCGTTAAGGCAAGAATGGTCACCGCCCACATTTTGGCAAAAAAGGCATAGCGTTCGTGTTTCTTCTTTCCTAAAAAAGGATAAGCGATCTGAATGGGTATCGAGTAAATAATGTAGGTCGCCACGGCAATGAAAATGAAGTAGACCGAATAAAACGCATAACCGATTTGCTTCAGCATGCATCAATTATATCATACTCAGTCGGGACATGGGATTGACCCCTGTGCCAATTTATAGGAAAATAACGCAACGATGTGTAGAATTGGCTGTATAAAAAGCCTCGACCCCTTTCATCCTCGTTTTGCATTAAACCTGATGCTTCCTCAACAAAAAGGGCATGACAATTCCGGTTTTGCTCTCGTGATGAAAGACTTATCCGGCATCTTTGAGCCCTATAAAAAATACCCGATCCTCTCTTATTCCTCGACAGCAAAAGGTCGAGACATTATCGAGGCCTACATGCTTGATCGAGGATTTGGTCGTCCAGTTTTTCAATGGAAACCCAAAACAAAAATATTTACCGACCAATTCGACTTTGAAAAGATGGATTATTATGGGTTTGAGGCTTTCGCCCTTCCCGTAATCACCCAAGGGACCACAGAGGAAGAAAAGGGAGAATTTTTATTAAATACTCACCTTGAGCTTCGTGAAATCCTCGAAGAGACTGGCGATGGTTACATTTTCTCTTTTTGGCCTGATACACTTACCCTAAAAGAGATCGGCAACCCCAATCACATCGGGGATTACTTTAACCTTTGGGAAGAAAATGAAGCCATCCTTGCCAAAAACATCATGGTTCAATATCGCCAAAACACCAATTACGACATTGTCCGATATGCCGCGCACCCCTTTTTCTTGCAGGGATATACTCTCTGCGCGAATGGTGAGAACACCAATTATGTTAAAAATAAAGAAGCACAACAAAATTTACATCGTGGCTATATCGGTTTCGAGTCAGACTCGCAATGTTTTCTCTATACCCTCCACTACACTCATCATCAACTTAAATGGCCACTGTCTTATTACAAGCACGTTATTACGCCACTTCCTTTTGATGAAATGGAGTCTCACCCTAACAAGGCCCTCCTGTTAAAGCTTCGTGAATCCTTGACTCACCTCGAAATAAACGGTCCGAATACCATCATTGGTCTTTTACCCGACAACACGCTTTTTACCACTTGTGATTCCAAAAAACTTCGACCCGTTGTCATCGGTACAGACGGACGCATGGTGGGAATCACCTCCGAGGTGCCTGGGCTAAACATGATCCTCCCTCATCGCAATGCAGAAAACGATATTTATCCCAATGAAAGAGAAACCGTTGTTATCGGCAACGACTTAAGGATCGAACGATGGAAACAACAGTAAACATAAACGACATTACCGAGAACGATCTGAATTGGAAGATCGACTATGATGCTGACCGTTGCACGCGCTGTGGCCGCTGTATCGCCACCTGCACGTTCGCGGCTCTCGAAATGAACGTCGAACGCCATGCCTTCACTGTTTCAGAGGACAAAACGCCCGAGCCCAAACGACTGTTTAGCACCCTCCCTGTTGTTAGCCAAGTGGCAACCTTAAAAGATCATTGCGTTGGTTGTGGCATGTGCGAGAAGGTCTGTCCGAATACAGCGATACGCCCAGTTCGCAATCACGAAACGCGCGAACCCTTGCTCAATCATCCTGGTGGCAGCCCCATTAAACGCGGAGGGCGTACCAATGTGAGTGTTGAACGCACATTAGATAAAATTAAAGTCGGTCGTATCTCTCAGATGACCGACCCCTCCCTTGATGCACAGCGACATACCTTTGATGTGCTAAGCCCGCTTGGTCGTGTACTCAGTCCAACCGAGATCCCGATCAAAATTGAAAACAATGAGCTTAATATTTCCGGAAAAATGCCCCCTGTTCATTGGATCTATCCCATCATTTTTGGTGATATGTCGATCGGGGCGCTGTCCACTCGAGCGTGGGAAGCCGTCGCCATCGCCACCGCGGTGTTGAATGAAAAATACAATATGCCCATTCGTATGGCCTCGGGTGAGGGCGGTATGCCCGTCAAGCTCATGAAGTCAAAGTATTTAAAATACATGATCCTTCAAGTTGCCTCGGGCCATTTTGGTTGGAACCGTATTATTAAGGCAATGCCAGAAATGATCGAAGATCCTGCAGGTATTCTTATTAAGATCGGACAAGGCGCTAAGCCTGGCGATGGTGGGTTGTTAATGGCCGCCAAGGTGGCTAAGCATATACAAGAGATCCGCGGCGTCCCCAAATCTGACCTTTTATCGCCGCCTAATCATCAAGGGCTCTATAGTATTGAAGAATCTGTCCAAAAGATGTTTTTATCCTTTAATGCTGCTTTTAAATTTAAAGTCCCGGTCGCGATAAAAGTTGCGGCGTCATCGTCCTCGGTTTCGGTTTATAACAATCTCCTTCGTGATCCTTATCATATTGTCGGCGGATTTTTTATGGATGGGATACAAGGCGGTACGGGCGCAGCAATGGAGATCTCGCTTGATCATACCGGACATCCCATTGTTTCAAAGACACGTGACGCCTATCTTGCTGCTGTCAAACAAGGAATGCAAGGCCGCATCCCTTTATGGGCCGGTGGCGGTATGGGCATGACCGGCAGCCTTGCGGCAGACGCATTTAAAATGATCTGCTTGGGTGCCAATGGTGTCTTCGCGGGTAAAATTATTATTCAATTGCTAGGCTGTATCGGAAACGACCAAGGACGTTGCAATCAATGCAACACCGGCCTTTGCCCAACAGGGATTACCACGCAAGATTATCGACTGGTCAAACGACTCGATATCGATAAAGCCGCTGAAACCCTCGTCAATTATATGTTATCGGTCGATACCGAATTTCGTAAATTAATGGCCCCTATCGGCAATAGCAGTTTACCGGTTGGGCGAAGTGACGCCTTGGTCTCGGTTGACAAGGATATGGCTGATAAATTGCAGATCCCTTACGTTTGCTAGGAGCATAGGCATGGTAACAACAATTAACTCTCTCGATAAACACAACCGACTCTCAACACAGGCACTATTGCAACTCATTTATGAGGCGATGGAAAAGGGCGAGACCGACTTCAACATCGACGCGTGTGGTCAACATGATATCGGCGGGCCGCTGTGGCATCCCGAAGGCAAACCCTTAACATTCAAGGTTACCAATCCGGGCCAGCGTGTGGGGTCGATGTGCATGGAAAACACCACCATTATCGTCGAAGGTTCTGCCCCTGCCGATGTCGGTTGGCTGAATGCGGGCGGTACCATTATCGTCAAAGGTGATGGTGGTGATACGACCGCACATTGTGCGGCAGCTGGCAATATTTATATCGGGGGTCGCGTTGGAACGCGATCAGGGTCATTAATGAAATATGACCCCAAATATGAACCACCGCAGTTCTGGACACTTAAAAATGCCGGCAGTTTCTGCTTCGAGTTTATGGGCGGTGGCATCGCTGTTGTGTGTGGTTTTGATAGCGAAGCCTTTGAGTCGGTTCTAGGCGACCGCGCTTGCGTCGGAATGGTTGGGGGCGTCGTTTATGTTCGTGGCCCCATTAAAGGGGTGTCGACAAAAGACGTTCGTATCCATTCGCTTGAGGATCAAGATCTGGCTTTTCTAAAGAAAGAATTGCCTGTTTTTCTGAAAAACATTGATCGCTCGCCCTTATTAAAAGAATTATCTGTTTGGGACGAATGGCAAAAGATCGTTCCCCTTTCTTACGAAGAGTCACACGGTTACAAAATGGCCAACCTTAAAACATTTCGCACAAAAGAATGGGTTGAAGGCGGCATTTTCTCGGACGTTTTTCCAGATAATGGTGACCATATCGGGTTGGTTAATACGGGTGACTTTCGACTCCGTGCACCCGTTTGGGAAAACCAAAAGTTTTGTGCCCCTTGTGAATATGATTGCCCCGCATCGATCCCTACCCAACGGCGATATAATCTTCTTCGGGAAGGCAAAACCGAGCAGGCGCTTGAGCTTGTTTATCTGTTTTCCCCTTTTCCACGTTCCGTTTGTGGACAGGTTTGTCCCAATCCCTGTATGGATAAATGTACTCGGATCTACGTGGACGAGGCTATAGATATTTCTGGACTTGGCGCTGTATCTACCCCCCCACCGCCACCACCCCCTATAACCAAAAAAGAACACGTCGCCGTCATTGGTGCAGGCGTCGGCGGGTTGACCGCTGCTTGGCAATTGCGTCATCTTGGTTATCACGTGACCGTGTTTGACAAAGATACCCAGATCGGGGGCAAGCTGACCAACGCGGTTTCTCGGCAACGCCTTACCCAAGACGCTATCGATAAGGATTTAGAACCGTTCAAACACATGGATATCACGTACAAACTCGGCAAACCTGTTACTGAAAAGCTGTATCAACAGATCAAAAAAGACTTTGCTGCTGTTGTTTTAGCAACCGGCGCTTACACGCCTAAGCTTCCCCCATGGCCAGGAAAAGAACGCCTTATCACCTCGCTTGATTTCCTCGCCAAGGTCAATAAAGGGACGGCGCTGAGTATTGGCAAAACCGTGGTTGTTATTGGTGCAGGGAACACAGGCATGGATGTTGTTTTTGGCGCTTATGCCTCGGGGACACAGCATGTTACGGTCATCGATGTTCAAAAACCCAATGCCTTCCAAAAAGAGATCGACCATGCGCAGGGACTAGGCGCTACCTTCAAATGGCCCTGTTTTACCAAAGAAATTACTGACAAAGGCGTTTTGCTTGATTCAGGCGAACTCCTTGAGGCGGATACCGTCATCGTTGCCATTGGGGAAGTCCCCCTCTTGGATTATATCGACGATGCCCATGAGACCACGCGAGGGTATGTTAATGTTGATGCTAACTATCGGCTCGCTAATAACGTTTATGCCATAGGTGACATGACGAAACTCGGGCTTCTCGTGGATGCTATCGGGCATGGACGCAAGGTAGCCGATATTATAGATGCAAAGCTTCAACATACGACCCTTGCCCCAACGATCGAAAAGCTCATTGAGCGCGATCGGCTTGTCCCCCAATATTTTGACAGCTTACATAAGGACGAGATCCTTGGCGCTTGCCACGACGTTGACCGTTGCATCAGTTGTGGTACCTGTCGCGATTGTCGGCTATGCAAAGAGTCATGTCCTGAGAAAGCCATTAGTCGTATCCAAAAAGAAGACAACACCATCGAATATGTGTCAGATTATCATAAATGTATCGGCTGTAGCATTTGCTCGGGTGTATGTCCCTGCGGTATTTGGACAATGGTCACGGCACCTGCCCTATTTCCTGACGGAAAAATCTAGGCCATGATCCGCTACCTCACCGCTGGAGAATCCCACGGACCGGCGCTGACAGTCATTATTGAGGGGGTTCCTGCTGGACTCTCTCTTGATCGCTCTTTTATCGAAGCCGAGCTTCTACATCGAAAAAAGGGCTATGGCCGTGGTGGCCGTCAACAAATTGAAACCGATGAGATCGAGATCTTATCCGGTGTTCGATTCGGTCAAACCCTTGGAAGCCCCATTTCTATTCTGCTTCGCAACAAAGATCATGAAAAATGGCACGGCATTATGGCCTCCGAAGGTGAGGCTCCTGACGATCTTGAACCCGTCACCATTCCTCGTCCGGGTCATGCTGACTTTGCAGGACTAGTTAAGTATGAACGAGACGATATTCGCGACATTTTAGAGCGCTCAAGCGCTCGCGAGACCGCTATGCGAGTTGTTGCTGGGGCGATCGCCAAGGCTTTTCTTTTGGAGTGTGGGATTGAAGTTGCCAGTTATGTCTCAAGGATCGGATCAGCTATCTGCGAAGAAACAAGCGAGGACGTTAAACACATTAAGGCTTTAACAGCATCCAGTGATTGCCGAACCCTTTCACCCACAGCAAACGCTAATATGAAAAAAGAGATCGACGCCGCTATGCAACGAAAGGTCAGCCTTGGCGGCATCTTTACCGTCGTCGCAAATGGCCTCCCCATTGGTCTTGGGAGTCACGTTCATTGGGATCGCAAACTTGATGCCAAGCTTGCGGCAGCCGTCATGAGCATTCAAGCCATTAAAGGGGTGGAATTTGGGCTTGGGTTTGAGGCCGCCAGTCGTAGTGGTGAAAAAGCCCACGACCCCTTTATCCTTGATCATGATGAGATCTCTCGCCCGAGTAATTATGCCGGCGGACTTGAAGGGGGGATGACGAATGGCATGCCGCTCGTCCTTCGTGCCGCCATGAAACCCATCCCCACCATGCAACACCGACTCCCCTCGATCGACCTCGCCACCCTAACACCGGCCGACTCACACTTTGAACGAGCGGATTCATGCGCAGTTCCTGCAGCGAGTGTCGTCGCCGAGTCCGTTGTCGCCATCGAGCTCGCCAACGCCATTCTCGAAAAATTCGGTGGTGACTCGATTGATGAGGTCACCTCGCGACTTCCTTTAAGTTGACAGCACTGAGCTAATTTATTACCCTGTTGATGGGCTGGTCAAGCCGTCGCTCCGCGCAAGCGGGGAGGAAAGTCCGGGCACCACAGGACAGCATAGCGGGTAACGCCCGCCCACCTCTTGAGGTGAGGACTAGTGGAACAGAGACGAGTCGGTTAAATCCGAGTGAAACGGCTAAACTCTATGCGGTGCAAGCCCAAATAGGCGGTAAGAAGCGGTCCGCTTCGTTATGAATCGCGGGTAGGGTGCTAGAGGTGGCCAGTAATGGTCATCCCAGAGAAATGACGGTTAGTACAGAACCCGGCTTATTCGACCAGCCCAAAAATTACTATGAAGAGTGGAAAGCCAGCCCCATTCTCAAGTAAAATCATTTTTTGATTGAATTTTTCCATTTGTCGTAAAGATCTTTTACTTCTAATTATTTGTCTTTATCACAGTTTTCTTTACTGAAATCAGGATTCAGCTCAAATAATCGCTTATTAAACGCTTTTGTCATCTCCTTCAGATGCTACAAACCACTTTCCATAAGGCATCGGCAACAGGTTGGATATTGTTTTTATCGAGATTTGTTATGATGTTGCTAATCTCATCAAATTTATCAGCCATTATTATAATCGTTGATGCTCAGACAAATGACCAATGCCCAATTCTTCATCAAGTTAAAACAAATATATTTGACTAGTGAAGCAGAGACGAGTCGGTTAATTCCGGTTGAAGATTTAAGGGGAAAACGTTATCTCGACGCGTTTTCCGTAGGCTCCTGCAATCTTTTCTAAGGTTTTTATTGTTGGGTTGGCTTTGCGGGGGTTTTCAAGTCTTTGATAGTTTTGATAACTCATGCCCAATTTTTTTGCCACCTCAATTTGTGATCTCTCGGCACGAAGTTGTCTTAAATAAATCGACAGAGAAATATGGGGCTGAACGGGAATTAGATAAACATTCAATCCCTTTATGTTTGTTGGCAGCGGAATATCTTGCCCACGTTCAAAATCAACCTCTAGACAGCTATTTAGTGCATCTTCTGCCATGTATTTTGCTTCTTCAAGTGTAGCACCAAACGTCAGTATGTTTGGAAGGTCGGTAAAGGAGACCAAAAAACCTCCCTCGGATTTATCGGTATTTTCGGCAATCGTCGCAGCGTAACTTAACATTTATACCTCCCTAATATCCGCTTGTTTCAGGATGGCTTTGCACAACCCTTTTGGAATATCCTTGCTCCCATGGATGGGAAGGGGAACGGGGCGATTCCCCTCTTTTACCATGATATGATGACTCCCTGACGTTCGAGCCCAACTCCATCCATTTCGTTCAAAAATCTTTCGCAGCATCTTGCCGTCCATTTAACCATCATACAACATATGTATTGCAAGTCAAGGCTGTCGGGGCGGTCGATCGATTAGCTATCCGTTTTCAAGGCTCATCATCAAAAACCCCGTAAAGGCCGCATTGCCAGCCTCGGATATGATCGGGGAAACATGCTGTTTCATCTCTAGGATCAATTCACGATAACCTTTGTAAAAGTCGTAGGTTGGCTTGGGTTTATAGATAAGGCCTGACACCTCAAAATGCTCGATGATGCCCTTTGCTGTGGTGGGCTTGACGAACACCTCCTCGTCGGGCCGAAAATAGACGGGACAGGCCGTAACGAGCGACCACTTCGCCAACTTGCCAAGTTCTAAAACGGCCACCATATCCTCAAAGCCTTGTCGTTGGTCTCCATACAAAAACGCCCGAAGCCCACCAGCAAGATGCCTTTGGTCTAACGTAGATAGTTCTTTTGTAAAATCACGGAATTTGGGTTTCTCAAAAAGCGATATCATCGTCGATCGGCTAACCAGCTTGGCCATATTCTCGACAACCTCTGTCGGGGAATCAAAGGCGGACTGCGTAAAAGAGGCCTGTGCTAACGCGTACAACTTATTGGGATTATGACGCTTCATGATCTCTGCCATGTTCGGATCGCTAAATCCTTCAGGGTACAAACCGAAAAAATCACGTTCTGCTTCTTTTAATCGTTTTATATTCATGGTACACCTCTTGGTTACATTATAGCTGTATTTATCGTGTTCTTCGATGATAAGCATAGTATATAATGCCACCATGTCTCGTCTAAACAAAGAACTCGACGAACTTAAGGCAAAAGACCTCTATCGCAAACGATTCATCATTGAGCCATCGAATGATTTCCCCTATGTTCAAGTCGAGGGGAAGCGTGTTCTTTCGTTTGCCTCGAATAATTATTTAGGTCTAGCCTCGACCACTCCACGCTATGAACCGTTCGTTCAAATGTCCTCCCCTTTGGTCACCGGCTATACGACGCATCATCAAATGCTTGAAGCTCGTCTTGCCTCGCTTAAAGGTCTACCCTCAAGCCTACTTTTTTCGAGTGGGTTCAGCGCCAATTCATCTCTTCTCACAACACTTATTGGCCCTAACGATGGCGTCTTGCTCGACAAATACTGCCATGCTTCTTTGATGGAGATCACCCGCAACAAGAACGTCCACTTTCATAGCTTCCCTCATAAACGTTACGATCTCGCTCTTAAACAACTCATTAAGATGAGACCACTATATGAGGTCATCTATGTCGTGTCTGATACCCTTTTTTCGATGGAGGGTGATATCGCGGATCTAGCGGAGCTTACTCGATTGGCAAAAGAATTTGACGTTGTGCTTATCCTTGATGATGCGCACGCCATGGGCTGCTGTGGGTCAAGAGGGGAAGGCCTCGCCACGTTAACTTCGCTTGGACTTAGCGCAGATCAACTCATCGTCACGGGCACACTCTCCAAAGCTCTCGGCAGTTATGGGGGGTTTGTTTGTGCGAACGAAACGATCGTCGATTATTTAATAAACAAGGCTCGCCCCTATGTGTATAATACCGCCCTCCCCCTTGTCCATATCGACGCCGCCCTTCAACATCTGTCTATTATTAACGACTCTCGTCCGCAGGAAAAGCTGTGGGCTAATATCGCCACCTTTACAAAGCTAATGGGCCTTTTTGATCATCCTCCGTTTAGCCCCATTGTAAAAATCCCTGTCGGCGACAACGTCAACGCTCTTCAACTGAGTGAAACACTATTACAGGCAGGCCTGCATGTACCGGCTATTCGTTATCCGACCGTACCGCGAAAGGATGCTATGTTACGGGTTTCACTGTCTGCCGCACACACAGTGGAACAACTCCGTGCATTGTCGCAGGCGCTAGCCCACGGTACAATGACGCTATGACCGACTTAGCTACCTCTTACGAACACGAAAATGTCGAAGAAAAATGGTATCCCTTTTGGGAGGCCTCTGGCTATTTTAAGCCTAGTGGTGATGGGAAGCCCATGTCGATGGTTATTCCTCCACCGAATGTTACCGGCGCTCTTCATATGGGTCATGCCCTTAACAATACGCTCCAAGATATTGTTGCCCGATTCTATCGTCTTCAAGGACGGCGCGTGTTGTGGGTCCCCGGAACCGACCATGCGGGCATCGCCACCCAAAATGTCGTCGAGAAACAACTCGCCAAAGAAGGGCTTAGCCGTGACCAACTTGGACGAGACGCATTCGTAAAACGTGTTTGGGAATGGAAAGAACAATACGGTAACACCATTACTCGCCAATTACGAAAACTGGGCGCCTCGGTGGATTGGTCTCATGAAAGGTTTACTATGGACGAGGGGTGCAGTCGTGCCGTTCGTACTAACTTTGTTCGTTTGTATGAAGATGGCCTTATTTATCGCGACGAGTATATCATTAACTGGTGCCCTCGATGCCACACCGCGATCTCGGATATAGAAGTGGAGCATCATGATGCCGAGGGACATTTATGGCATCTTCGTTATCCTATTAATAACGGAAACAAGGACGACGTTGTTGTCGTCGCCACCACCCGTCCCGAAACCATGTTTGGCGACACCGCCGTAGCGGTTAACCCCAAAGACCCCCGATATGCCCACCTCATCGGAAAAGACCTTATACTCCCTTTCACCGACCGGACCATTCCCGTTATTGCCGATGACCATGTTGATATGAGCTTCGGCTCTGGTGCGGTCAAGGTAACCCCCGCTCACGATCCTAACGATTTTCATATTGGGATCCGGCATCAATTGCCCCGTATTGTTGTCCTCGATAGTACCGCCCACATGAATGAAAATGCACCCCAACAGTATCAAGGGCTTGATCGTTACGCTTGCCGAAAACAGCTGATCACTGATCTAGACAAAGCTGGCTTTCTTGAAAAGACAGACAAACATGCCCATTCAGTCGGCCATTGTTACCGATGTCAAACCACTATTGAGCCCTATCTCTCAAAGCAATGGTTTGTCCGCATGGAAAAGCTGGCACCCGAACCTATCGCGGTGGTTCGAGACCACTCCATCGAATTTATTCCACAGCGATGGACTAAACTATATTTTGACTGGATGGAGAACATCCGTCCCTGGTGCATCTCCCGACAAATTTGGTGGGGTCATCGTATTCCTGTTTGGTATTGTGAAGACTGCGGCAAAGAAATAGCGAGCACCACTACGCCAACCCAATGCCCTGCTTGTCAGTCGAAAAACCTCTCTCAGGATGAGGATGTCCTCGACACGTGGTTTTCATCGGCGTTATGGCCGTTCTCAACGCTCGGTTGGCCAGACAAAACCTCAGACTTAGCCGCTTTCTATCCAACCACCATTCTCATTACGGGCTACGACATTATCACATTTTGGGTTTCCCGAATGATCACGATGGGACTCTATAATATGAAGAAGATCCCTTTTAAGGATGTCTTTATTCATGGGCTTGTTCGGGACGCACAGGGCCGAAAAATGAGCAAATCCATCGGCAACGTCATTGATCCGCTTATCATCATCAAAGAAAAAGGCGCGGACGTTCTGCGTTTCACGTTGGCATCGTTGGTCACATCTGGGGGGCAAGATATTCGGCTTATGGATGAGAAAATCACATCAAGCCGAAACTTTATTAACAAGCTTTGGAACATGTCTCGCTATGTCTTAATGCAAGAGCCCGCGACTGCCTCAAAGCTAGACGGACAAAACAAGGCGGATCAATGGATACTCGCCAAACTTTCTAATACCCTAACACTTGTTCAAAAATATTATCAGTCATACGACTTCAGTTTTGTCATTGAGTCGCTCTATGAATTTGTTTGGAACGACTTCTGCGACTGGTATTTAGAAATGACCAAACTTCACAAAGAAACCTCTCAAGCCACTCTCGTGTTTGTTCTTAACGCCATATTAAAGCTACTTCACCCGGTTACCCCTTTCATCACCGAAGAGCTTTGGCATAAGCTAAAAGAGCACCCTCATTTCCCCGCAGAGGAAAAGGATCATCCCACCCTTATGACGAGCGCTTGGCCAACAATGCCGACGATCAGCCTTGATGTTGCTCAAAGTCTTGAAACGGTTGATCTGATGAAAAATATCATCAAAGAGATCCGCAATATCAAAGCTGAAGCAAAGATCCCACTCAATAAAAAAGGCACCCTATATATTATCGGCCGAGAAAAGGAACTCACCCCCTACACCCCATATATGAAATTATTAGCTCGCTTAGATGATGTCTGTTTTACGTCGACCGCCCCCGCTGAAAAACATTTATTTGCGATCATTGATGATGTAAAACTCTTTATACCACTTGAGGGTCTTATTGATAGCGACAAAGAGCGAGAACGTCTAAAAAAAGAAGCCGATAAATTGAGCGGAGATATTGAGCGTCTCAGGGCCAAATTAAACAATGAGGGGTTTATCGATAAGGCACCACCCGCCGTTATTTCACTAGAACAGAAAAACCTTGCGGAACGAACGCAGCAACTGAAAGTCATTCAAAGTAAACTCGCTGACCTCTAATGGCGCCTCATTTTTCTTCGCTCCTTGAGCAACTTGTTCATACTCGCGGTATTCAATACGATTTATCCCGCATGGAGCAGGCGCTTAAATCACTTGGCCATCCCGAGAGATCACAGCGTATTATTCATGTCGCGGGTACAAATGGCAAAGGAACAACGTGCGACTTCATCGCACAAATCCTTGAATCTCAAGGCTATCGAGTGGGGCTTTATACGTCGCCTCATCTCATTAGCTATACGGAACGTTTTCGCCTAAACGGCCTGCCTATTTCGGACGAAGAACTCGAGTCTTACCTCGTATCACTGTCATTTGTTATCCAAACTTTTCAGCTGACCGAGTTTGAGGTGCTTACCTTGATCGCATGGTTATATTTTAAGAACGAGCGAACTGATTTTGTGGTCATAGAAACAGGTCTTGGCGGGAGGCTCGATGCCACAGTACTTTGTTCGCCCCTTGTGACGGTTCTGACAAGCATGAGTCTTGATCATGTTGAGATTTTGGGGCCGACCCTTCTTGATATCGCTAAAGAAAAAGCGGGCATACTTAAACCGAACGTCCCGTGCTTCCTTCTCGATCAAAAGCCCGATGTACTTGAGGTTATTTATGCTCTCGCAAAAATAAAGGCGGCTCCGATTCATATCGTGCCCCGATCTTTGGGCTCTTATCTTCAGACAAACTGGGGCTTAGCGATCAGGGTAGCAACACATTTGTTGCCCCATGCTATGGTGATGGATCAACCCTGTCCACGTATAGGTGGGCGACAAGAGGTGATCCGAACACACCCCCATATCCTTGCTGACGCGGCTCATAATTTAGAAGGAATTCGCGTGCTTCTAGATATACTCAGAAAATCTCAGTTTGAAGGGAGTATCTGGTACAGCGCAACCCGTCGCCCAGAATTAACCTCCATCGTTAACGAACTTGCCTCTTTTGCAAAGACCCTCATTATATTTGAGTTTTCCCACCCACGAGCCGCCACCCGAGACCATTATCCCAAGAACCTACCCAAACATGTTCAATTTATTTCGATAGCACAACGGGGCAGCTTTATTCGCAAGGCTTTAGGCGATATTGACACACAAATATGTTTGACGGGGTCGATCTACTTTTTAGGAGAAATGATCCCCCTTCTAAGGCAGGAGAAGCCCGTAGCGTAACCCTCGGTCACTGATCAGAGCCTCAGTAAACCGAAACGTATTCATTAAACACGCTATCTCAAGCACCCCTGCGGTAAACACATCCGCGCGTCGTACATCGAGTTGGTATTTATTCGCTATTTCGATAGACGAAAGAGGCAATAATTGGCTTAATGTTTCGTCAATAAATGCTTTTTGAAGGACGTGTCCGTGTATCTTTAAACTATCAAACACCTCAAGTTGTAAAAAAATTTTGACAAGTGTGGCGCCCGTCCCGCCTATTATGATCAATTGATCTGGAGTAGCATCTATAAAGGATCGAAGGTCATCGTGGAACGTTTTTGTTAGGAAGTCTTTAAAGGCCTTAGCTTCATTTCCCGATGGGGGCACGTTCGAAAAAAATCGCTCCGTCAATCGAACAATTCCAATGTCGAGACTCTTTACCGTTTCATCATCGTTCTGGTGATGAATAAACTCGACGCTGCCGCCGCCTTGATCAACAAAGAGCGAATGATCTTTTCGCATGGGAACAAAGACATTGACGGCTTTCGCAATAATGAGAGCCTCGTCGACACCACTTATTATGGTCATATTAAGCCCGATATTCTTGACCTCTTCAATAAAGGACTCGCCATCTTCAGCGTCCCGAAGTGCCGAAGTCGCCACAAATCGATAATCCGAGTCTTCCACGCCCCATTGATCGAAGACTGACTTGATCTCTTTCAGAGCATCAAGCGTGCGTTTTTTTGCTAACTTGTTTAAAGGGCTCTTGTTGTTGATCCCTTCTCCGATACGGACGATAAACCCTTTTTCATAAAGGATGTCCAGTGGTTCGTTAAGGTCTTTAACAATAATGGCTCGAAGGGAGTTTGTGCCTAGATCGATCGCTGCTCGCATAGGTCTCATTCTAGCATAAAGGAAAACACCTGATATAATAGGTTTAAATCGTCCTTAAGGAGTCTACAATGAAAGCCAAAGATCTCAAGAAAAAACTCGAATATCAGCCCCAGTCCGCATGGGAGGCCTCCTTTGACAACAAAGCGGTCGAGACCCTCTGCAAAGAATACATTTCCTTTTTATCCAAGAATAAAACAGAGAGAGAAACCATACACAGTGTTGAGCATATCTTAGAGAAAAAGGGGTTTACCAACGGTGGCTCAAGCCAAGCCTTTTATTTAACCAATCGAAAGAAGAACATCGCCATCGTACGCGTCGGTAAAAATGACCCTCGTCATGGGGTTAAGATCGTTATGGCACATGTCGACAGCCCCCGGCTCGATCTGAAGCAAAACCCGCTTTACGAGGACACCAATATGGCCCTTCTAAAAACCCATTATTACGGGGGCATCAAAAAATACCAATGGGTAACTCGCCCCTTGGCTCTTCATGGGGTGGTCATTCTTGAAGATGGAAGCAGCGTTAATATCATGATCGGCGAGGATGACAAAGACCCTGTTCTGTTCATCTCCGACCTACTTCCTCATTTATCCCATAAGGCTCAGGATGATAAAAAGATCCATGACGCTATTCCGGGGTGAAAAGCTTAATGTGGTGATCGGCAGTCAGCCTTTCAAGACCGATGATGATCTCAAGGACAAAGTTAAACTCGCTATTCTGCAAATTCTGAATAAAAAATATAAAATGACCGAGGTTGATTTCCAGTCAGCTGAGCTTGAAGTGGTTCCCGCTGGGCCTGCTCGCGAGGTCGGGCTTGATCGCTCCATGATCGCAGGGTATGGGCAAGACGACCGTATCTGCGCGTATACGGCTCTGCGTGCCATTCTTGATGCCGAAACCACCGATGACACCCAAATTGTGATCCTCGTCGACAAGGAAGAGATCGGCTCCGTAGGCAATACAGGCGCCAAAAGCCATTTTTTAAAGCAAGTCATTAAGGAAGTCTTTCTAGCTAAAGAAGGCTCGGCGGACATGGTCGCCATTGAGGATTGTCTTTATCGATCCCATGCGATCTCTTCGGATGTAAATGGAGCACTTGACCCTGACTGGAAAGATGTTCATGAAGAAAAGAACGCGGCCAAGTTTGGCTTTGGTGTATGTATGACAAAATTTACTGGAGCGCGCGGAAAGTCAGGTGCCTCCGATGCGAACGCAGAGTATGTCGGCAAACTTCGTCAGGTATTAAACGCCCATAAAGTGTCATGGCAAACCGGCGAGCTTGGAAAAGTCGATGAAGGCGGAGGGGGAACCATTGCGATGTATCTTGCCCAATATGGTATGGAGATCATTGATATGGGGCCTGCGCTTTTATCGATGCACGCTCCGATGGAACTCAGCTCGAAGATCGATGTTTGGTCATCGTATCAAGCCTATAAGGTCTTTCTCGAAAAGTTCTAGAACAACGCCTTGCACCGCATGAGATGAAGGAAATTCGTGTCGAGTGGTTGCGGCTCTTCTATTTGAGAAAACATTCCACTGGCATGTTCCATCGCACAATTGAAGGTGATGTCTTCTAGGGTATCCTCGTGGGTTAGAATGATCATATTAAGAGTGTGCCCACTTTTTGCGGGATTAAACCTCTAATATGCGTTTATTTCTTCGCTTTGGAAATATAGGCATCCACATTGAACTTTTTCTTACATCCTGACAGGTTCATATATCGAACCTGTCCAAATATCGGACGATCGATCCAAGGCTTATCATGTACCCCACCTATACTCCACGCTATACCTGTGTAGCCATTGGGATCATTTCCATCAAGGGCGTAGGTGTCGTTGAGTTTGATCGCTATAGCAAGAGCTTCGGCAGGACTCCCAGACCACTCCAAGATTTTTTTTGCCCAGTACATGCGAAGATACCCTGGCATACGGCCTTTGTTCACTAGCTCGGTTTGGCAAGCGTTCCATAGAGCATCGTGGGTCTTACCGCTCTCGAACTCTTCGGGGGTCGTCAAGTACATGCGGGGATCAAGGATATGCGCCTCAAAGGCTTGCCGCGCCCAACTGGGGAAGGCATTCACACTGTCATAACGAGGCTCGTAGAAACAAAAGTTCTCGGCTAGCTCTCGCCGAACGATCAGTTGGTCAAGAAATACCTCTTTTGCATGGGGCTCAACCGACGACTCGGAGACAGAAAGGGCCACTCGTTGAGGTGATATCTGACCAAAATGCAAATAAGGTGAGAGGCCGGATTGCCCTTGTCGTGTGGCGATATTTTGATTCGCGGGATAGTCTGCAAGCAAATCGTCAACGAAGGCGTTCAACACGAGGGTCGCCACCGTAACGCCCGTTGGTCTTAGCGGGACATCACTCAGGCTTATGCCAACTGATGCTGAAATGGCCGCCCAGTCATTCGTTTCTTGTGTTTTCGGTTTAATGGGATGATATTGAACAGGCGAAAATTCCGTTAGATAGGCTGGGAGAAGTTTTTGAAGTTTTAATCGAAGATGTTGCGCGCCATATTCCTTTTTCTCTGACGCAATCCAGCAGGGCACAATATTGTGAGCATCGACCTCACGAACCTCGATATCGAGGGTTTTCGCAAGGTTTTCGCGCCAAAGTCGTTGTTGCCGAAGAGGGGAGAAATCCGTCACTACGGAACCGATCTTTCCCCTCTTGATCAACACGGTTAATGCTTGAACCGGCTCACCCAGTAGCACGGTAAAGGCGATATTTTTCTCAATAAAAAGTGGTTCGAGTTCGGTTAATCCTTGCAACATAAACAAATATTGTCTCCGCGACATCTGGTCGGGGGTTAGTACATAGGCCACAATAAGGGGCTGATCCTCTGCCACAGCCAACGCCTGAGCCTCTAGCAACGCCGGATTATCCTCTAGTCGTTGATCACGATCCATCCAGTAAAGGACGGGGCCTTTTTTGGGGGGTTGATCGTTAAGGAGTCGGGAGCGTTTAACCATAAGAAGAGTTTACCACACGTGGCCTTGCCACAAGTTAAGAATTTCTCCAACTTACAACTTATTAAGTATTATGGTTGGGGGCAAATAGTTTTCTACTGAGATGACGGTCTTACCCGTGCTTTCTTCTAGCTCCAGGCGAGCTTTCTTTGCGATGTTGCCGCCTCTCTTGCCGGCGATCATATTTTCAGTCATCCCGTTGGCTTCCATTGTTTCGGCGATCTGGCGAGTAGACAATTCCGCGAGGGCTGTAAAAATGAGTTCAGCTTCCGACATATGGTCTCGAAGGTTTTGGCTCTTTAATCCTTTTAGTTTTTTGTGTGCTTTAACCGAAACATCGGCCCATTCTTGATGGATGATATTGGTCAGAATGGCATACTCTTCGCCTTCTTTTATTTCATGGTCTTTCCAGAAGTCTGTCAATTTATTGCGCGTTTCTTGCCCCGTCATACGCTGCTGCACCCATTTATCGCTTCGACCTAAACGCTTCCAATTTTCTCTTGCTCGATTTAAGGACTTTTCGGGGTCAGCTATTTCTTGCATACGCTCATATCCAACCTTTGCCAACCATAATTTTATGGGTTCAGCTTTGGGGCTGGGAATAGACTGAATCAGACGAAGAAGTGTTTCGGCGGTAGCAACATCGGTTTTGTAATATTTGCCATCAGCAGATTGTAGTTTCAGTTTGTCACAAATTGTGACAAACTCATTGCCTTCTTTTTTTAGTCTATTTTTAAGTGTTGTCCAGTAGCTTTGAGCTTTTTTGAAATCTGTTTGGTCCGTAAGAACGGCAACAATATCGATCACCGAAAAAAACCACGTTTCGGTTTTTTCATCATAGTGACGACGAATTTTGAAGTTTTCAAAAATTGCTAAAGATTTCTCCATACGCATTCATCTCCTTAATCTGCCAATGACAGATTATACGCTTTCATTATAATCAAGGTTTGCCCTGACAGCAAATAACACAATAACCAGCCATGGCTCGCGAGAAATCTCTCAAAACAGGTAGAGGCAGAGCCGAGTTAGATGCTATACTTTCCTTGGCCTAACGGAGAGGTGTCAGAGTGGCCACCGCCC
>CAIUCY010000114.1 GCA_903897765.1 uncultured Candidatus Marinamargulisbacteria bacterium | reverse complement strand
TCGCTATTGGTTCAGTGAGAGATAACCCGCGTCGACGCATTGTCTATGGGATGTCGGATGCTATGACAGCGATTGATCAAATCGAAACCTATTTATATTTTCTTGCATGAACATCGCACTAGTGGGGTACTTTGGGTATGATAATGTTGGTGACGATGCTATTCTCCAAAGTATTCTCGGACAGCTAAAGCGATATCATCGGCCTCTTCAACTGATGGTCTTTGCCCATCAACCCGAGCGAATTGAGAAACGTTTTCGGGTTCAAGCCCTTAATCGAATGTCGCTGCCCTCTGTACTGGCGGGAACGAATATGTGTGATGTGGTTATTTTTGCTGGAGGGTCGTTATTTCAAGACCGAACAAGCTTTAGAAGTCTTTTGTATTATTGTGGTGTATTAGGATTAGCACGACTTTATGGCAAAAAAGTCATTTTGTATGCTCAGGGTATTGAACCCTTTCGTTATAAATGGAGCGAGTGGCTTGTTCGGAATGTCCTTCATTTTGCTCATCATATAAGTGTGCGAGACCGAGAAAGCATGACCTTATTAAATAAATTGCTTCGACGAAAGAAACGGGTTCGTTTTGTTGTCGATTCGGCGCTTTTATTGTCACCGTATCGGACGAACAATTTATACCAAGGGTTTATTGGGGTTAATTTCATGGCATCACCTCATTTTCCTATAGATCATGTTGTTGAGCAGTTGGATCGTTTCTCGAAAGAAAATCAGCGTCGATATTTGTATGTAGCGTTTAATAAAAACGATCTCCACCTTGGTCATGAAATAAAAAAACGTTTACACGAATCGCAAATGGTTATTCTAGACCCAGAGGATAATCTTTCTCTTTTTCTTGGTATTATTCAGCAGCTTGATATGATGGTTGGGATGCGATTGCACAGTCTTATTTTGAGTGCCTCAGCCAGAGTCCCCTTCCTGGGGATCCATCTTCACGATAAGGTGAATAGTTTTTGCAAAGAAGTAAAACAACCGATAATTCGATTCTCTGATTTACAGAAAGGTGAGCTATATAGTAATCTAGGTCTTGTCTTTAAAGAGCGAAAACGTTATCAATCTCAGCTTTCCGTTTTAGTGGATGATCTCGTCAAAGAATCCAAAGACAATCTAATAAATAATATCATCATCAAATATGACAAAACAGGATAATACAATTGGCGGGGTTGAATTTTTTTCGGGAGATTACCCCGAGTTAATTTCAGAGATCGATCGTTATATACTCACCAAGAAGAGCTGTTTTTTATTAACCCCTACGACTGAAATTCTGGGAGATTGTATCAAAGATCCCGAAATGATGAAGGTTCTAAAGCGGGGAGATATTCGTATTCCAGACAGTACGACCATTATTTGGTTGGCTCGATTGCTTGGAAAGACTATAAAAAAAAGAGTAACGGGCATTGATGCTTTGATCAAGCTGGGCCAATCATCCCATCGCCGATACAAGGTCTATTACCTTGGTTCAAAGCCCGAGATCTTGACTCAGGCCGTTTCAGCGACAAAAACGCTATTACCTGCCTATGATGTTGTGGGTTTTCATGACGGGTATTATCAACGCAATGAGGTTGAGCAGATCATTGATGATATAAACCAAAGTCAGGCGGATATCCTTTTTGTAGGGATGGGTTTCCCTAAACAAGAATTGTTTATTTTCGATCATTTAAAATCGATAACCATCCCAATAAAGGTTACGGTCGGTGGAAGTTTTGATGTGATATCGGGAACGCTTAAACGAGCTCCAAAATGGATGCAAAGTGCGGGTATAGAGTGGGTCTATCGATTGATACAAGAGCCGTCACGTGTGGGTAGGATGGCTCAGATCCCTCTTTATCTTTTTCAGCTTCTAAAAAAAGAAATTTCTCTAAAAGCAAAATGATCGGTGTCGACATAGTTGAAATTGATCGTATAAAAGAACTTGTTGCCGATGAAGAATTCCTGAACCGTGTCTATACCAAAGCTGAGATAGCCTATTGTCGTCAGGCAAAATCAAAGACCGTTATTTCTGCACGGTTGTCTACTCGATTTGCTGCCAAAGAGGCTGTTTTTAAAGCGATCGAACCCTTAAAAGTACTACGCTGGAAAGAGATCGAGGTCATAAACGAGGAAAGCGGGAAACCTGTTCTTCATTTTCATGGTGACACAAAGACGCTCGTTGATGAACTTGGACTAAAGGTGGATATCTCTTTGAGCCACAGTGATGCTTATGCCGTGGCAGCTGCTATATTGACCCCTTGACACCCATGGTTTAATAAACTCAGTTTGTTCTTGAAGTTAGCGCGCGACTTCAAAGCCAATTAATTTAACGAAGGAGAATTCTTATGAAAAAATATGTGTGTAGTGTGTGTGGTTATGTCCATGAAGGGAATGAACCGCCTGCAGTATGTCCTCAATGTCATGCCCCCGCTTCTAAGTTTGTACTGCAAGAAGCGTCTACAGTTCTAGTTTGGGCAGATGAGCACAAGATCGGTGTAGCTAAAGGATTGGATGCAGAGATCGTCGAAGGACTTAAAATGAATTTCGTAGGTGAGTGTACCGAAGTCGGGATGTATATCGCGATGAGTCGTCAGGCTGATCGCGAAGGATACCCCGAGATCGCAGAAGCCTATAAGCGCATTGCCTATGAAGAGGCCGATCATGCCGCTCGTTTCGCCGAATTATTGGGTGAGGTATTGGTCGCGGATACCAAAACCAATTTGCAAAAAAGGGTAGAAGCCGAGAATGGTGCGTGTAAGGGCAAGAAAGAGATCGCGACAAAAGCCAAAGCGTTAAATTATGATGCCATCCATGATACCGTTCATGAAATGTGTAAAGATGAAGCCCGACACGGTCAGGCATTCGAAGGATTGCTTAAACGGTTCTTTAAGTAGACGGATATTTTATGAATACATTGAAAAGGCTAACTTCGGTTAGCCTTTTTTTGTTATGATGCCCAAGGTATGAATCAATTTTCCCGAACGGAACTTATTATCGGCCACGAGTCGTTGGCGACATTACATCGATCAACCGTTGCGGTTTATGGCATTGGGGGTGTTGGGTCTTACACCGTGGAAGGGCTAGCTAGGGCAGGGGTTGGCAAATTTGTCATTGTTGATGATGATACGATTTGTATTACAAACATAAACCGTCAAATCCATGCCACTCATCAAACGGTAGGGCGATCCAAAGTTGAGGTGATGAAACAACGAATTCTTGAGATCAACCCTAAGGCAGAAGTCACCGCATACCATGCGTTTTACTCCCCAGGAGCATCCCACGAGACCTTAAGGCAAGGTTATGACTATATTGTCGATGCCATCGATAATGTGACCGGTAAGATCGATCTTGTTGTTAAGGCCGCTCAATTCGGAATACCGATCATTAGCTGCATGGGTACCGGAAATAAATTAGACCCAACCCAGTTAGAAGTGGCTGATATCTATTCGACCTCGGTGTGTCCGTTAGCCAAGGTGGTTCGAAAATTACTTAAGGAACGGGGAGTAAAGTCCCTCAAAGTCGTATATTCTAAAGAGCAACCGCTGCAACCCCTTGATCTGCCCCATTTAAGCTGTAAGACGAACTGTGTATGCTTGGAGGGTAGCTCAAAGCATTGTACGGTTCGTCGTCAGGTTCCAGGGAGCATCTCGTTCGTCCCGTCGGTCGCTGGGTTCATCTTGGCGGGTATTGTGATCAAAGATCTCATCGGAAGGCAAACATAGCGGTCGTTTGTAGCTATCTTCTCAACTATTTTTATTTATTTTGGGACAAATCGTGTTTTTGTCCGATAAATAAAATAGAGGGAAGGAGCAGCCGTGAAAAAAGTCATTGCCTTGGTTCATCGCAATTATGATGCCCTTTCAATACATTCTGACATATATCTTGACAAGCCTCCATAAAATAATTACAGTGTTAAATATATTAACAGTGTAAACTATTTGGGTGGTCCATGACGCAACGTAGAGAATTAGAAAAAGAGAAGTTAAAGACAAAGATACTCGATACGGCGTGTAAACTGCTTCGAAAGGGCAGTTATGAGCAATTATCGATCCGAAAAATTGCTAAAAAGATCGATTATTCTCCCACCATGCTCTATACCTATTTTAAGAGCAAAGCCGACATTATGTACCATATCGTAGAGCGTTTGTTCGGAAGAATGATGGATCGATTTAAAACGCTTGACTTGACCGATGTCGATAAGTCGATGCGTCAAGGGCTTCGGATATATATCGAGACTGCTTTAGAATATCCCGATGAATATCGACTTGTATTTTCTTCGTCCGAGTCTATATCCAAAGAAGATCCATGTGACTATCTCAATCAAGATTCGCTCAACTTTGCCGCTTTCCAAGTTCTTCAATCGGCCATTCAGTCTGGTATGGATGCTGATATCTATGTGAAGGCCGATGCCATGCTTGCTGCACAGTCTGCATGGGCAAGTCTACACGGTCTATGCATTCTCCTGATCCAAAATCCTTTATTCCCCTGGAAGGATCGAGAAGAACTTATTGCTCGTCATATCGATATCCTCGTTGCTGGGTTAAAAGGCGGCCAGAAATGAAAAGCACTGTTAAGATCCTATTGTTTTTGGCTTGTTTTCTCTTGTCTCAAGTTGAGGCACTTACTATTCAAAAGGTTCGTATCATTGGCAGCAGTATTACTCAGGAGTCGGTCATTCGAAACATGCTACCGGAACTTATTGAAGGAGCCGTCATAGCCACAGCGGATATCGACTCGTTAGTCGCAAAATGGGAGGCTCGCCTGATGCGGACACAGTATTTTGACAAGGTTGCCATCGATCCTATTGTTTCACAGAAAGATCCCAGTAAGGTGAACATCATTATTGATCTTGCGGATGGTTTTACTGATCGTTATGGGGGAGGCGCGATATTCGGCATATGGGGCCATCTTAATGAAAAGGGTGAAGGAATAGATTCGATATATCAGCTTGGGCTTAATGCCGCATCTGTTGCTATGGAGAACCATCATATTGGTTTAAAGCATGTTACGGAACAGACATCATTTGGTATTAGTCCTATTCCGTACACGACGCGAGCGTATGTCGATAAAACAACCTTGCGAGTGGGGGGACGCGAGTCTCTATTAGTTGATCTTGCCTCCGATCTACAAATGGGTGTGGGTGTTGAAGCGTACGATCAATATGGAGCTGATGGGGCTTTTGAAAATAATTATATCGAGCCGAGTATAAGACTTGTTTATGATGCAAGAAATCGAATATTTAATCCCTCAGCTGGGCTTTATTGGCAGGGTGATGTGGGTTATTTATTCGGGCAAGATATCCTTCGCGCTAAATTTGATCTTAATCATTATCAAACGCTTCTTTCTCCTCAACTCGTTCTTATGACACAGGCTAGTCTGGTAGCCCAAAAGGGGTCGCTGACCAATGATGGGTTCGCTTATAGTGCAGTCGCTCTCGGTTTTGTCCGCGCGCATCCTGCTGTTAATGTTTTTGGCTTCCAGCGTTACCTTTTCCGAACTGAACTCCGTTACACCGCAATGAATCCGATATTAGTTGATTTCATCGATACATCCATTATTCCTTATGGATTTATTGAAGTCGGAAATGCAACTGATGAGTTTTGCGATTGTTTGAGTTCGGTTGGTGCTTATGCATCGGGGGTGGGGTTAAAGTGGGTGATCGGTTCCCCCGTTTTTGTCCCCATCGATCTTTCATGGAGCCTGAGCGCGACAGGAGGCTCGATACTGCAGTTGGGTGTATTTAGTACATTTTAGAAAGGTGGAAAAAATGAAAAGATTTTTCGTATTCGCAGCGGAAGTATTATTGTTTACAAGCAGTGTGTTCGCAATGGATAGCGCCAAGCTCAACCGATATTTGACCGAGCTTACGCCTCAAATGTCTATCGGTGCAGAGCAAGTTCAATCGGCCATTACCTCAGAAGAACATCGCCAAGCCGCCATAAAACCGACAACAGTTGATACGTTGAAATTAGCCATTTTGTATCATAATGGAAGTCAGTATTTATTTTCTAAAGGCGTTAAAGGGTATGCTGAAAAAGGAGAAAAACTTATTCTACCCCTATATGAAAACGACAGTATCGATGAAGAACTTCGCCCGATCATTATCACTTATTTAGGCTCACTCAAAGCCCTAGAAGCCAATGAATCCTTTAATCCCATTGAAAAAATAATGGGCGTGAATAAGGGGTTTAAGTATCTCAATGAAGCTGTCGATAAATATGGTAAAACTTGCTATCTCCCTTGTTGGGTTCGATCTAATGTCGCCATGGCAGTGCCGGATTTTTTTAACAAAGAGAAAGTGGCTTTTGAGGATCTATCCTTTCTGGATCAACGGTTTCAATCAGACGCTTCTTTCGCAACGAAAGATCTGATGGCTGCCGTGTATTTAAACTTTGGGAATTACTATAAGAAACAAAAGAACATCCCCCAGGCGATCAAATATTGGACTCTATCAAAAAAGTTAGATTCCAATGGACAGCATGGCGGTGCTGCAGCGCAAGATATGTTGGAAGTATTCGAGGACTAGGAGGGAGATCAATATGGTCGCATTAAAACTAGCAAACGTAGTGAAAGATTATCATCTCGATAAAATTTCCGTTCGAGCTCTAAAGGGGGTTAGTCTAGAGGTAAAGGAAGGGGACATCGTTTGTTTGATGGGACCCTCAGGAAGTGGTAAAAGTACACTTCTCAATCTGATGGGGGCTATCGATGTTCCAACAGAGGGCAAGGTCTTTATCAAAGGAACCGATATTTCGGCCCTAACGGATCGTAAACTCAGTGAATTCCGGAATCGAACCATGGGGTTTATTTTTCAGGCATTTAATTTGATCCCTGTTTTCTCGGTGATCGAAAACATCGAGTATCCCCTTCAATTACAGAAAGTATCTTCTGCCCAGCGAAAACAGCGGGTCACTGAGATCCTTTGCTCTGTCGGACTTGAGGATTACGCGCATCGACGTCCTGATGAACTTTCTGGGGGACAACGTCAACGTGTTGCTATTGCCAGAGCCCTAATTACTAACCCCGCTTTTATTGTGGCAGATGAACCAACCGCTAGCTTAGACCACTCAACGGGTAAAGGGATCATGGAGCTGATGGCCGAGATGAACCGAAAGATGGGGACGACCATCATTTTCGCTACTCATGATCCTATGGTGTCGGAGTATGCACGATCCATCGTAAACGTTATGGATGGAGAGTTGGTATGAACTCGCTCTATATGGCCTATCGCAATATTTTCAGAAATAAACGACGGTCATTCTTTACCTTGATGTCCATCATTATCGGGATCGCAGGACTTGTCATTTTTCAAGGGTTTATTCAAAATCAAATGGTGCAGTTTAGGCAGTCGGTCGTTCAAGGTGGGCTAGGTCATATCCAAGTTGCTAGTCGTTCAGAGTATTTTTTAAAAGGGGAGTACAATCCGTTTGATTATATTCTTCCTCATGCCCTTGATCTCGATCATTCGCTTTCTAAAATAGAACATGTTAAGGCTGTTACCCCCATGTTAGGTTTTACGGGGCTCGCAGCATCAAGTCAAAAGACGATCAGCCTCCTTTTTAAAGCATTCCCCGTGAACGAGCCCCTGTTTGCCACTCAAAATACGAAGCGATCCGATCCGACCCGAGTATTGCTGCTTGGACGATTAGGTTCAGGCACACAACTTAGTGAGGCTGTTCCCAATGGTGTGATCATTGGGAAAAAAGCGGCCGAGATATTAAAGGTCAACGTTGGTGACGTCATTACTGTAATGGGTATGCAGAGTGGAGGGGGCATGAACGGTATAGACATGCAGGTCGTCGGTATCTATAAAGGAGCCACAACGTCTGAAAAATATTTTGCTTATACAAGTTACTCGCTTGCCAAGTCGTTTCTAGCTGTTGATGGGCCCTCGGCTTATTTATTATCGTTGGACAACCTATGTAATACCGATATCGTTGCACAAGGGCTAGTCAACACAAAATACGCGGACAACCCCCATTTTACGGTTCGTAAATGGACGGATCTTGCGGTGTATTACCGTCAAGTGAACACCATGTATACGAGCTTTTTAACGGTTATTCGGTCTATATTGCTGCTGGTTATTCTCTTTGTGATCGTTAACACACAAACCATGTCTGTGATGGAACGGATGCGAGAGATCGGTACGCTTCGGGCTCTGGGTACGACTCGACTCCAAGTCATGACCACGTTTATGTTCGAAGGTGCATTACTTGGAACTATCGGGAGTGTTCTCGGTGTCATTCTTGGATTCATTTTGTCATGGATATTTAATCTAATGGGTGGCTTGCCCATGGTTTATGATGGGGAGACGGTCTATAACTTTTTCACCCCTGATGTGCTTGGCATGTTCCCTAATATTTGGCCTGTTATTTTGTTCGCGTTAATGGGGTCTATTTTGCCGGCTAGAAAAGCAGGGAAACTTTTAATTGCAGAAACCCTGCGATTTATTTAAAAAGAAAGGAGGCGCCCCATGTCAAAACGACTTTTTATTAAGCATGTGGTCATGGCCGGACGTAATATTCTGCGGAACAAACGTCGTACCCTCTTGACCTTGA
>CAIUCY010000113.1 GCA_903897765.1 uncultured Candidatus Marinamargulisbacteria bacterium | reverse complement strand
TTTCGATGAGTGTAAAACCTTGACGCATATATCGCCTCCTGATTTTGTATATTACGTAAACATTGTGAACTGAGTATACATAATCGTCAACCCCCGATTATAATAATTAAATGCAACCTCAGGAAAAGATTAATCTAGTTGTTTTTGGAACCGTCATGACGACTATTATCTATATTATAAAACTTCTGTTATCTTGGCATTGGGTTCAATGAATCCGAACAAGGTCGAATGGAAAGCCGGAACGGTTCTTTCCCCCGTCCCCGTTGTACTCGTAACGTGTGGGTTAGACCCTACGAATATTGTGACGATCGCCTGGATCGGGATCATCTGTACAAATCCACCCATGCTTTCTATCTCTATTCGACCCGAACGCCACTCACACGCATTAATTGAGACCACGAAAGAGTTTGTTGTTAACTTACCCTCAGCAAAAATGGTAAAAAGTGTTGACTATTGCGGGGTTAAATCGGGGCAAGACATTAACAAATGGACGAAAACGGGATTAACGCCTCAACCATCGCGAAAAATTCAAACGCCTCAAATCTTAGAATGTCCTGTTAGTTTGGAATGTTTGGTGCGTAATCAGATCAAACTAGGCAGCCACGATTGTTTTATGGCAGAGATCGTCAGTGTGTCGGTTGATGCCGAATTAATGGACGAAAAAGGATATTTTAATATGGGGAAAGCAAACTTATTGGTTTATTCACACGGTCATTATTATGACCTAGGAAATACGCTTGGCCATTTTGGGTTTTCTATTAAGAAGAAGAAATCCGTGAGAAAACATTATCCTCGCGGGTCTTCACCCCATCGGTCGTGACATAGTTTAGATCACGTTCGTAGATAAGGAGATCTTTTTCCTTTTTAAATTCATCGTATATTCGCTTACATACTTTAATTTTCAATTGAAGTTGACGTTCTTCGTTGTAATATTCAGGTTTTCCAAGATTTGCCATTTGGGTTATCAGTTGGGTCCGGATCTCATTCATGATCTGAAGCTCTTTTTTTAACTTTTTTCCGGACCCTCCCAATGCGGCGATCATTTCAGCATTGTATTCGTTCTCTTCAAAGAGAAGCTCGTTTTCATCGGAAGCACCTTGAAGCGCTTTTTTTTGCATCTTCTGAAGTTCGGGGATGGTGACCCCCATATTGCTAAGAAGTTGAGAAAGAAACGATGCCTTAAGTTGGGCAAACTTGGAAACGATATAGTTGTGGGATTTTGCTTGAATAAAGTTTTTAAGATATTTTTCAATAAGCACGTCTTGTTTTTGATCGAGCGAAATCTTGTAACCTAGTTTATGTGCAACCATAGTAGACACCGCCGTCGCGTCTGTTTTTCTGACACTGCTTAGGATAACATGGTCGGTTTCTAAAATAGGATTGACCTTGATGCCTTCTTTTTTAGAGCCTGAAATGGACCATTTTATTCCCGCATGTTGTATGGTTTTTGTGGCAGACTGTAGCTGTTGTTCGTCATGAATGGCTTGTTGATATCCTTCAAATTGATTGGCCTTTATTTGATTAACGACCACAAGAGACCTTTATTGAGTGACCATTCGCGATACTTCTTTTTCGGTCTCTTTGAGAAAGTCGAACGTCGATACAATCGTTCGGTTCAAATCCTTAAGCTCGTTGAGTTTTGTATTAATAAGAAAGAGCGCCCCAGGTGTTGACTTATCCTCGATCAAGGAGCCATCAATGGTCATACTAGTGGTGTTGGGATCAACCATATCTTTGGTTATCGTGTTGATCTTATCTTGAAGTTCCTTCATGAAGGTTTTTCGATCGCCAAGAAAATACTTTTCATTTCGGTTTGCCGTGAGCAAGGTTTGCTCGTTGGTGTAAGCCTTATTCACGACCGTTGCGTTAGTTGTTGTTGTAGCCATTTGATGATTTCACCCCTCACATAAGCATATCGCCCAAAAAGCGAAAATGTATGTATGAAAATTATCGAATGTATTTAGTGTTGTGAAAAAGAGGCGATCTTAAGTGCGAGGATATACCCTAACCAAACGAGCAATAACCCCCCGACATTATTAAGTAAAATATTCGCTAGAAGTGCTCGCCAATGTTGATGCCGAATGAGAATAAAGCTCTCAAGTCCGAACGATGAAAAGGTTGTAAAAGCACCCAAAATGCCAATAACGATAAGGCCTCGAAAAGCCGGATGGAGGATCGATGTCTCAAAAAGACCAAAGACAAGGCCAATCAAAAAACAGCCAATAAGGTTAACGGTTAGTGTTCCCCCATAAAGAACCCCGCCCCAAATCGAGTTTATCCAACCGCTGAGTCCAAATCGAAGAAAAGCACCAAAGGCACCCCCTATGGCAACACCCAGGAGGGTAATCACAAAATGCCCCGTTTAAGTAGTTCTTCTATTTGATCCAATGTTTCTTCAATAGAAAGGGTTGACGTGTCAATCAGAATGGCATCAGGGGCCTTGATTAAGGGCGAGACGCTGCGTTCACTATCTTGAGAGTCCCTGAGCTCAAGGTTCCGAAGAATCTCTTCATATGAGGGCAAATTATCCGAAAATCGTGTTTGAAGGTCTTGAAGTCGACGTTTTGCGCGTACGTCTGCACTAGCAACAAGAAAAATTTTAAGCGTTGCCTTGGGAAAGACGACCGTTCCAACATCTCGGCCATCCATCACAACGGATCGTTTTTTTGCAACATCTCGTTGCGTTCTGACAAGAATATTTCGAATCTCAGGGATCGCTGAATAAGCCGAAACAACCTTTTCGACTAAAGGGAGACAAAGCTTTTTAGACAAGTCTTCGCCATTGACAAGAAGGGTATTGGGCTCAATGGAAAAAGAAAGGCTTTTTGCAATTCCGATGGCGGCAAATTCATCCTCAGGTAAAGATATATTTGAAAGGAGACCAAAATATGCAACGGCACGATACATCTGACCTGTATTTATATACGTCCATCCATGTTGCTCCGCAAGTAAGCGAGCGATCGTGCTTTTCCCAGAGGCGGCAGGCCCATCAATGGCAATAATGATCGCACTCATAACCGTTTGTTTTACCATCGTTTATCAATAAGAACAAGACTCCTTGCTTGTGTCAGAATGCATGACAATCTATACTTAAGTTAAGAGGATCTAAATGCTATCAACTGATGACCGTTTATCTTGGGAAGGCTTTGACTTACTGGCAAGAGATCTTGTCCAAAAGATCAAAGAAAGCCAAATTCAATATGACGCTATTTTAGGCGTTGCTAGAGGAGGGCTTATCCTTGCTGGCTATCTTTCTTATCATCTAGGCATAAAATCGTTTTATGCCGTTAACTCTAAACTTTATGAGGATCGCGCTTTGGTGCCTCCGGAGATTTTATATTTTCCCAAGGACATTCGCTGGGGCCATGTTCTTGTCGTCGACGATATTTTGGATACCGGCAGTACCTACGAACTAATCGAACAACTCGTTTCTGTATCATCAAAAAGCAGTGCATGGGCTGTCTTGATCGACAAGGGAAAAACAACCATAAAAGTAGACTATGTGGGGCTTCAGGTGGAGTCT
>CAIUCY010000112.1 GCA_903897765.1 uncultured Candidatus Marinamargulisbacteria bacterium | reverse complement strand
TCCCCGCTGGTGAAATTTTTAGGGATGTAGAATGACACCGTTGCCGAACCAGAAACCCGATCATTATCCCCTTCGTATCAAATTTGATTTTCGGGACTGGCCGGAAGATTTTGGACATGAAAATGGGAATTACTGCAACAAATGTGTGGAATGTGGACTTGAATTTTGTGGCAATAAACGCCGTTGTATCTGCAAGGAATGTGCCTTCAAGAAATTTGATTTGGTGATGTGAAAATGAAAATCAAAGACTTGTCATTTGATGAGCAAGCATTGATTATAAAAATCCGCCGATTTGTGGATTCTGATGATGAGTTGGGTGAGGACATTCTTCGACATCTCATGAAGGATCGATGTAACCACTGTTTCTCTAAATATAGAAAATTCTACGAATGCCCCAAATGTGATCCCGTTGATGTGAGTGATAGATGATGATGAAAATATGTGTTATTTCTGATCTTCATGGACGCCTTCCACAAAACATCAAGTCCTGTGATCTCTTGTTGATCGCCGGTGATGTGTGTGGCCATGTGGATAATCCCGGTTCGGTTCGGGACATGACCTATCAGGCTAAATGGCTCAACACGACTTTCCGGAAGTGGCAGGAAGATGTCTATGCCAAGAAAATAGTGGGCATCTGCGGCAATCATGACTTTGTGTTTGAACAACGACCCGATCTGATCCCTCTCGATCTTCCTTGGACGTATCTACAAGATTCTTCCACCACCGTGAATGGGGTGAAAATTTGGGGAAGTCCAATGAGTTTGTTTTTCTTTTCATGGGCTTTCAATGCTCCCGAAGAAGGCGGAGAAGAGGCATTAGCTGCTTTATATGCACGAATTCCAAAAGATACGGATATCATCATCAGCCACGGGCCTCCCTTTGGTTATGGTGACAGGACGATTGATGGAAGATATGTCGGCTCTCATGCCTTGGTGGATGCCATCGACCGTATCAAACCACGCTATGTCATTACGGGTCATATTCATGAGGCATACGGAAGTTATGAGCGTTGAGCTGTTTTCATTTAGCCAAGCTGAGATATCGCCGTTTAGCCAATTGGCAGTCTCTTTGGCGTTACCGCCGAGTTTAAGAGTGGCTTCGAAATAATCGCCCGTTTCTCTATTGATGGTCATTTTGCCGGCATCGTATTCGGACAGCCCGAGTTCAGCCTGATAGCGTTTGTAACGCTCGGAGGGAAGTTCGGGCAAGGTTTGTGCTATTGACTCCACCCACGCTCTATCGATGGCAATGGGGACGAGGTCAGGATCGGGAAAATAGCGATAGTCGTGTGCTTCTTCTTTGCTTCGAAGGGATTTGGTGCTGTTTGTCGCTTCATTATAATGACGGGTTTCCTGAATAATCGTTCCGCCCTCCTCTAGGATCTCCATTTGGCGGTCAACTTCAAGTAAAATAGCCCGTTCAACGGCTTTGAATGAGTTAAGGTTTTTCACTTCAGTTTTGGTGCCGAGCGCTTCAGTGCCTTTTGCGCGAAGCGAAATATTAGCATCACAACGAAGCGAGCCTTCCTCAAGATTTCCATCACATACGCCGAGCCAACGAACGATCTGCGCCATCGACTCCATGTAGGCTTTGGCTTCTTTGGCGCTGCGAATATCGGGCTCGCTGACAATTTCGACGAGCGGAATGGATGAACGGTTAAGATCGACCAAACTGTGAGTGGCCCCTTTGATATTGTCGCTTCCTTGATGAACGAGCTTGCCGGCGTCTTCTTCCATATGAATGCGAGTAAGACCAATACGACGAGTGTTCCCATCGACCTCAACATCAAGATATCCCCGTGAACAGATGGGTTTGTCGAGTTGAGAGATCTGATACCCTTTAGGGAGGTCGGGGTAAAAATAATTTTTTCGAGCAAATTCGTTGTGTGCGTTGATGGTACAGTGGGTGGCAAGACCGAGCGCTATCGCTTTATCTAATACCGCACGATTCAAAACAGGAAGTGCGCCTGGCATGCCCGTGCAAACGGGACAGACCTGACTGTTTGGCGTTGAGCCAAATTGAGTTGAGCAGGAACAAAATAATTTTGATCGTGTGGTGACTTGAGCATGGATCTCAAGCCCAATAACCACTTCCCATTGTGTCATGAACGACCTCCAAACCCGATGAGGCTTTCCATTTGATGCGCAACCTGTAATAAGCGGGCTTCGTCAAAAGCTTTGCCCATGAGTTGCCAGCCCATAGGAAGATTGTTGTGTAGTCCACAAGGGATAGAAAGCCCTGGAAGCCCCGCAAGATTGAGAGGGATGGTCATAATGTCAGAGAGATACATTTCAAGCGGATCGCTGGTTTTCTCGCCTAGCTTAAAAGCGGGGGTCGGGGTGGTAGGGGAGGCAATGATATCCACTTGTTCGAAGGCCAGATCAAAGTCTTTTTTGATGAGCGTGCGCACTTTTTGAGCTTTTTTGTAGTAGGCATCGTAATAGCCACTACTCAGCACATAGGTTCCGATGAGAATGCGTCGTTTGACCTCAGCACCAAACCCTTGGCTTCGACTTTGCTCTATCATCTCCGAAGTCGAGGATGTTCCTGCTGCCCGAAACCCGAAGCGAACACCATCATAACGGGCGAGGTTGGAGCTTGCTTCAGCCGGTGCAATAATATAGTACGTTGCAAGCGCATATTCGATACTGGGGAGGTCGAGCCAGACAAATTCGATCCCGTCTTGACTTAGCTTGTTGATGAGGGTGGTGTAAAGAGCTTTGATCTCCGGGCTTAAATGCTTAAAAAATTCATTGGGAAGCCCTACCCGAAGTCCTTTTTTGGGAGATCCGATAAATCGGGTAAAGTCTTCTTTTTCAAGAGCGAGCGAGGTGGAGTCTTTGGGATCATGTCCGGCAAGAAGATTTAATAGATGTGCGGTGTCGGTCACGTTATTGGAAAACGATCCGATCTGATCGAGTGAAGAAGCAAACGCGATCAGTCCATAGCGACTGACGCGACCATAAGTGGGTTTTAGGCCGACATTGCCACAAAAACTGGCGGGTTGGCGAATGGATCCGCCGGTATCAGAGCCGATCGATAATGGGGCTTCAAAGCCCGCGACAGCAACAGCTGAGCCACCAGAGGAACCACCTGGTACGCAGTCAATATTCCATGGGTTGTGGGTCTTTTGATAGGCCGAGGTCTCTGTAGATGAGCCCATGGCAAACTCGTCCATGTTGGTTTTGCCCAGAATTGGCAAGCCTGCATGTTTAAGGGTTTCGATGATCGTTGCGTTATAGGGAGGCAAAAAACCTTTTAAAATGTTTGATGCACAGGTTGTGGGGATATTCTCGGTGCAAATATTATCTTTGATGGCAATGGGAACGCCCTCAAGAGGCCCCAAGGCATGTCCCTTGGATATTTTTTCGTCTACAACATCAGCCATAGAGAGTGCGAGTTCGTCGGTAATAGTCAGGAAGGCGTTTAGGGTTGGTTCAACAAGATGGATTTGTGCCAAAAAAGCTTCGGTCACTTCTCGACTCGAGACTTGTTTTTGTTTGATCAGTTCTTGGAGTTCGGTGGCGGGTTTATGAATGAGTGTCATGCTCAGTCCGCCAAAATTTGTGGCACCTTAAAGGCATGGCCTTCTTCGTCGGGTGCGTTGATCAATAAGGCATCGGCATCAAAGGGGACAATTACATCCTCACGGAAGACGTTTTCAATTGGGATAGCATGAGATGAGGGAGCGATCTCATCGGTAGGCAGTTCATTTAGGGCCTTCGCATACTCAAAGATCGAACCGAGATCTTTGGTATATTGAGCGACCTCGGCCTCGTTAAAGCGAAGCCGAGACAAGGTGGCTAAATGTTTTACATCCTCGTGACTGATCATAGTTTCTACTGAAAACTAACAACCGGTGCAGTTTTTGCTGCAGTCGGGGCCTCAAGTAAGTTCTTTTTCTCAAATCCGAACATACCAGCAAATACATTTGCGGGAAAAGAACGGATTTGAATGTTATAGGCTTTGACCGCATCATTAAAACGCATACGTTCTACAGAAAGTCGATTCTCAGCGCCAGCCAACTCATCCATCAATCGTGTGAAGTTCTCGTTGGACTTCAGGTTCGGGTATTGCTCAACTACAACGAGGAGCCGAGAAATGGCGCTCTCCATCCCATTGGAGGCAGCGACTTTGTCATTGACGGATCTAGCGCCGGCTAATTTGGCACGAGATTCAGCGATGCCGAGGAAAATGCTTTTCTCTTGATTAGCATACCCTTTGACGGTATTGACGAGATTGGGGATCAGGTCGAAACGGCGGGTCATTTGGTTCTCCACCTGTGCCCATTGGGTGTTAATGCCCTCGTCCATCACGACGAGATTATTGCGAAGCTTGATCAAATAGCCTGCGCTAAGCAGGACTACAACGAGAATACCGATCAGAATAATGCCGAGTTGTTTCATTTTGACCCTCCTGAGTTTTTTGTCATTATATACCAAGACTCACCCTTGCTCCATGAGAATCCTTCGAGGGGCCAAGGATAATTGGTGAAGTCATCAAATGTTTTTTTGAACCGACCCCTTTTCAATAAGATTCATTGGAATGATTATTTCTTGGATGAGTTTATGTTGATGAACGATTAAATCATGAACGAATTGTAGCGCTTTCTGTCCAAGTCGATGTTTGTCGACATCGACCGTTGTGATGGGTGGACTTGGATGATCGATATAATAGGGCCATTCTATATTGTCAAAACCCACAACAGAGATATCCTCAGGAATACGGAGTCCTCTTTCATGGATGGCTTTATATGCACCAAGTGCCATGACATCTGTTGCACAAAACAAAGCACTGAATCGAGAATATCGGTTGAGCAGGTTAAGCGTTTTTGAGTAAGCGATCTGATAATTAAACCCACCATCTTGAAGACCTCCCTCGGGAGGTTCCATGCCTGCTTCTTCGAAAGCTTCGTTGTAGCCCTCAATACGTTCTATAGATGCACAGCCTTTTTCAAGGGGCGAATGGATCATAGCGATATCTCGATGTCCTTGCGTTAACAGGTACTTAACCGCTAATTTTGCCCCCTGTTTCCAATTAGGGCGTATGCAATTGTGCTTGATAAGATCGGATCGATAATCGACGATACAGTATGGGATGCCCCGCTTAATGAGTCTTTCGATATAGTTATCCTCATGTTTTGATAGCAAAAGGATCGCATCAACACGCTTTTCTGTGATCATTGGGGGAAACGCACCTTCGCTAAAGGAGTTATAAAGCTCTAGGGAGATATTCCACTTTAATTTTTTGGCCTGTTCCAATATCCCCATCAAAATTGACGAGTAGAACTCGCCGAAAGGTCCACGATTTTGGTCAATGAGCACACCAACATTACCATAAGCGGCGCGTTTTCGAATAAATCGTGGGAGATAATTTAGCTCCTCGGCAGCTACCAATACTTTTTCTCTGTAAGTAGAACTAACCCGATTTGGATTTCGAAAGACTTGCGAAACCGTTGCTAGGGAAACACCGGCTTTGGCTGCAACATCTCGAATGGAAATGCCTACGTGGAGCATTGATTTATTTTACAAAATTTTACATCAATAATCAAGGGGCGTTTTTTTCCGAAAGGCTTGCAGACATTGAATCAGGGAAGATTTGCTATAAATTAGTGAAATATTTATTAAACTTTCACGAAAGGCTTTACAGAGACACTTATGGGTTGCTCGAAACGGCTCTGATGGGTCTTAAATTAACAATGGAGGAATGAAATGAATAAGATAATAAGTATTGGGCAGATCCTTGATAGCTCAGGGGAAGAACAACTATGGCAAAAAGCGAATAAACAGTTGAATTATCGGGGTCGAATTAATGAATCCAAAGTTTTCAACTTGCAAGTTGAGGGGGTAACAATAGCAAGTGCCTGTTATGAGCCTGTGTTTGTGACCGTGGATGATAAGAGCGATATCATTAATGAATTTCGTTTTGATAAAGCTTTGAGTGAAACGCTTAAGAGCGCAACGTCTTGTCAACCCGACCTTCAAAATAATCTTATGTATCACATTGTCATGACTTATCTTTACACCCATCAGACTGAAAACATGTTAGGACTTATTGACAATATCTTTGAGCAGCACCCATTTTGGATTAGAGCGTTTGCTGAAGGGTTTTCACTTTCGATTACACATGTTTTCTCCGAATTAGGCTATGGAGAAACCATTAAAAAGAATCTTCTATATAATGCTGGAACACAATTTACGAATCGAGTATTAGGGGTGCCGGATGAGAAAATGCAACACTATATGTCGTCGACTATTTATAGGATAGTGGATGCTGAAGCAAGCGATAACAACTTAGACCCCAACTCTCGAACAAGATTAGCGGCTAATGGTTGGTTGAAGCGCTTTAATATGTGGCAACCTCAAGAATAGCAAAGGTTTGCTGCCAGCCACCGCCGTGTTGTGCTAGAGCGACTCGGGAATTGACTGCCAACCATAAATCTGAGTGTTTTGTTGAATTTGAGCGCGATCCCCGCCGTATATGAGGTATGGTTTTAGAGTAATGCCTTCTTGTGCAGGAAATCGTTGTATGCCTTTGAAAAAGTCTGAACGAATCGTTTTGGCCATTTTGATCTCAATCAAATCTAGCGAAATACCATTGTCTTGAAGGAGATCTACTTCATTGCTATTCTGATCACGATAGAAATAAAGCGGATCAAGAATGCCGTTATTAAATCGATGTTTCATAAACTCACAGACAACGAGTGTTTCAAATAATGAGCCTTGAAGCGGATGGACTTTTATATGATCTGCGCTCCGAATTCCCATCAGGTGAGCAGCAAGCCCAGTATCGAGGAAAAAAAGCTTTGGTGATTTTACGATGCGTTTATTGATGTTTTTTGAAAAGGGATAAACAAGCTTAATGATATAACTTGCCTCAAGAACCGAAAGCCAGCTTTTGATTGTATTGTGATTAACATCGCATTCATTCCCGAGTTGATTCGTATTGAGAAGTTGGCCTGTTCGTCCTGCGCAAAGCTTCAAAAAGGCCTCAAACCGATTCATGTCTTTTATTTGAAGAACCTGTCGGACGTCTTTCTCGAGGTAAGTGTTAATGTAGAATGCGTACATGTCTGAAGGGGGAATCTTTTTGTCAAATATTCGCGGGTAAAAGCCCGTAAACATCACGTCATGTAAGTCTAGATTTTTAGTATTTTGATAAATCTCTGAGATTGAAAAGGGAAGCAATTTAACAACAGCCGTTCGACCCGCAAGAGACTGACTTATGGAAGCCATCATCTCAAACTGCTGACTTCCGGTTAAAACGAACATACCTTCTTTGTTAGCCGCATCTACCGTAGATTGTAAATATGAAAATAGTTCGGGCGCACGTTGAACTTCATCAATGACGGCTCCATTTGGAAACTGTGAAAGAAATCCTCTT
>CAIUCY010000111.1 GCA_903897765.1 uncultured Candidatus Marinamargulisbacteria bacterium | reverse complement strand
TTTACAGTCTGCTGCCATTAGCCACTCGGCCACCCCTCCTATAAACGTCACTGAAACGCGAGCGAATTATAGCAGTCTGTTCCTACCGCGTCCAGAATATGATCTCGGGGTATCGGGAATATATCAGCTTATAGCGCTGATATTCGGTAAGAGGACAACCTTCCAAAAAGAGTTTTGAAAAGTTTTGAATGCGTTCTTTCAGAGAACTAGGCATTTCGTCCCATGCTATGGTCCATATGGGTTCGGGCTGCAACGCCTCCGTTTGCACATGATAATCAAGGATATACCCTTCATTTGGATGTAGCGTCACGCCCTCTCGACTCGACAATAAGATGAGCAAATGTTGAGGCGATACCGTATAGGCGCCCGTATCAGAGGTTTGATAAGTATAGACCGTTGAGGCACTGTAGCGAACATCGTCTCTTCCCGCTTGAATATTTAAGCGCAGATTACTGATCCGGTCGGTCACAACGAGTTCTTTTGTATCGAGGATCCGTGATTCCCCGCGAATCGGGATCGCCTCTCCTTCAAGGCTATAGGCCTCACCCTCAACCCAATCAAGGCTTGTCGGGAACGCAATGGTTGGATTGAACTGAATGTTGAAACTGGAACGATTCCATATCTCAACTTTGACCCATCCTGTCTGAGGATCGATTTTTTTAACTATATCGACAAATTTATGCTGATACAGGGCGTGCCTTACAAAGGTTATCACGCGCCGCCCCTCAATATTATCGAGATACTTCTCGGTCGCGATCCATTTGAATGTGCCAAAATAAGCTTCTTGATAATTCACTATCGGATTCTCGATGCTATTATGTGGAAGCATCCAAATCTGTTCCCATGCCATAGGATAATTGCTAAGCATGTCTATTTCAGCATCAAAATCGTTAAATTCTTCGGGATAGGTTTTGCTAATGATCTCCGCTTCATCAACCCGTTCAAGGTCAAGTGCGATCACCAAGGGATGACTGCTCGTTGTTGCGTTTGCCGAACCATCAAGTGTTTCGACTAAGGCAAAGTTGTTTATATCCCGACGCCCTTGAACCCATTGTTGAATGATCGAATTATACCCTTCTCGATGGCGAGAAAAGCCCGAAACGAGATTATGTAAATTTTGCTGACTAAAACAAAAGACCGTATCCCCTTGGTCGTCCAGTATTTTAAAAATGTCATGAGACTTAACCAATGTCCATCGAATCTCAGAGCGATTGAAATCGATGACTAATTCTTTCTCGAACGAATCGAGACCCGCATATTTTAAAGTCAGAACCGAGGCGAGTTGTCCCGCGATCAACTGTCGAAAAAATAAGATCGAGGCGCCGCCAAAAAAACCAATAAAATTGGGACAACTGGCTCGATTTTTATTCCAGATATGGAGCAAATGACCCAACCCATCGTGATCATCGAGCAAGTGCTTGGCGATCTCCTTGGGGTCTCGTTCGTGTCCACCTATAATTTCTTGATAGAGCATTTGAGCCAAAATATAATTCAGGCGGATCTCAGGGTATTTTATTAACTGACCCTGCTGCCAACTAATCGGATTAGAAACAAAGTTGCCATACCACGTCACGTCGATTTCACTCATCCCTAAGCCAGAAAGTTCCTCGTTAGATAGGGACGCTAACGCCTCTGGCCCGCTCACGCCCGCCTTCAAAATCTGAAGCGTCAACGTACGCCATTTTTCAATATCGAGGGGATTGTTATTCCAAATAATGGAAAACTCTTTGTAAGAACTGGGTCGGATCTTGTTAATAAGTTGAAAATCGTTTGTATTTTGCCCAAAAGGACTCATTTTATAGGGATTAAAAATATTTTGTGACTGGTTTATATAACCATAAAAATGACGATCTTCTCCAAAAGCGTAGGGCCAAGACCCACGCCAACTCCCATTTTTTTCAAGGTCATCAACTAAAAATACTTTTGAAGGCGATATTTTCTCTAAACTTTCACGTGAGGCTAGATAAAACCGATTGGTATCGAGCCGAAGTGATTCTTCAACCAATGAATCCACCTCGTCTATTTGTTGATTGAGCCCATCATACCGATTGATCAACCCTTCATAGCCTTGAAGGAATTCGTTTACTTTTTGTCGTTCATTATCGGTCCATGTTGTGGACATTAATTCAAAGAAATATTCATTTACCTTCGCCGGTGTGGCCTGAGGCATAATGGCGCGTAGATGGTTCGAACTGACAAAGATACGTAGGTGGGGATAGCACGGATTATACCATCCGGAGAAAACATTGCCTGTCCAATCTTTCGGCAATGAATGCGTGATCACATTCTCGTCTACAATAATGGCCAAAAAGGGAAACCGTTGCAAATAAGCATACTGACGATAGAGCCTGTCCAATATGGCCGCCGTTTTCTCTTCAAAAAATCGCTCAGGTATCCATACTAAAGGGACCACCGCAAACTCACCAAAAAGCCCGATCACTTTCTCAAAATAGGTCATGATCGCTGCCACGGAGAATTCTTCTGCATCAGGCCCGATAAAAGCTTCATCAATGACCCCACCGCTTATTTTGAGATGTCCAGTGTTCACGAGGGTTTGGAGCCGTTCGATCAGTTCTGGGCGGCGCAAAGACAATTCATCTAGGTTCGCATCCGCCAGATGAAGGTAAACACCCGAGCTTGGCGATCCCGATTCGGTTGACAAATATAGAGCCTCGAGCTCGCTAATTACCGGCTCAAGGGTCAGTTTATTTTTTTCATCAAACTGAGATTTCCCTTGCATCGATTCATTTTGACGGGGCTGACAATAGTGGTGGAACTGAACATGCGAGGCTTGTATATGGCGTTCGAATAATGTGTAGATAGCGCCTAAAAGCAAGTCCTGCGTCTCTTGAAGGACATGATGTTTGGGGTCAGCTAATAGCTTCTCTGCGGTTCCCAAAGAAAACCAACGAATATCCCCGTTAACCATAGGGTCATTGTAGCGATGTCCGCGATGGATTGTCTATAAAATTAGGAAATTGAAGCTTATTGGTCGTTTTGCTGTAGCTTGCGGCCTATCGCCTCAAGAACGATAGAGTTGTTGAGATTTGGGAATCTATTTAAAAGGACATCAAAGGTTTCTTTGCTAAAACGAAAAAGGGACATGTCCGTCTCAGCTATCACGGTGGCGCTGCTCGCACCGCCGCCTACCAAGGACATTTCCCCCAAAACGTCCCCGACAGAGACATGATTAATTTCTTCGCCAAGCTTAAGAATTGTGGCCTTTCCATCTGCCACAAAATAGACACTGGAACTGGGCTTGCCTTCTTTGAACAGTGTTTTTCCCTTGGGCATACTGATCAAAGATGCTTTTTCAAAAATGGACTCAAATTCCTCTTCCGTCAGATTAAAGTGTGATACGATCTTAACCTTTAAGGCGTCTTTAAACTCGAAATACTTACTAGCCATGGTTACTCTTTAATATCAAAAAGGTTAGTGAGAAATTTTTTATATAGACTCTTTAAGTTATCCACATTCACTTTATAAAAAACGTTACGGCCTTGTTTTCGTGAATCGAGCAAGCCAACATTTTTCAAATAGTTTAGATGATGAGACGTCGTAGACTGCTCCATAAAAAAACTTTTCTCGATGTCACTCGCACAAAGCTCACCCTCTTTGTAGAGTTTGAGAATAATATCGAGCCGCTCTTCATTTGCTAGGGATCTAAACGCTTTTATATAATCTTGTTTTATCATTTCTGTCATAGGAACACTCCCTTAATCTTTCTTAATTATGTCAATCTTCAGATATTCCTGCAAGACCTTTGGCACTCGAATTTGCCCATCCTGTTGCTGATAGTTCTCAAGGATCGCAGCCAATGTTCGACCTACTGCAAGCCCCGATCCGTTAAGTGTATGGATGGGTTCGACTTGTTTTTCATCATTACGATATCGAATTTTAGCACGTCGTGCCTGAAAATCCCAAAAATTACTGCACGAGGATATCTCGCGATAACGACCTTGACTTGGAAACCAGACCTCCAGATCATAGGTTTTACAGGACGAAAACCCCACATCTCCCGAGCATAATTGGACCCGTCGATAAGGCAACTCCAAGAGTTCGAGTATATGCTCAGCGCTTTGGGTCAAGGATTCCAACATAGCCATGCTTTCTTCGGGGTAACTGTAAATGACGAGTTCAACCTTATTAAATTGATGCTGACGGATCAACCCAGCGGTATCTTTTCCATAGCTCCCTGCCTCTCGTCGAAAACAGGGCGTGTAGGATACAAACTTCATAGGCAAGTTCGGTACGATCTCATCTCGATAAAGATTCGTCACAGGCACCTCCGCCGTTGGGATCAAGTAAAGGTCGTCCCTTTCACATCGATATAGTTCTTCTTCGAATTTGGGTAATTGTCCCGTACCCGTCATGGACTCTTTGTTAACGATAAAGGGCGTCCACACCTCTTGATAACCTGATAGGGTATGCGTGTCTAACATAAAGTTGATCAGGGCACGCTCCATCTTGGCACCCCATCCTTTTAACACCGTAAAACGACTACCCGAAAGTTTTGTCCCCCGCTCAAAATCAAGTATTTGAAGGGATTCGCCCAATTCATCATGAGATCTCGGCGTAAACTCAATGGGGCGAGGATTCCCCCACGTCTTGATTACGGGATTGTCGTTCTCATCTTTACCCACCGGTGTATCGGCACTTAGCATATTGGGGAACACCAAAGCAAGTTCATCGAGCTCTTGTTCGAACACAACGAGAATCGCGTCATTCACTTTGATCGAAGCAGACAATGTTTTCATGTTCTCGAGTTGTTCGGGGGTAGGTTTTCCTTGGGGTTTGAATTGATTTCGCTGGGCTTTAAGCTGTTCAGTCTCGATCAACACCTTGCGATAGGCCGAATCCTTCTCAAGCCAAACATCTAAAATGCCACTATCCCCTCGTCGATTAAGGATATTTTGACGCACCACCTCTGTATTTTCACGAATATATTTAGCCGCTAGCATGAATGGATCTCCTTGTAGGCACCAAGAATTTTAAAGGTCTCGGTTTTCTCTTTGACATCTTTTAAGGTTTGTTGAATAACAGGATCGCTATAGTCTCCTTGTATATCTATAAAGAAATAATAACTGCCAAGCACATCCTTTGAGGGACGACTCTCGATTTTGGTTAAGTTCAAATTTTGCAAAAGGCCAAGTATTCGGTATAACCCACCCGGTTGGTCTTTGGGCAAGGAAAAGACAAGCGAGATCTTTTCGCTAATATCTGAATCATTGATCGAATGTTTTTGAAGAAGGACAAAGCGGGTTTTATTGTTTTTTACATCCCCCACATTCTCTGACAACGTCACAACACCATATCGTTCATTCACCGACGAATTACCAATAGCAACGACATGTTTATCTTTTCTGCTTGCAACCGTTTCAATCGCTGCAACAGTACTTTGTACCAATACTTCCTTAGAATGGGGCATATTTTGTCGAACGAACTGGCGGGATTGGCCTACAGGGTTTGCATGAGAGATAACCTCGACAACTTCCCCTAAAATAGTTCCAGCAAGACCGATCACATCAAGTTGAATGGGCTCAATTAATTCAGACACGATTTTGACACTGTCAGAATGCACCAAGAAATCAAGCGGTTCACTGATCATGCCTTCAACGAGATTTTCAATAGGAACAACAGCAAAATCTGTTGCCCCGCCTTCAACGGCGGCAAGAACTTTATACATGCTCTCAAAAGGGATCGCTTCAAAATCAGAATGATGAAACAAAAGGGATCGTGTTGCTTGATAACTAAACGTCCCTTCAGGCCCTAAATAGGCAATTTTTTTCGTCATATTTTATATCTGGCTTTCTCGTCATCCGACCATTCGACATCAACGACCGGTTCCTCTTTATAGACTTCTTCAAAAAGAACAACCTCGATCCCAGATTCATTCAGGATCTGAACCGCTAATTCGTCAGGGTAGTATCCTCGAAAAACAATACGCTTGATCCCTGCGTTGATGATCATTTTGGAGCAAATAACACAGGGCATATAGGTACAATAAAGGGTCGCGCCTTCGGTGGTTACCCCATTGCGTGCAGCCTGAATAATAGCGTTCTGCTCCGCATGGAGCCCCCGACAAAGCTCATGATGCGTTCCCGATGGAACCTCCATTTGCTCACGCAAACACCCCACTTCAGCTGCATGCTTCAACCCTCTTGGCGCGCCATTGTAACCCGTTGCGAGGATTTGTTCGTTTTTGGTAATAACCGACCCCACCTGTCGTTTGATGCATGTCGCCCGAGTGGCAACAACATCGGCGATATTCATAAAATAAGTATCCCAATTCGGACGGCGCACCACGCGTTTTTTTGCCTGAACCATTAGCCAAGCTCCGGATATAAAGGAAAGCGTCGACTGAGAATGAGAACCTCTGCTTTGACGCCATTCAGGATCGATACATCGCCCTTTGATTTAAGTACACGTCCCATCAAAGAGGCAATCGCTTTCATCTCCGGCTCTTTCATCCCCCGTGTCGTCATGGCCGGCGTCCCTACTCGGATACCCGAGGTAACCGCCGCATTTTCGGTATCAAAGGGAAGCAGGTTTTTATTGACGGTGATGCCAACCTCGTCAAGCATCGTTTCGGCATCAGCCCCCGTGACAAATAAAGGGGCAACATTGGTTCTTACCAAGGCAAGGTGATTATCCGTTCCACCTGAAACGATTTCACACCCCTCAGTCGCAAGAGACTCAGCAAGAACAGCGGCATTCTTGACCACTTGACGTTGATACTCATTAAACTCCGGCGTGGCAGCCTCTTTTAACGCAACCGCTTTAGCGGCGATAACGTGCATTAACGGCCCTCCTTGAATACCAGGGAACACGGCCTTATCCAAGGCTTTACCATATTGCTCTTTGGCAAGGATCATTCCCCCTCTGGGTCCCCGCAGGGTTTTGTGAGTGGTCGTGGTGACCACATCGGCATAATCCATCGGATTCGGATGAAGCCCAGCCGCAACGAGCCCTGCGATATGGGCCATATCGACAAAAAACAACGCCCCGACCGACTTAGCAATAGCCGAGATACGAGCAAAATCTATAATGCGGGGGTAGGCACTTGCTCCCGCCACGATCATTTTCGGTTGATGGTCTTTTGCTAACGCTTCGAGTCGTTCATAGTCGATCTGGCAATTATCTGCACGAACACCATAAGGAATAAAATTAAAATATTTCCCCGAAAGATTAAACTTTGCGCCATGGGTAAGATGCCCACCTTCTTTGAGGTTCAGCCCTAATACGGTATCGCCAAGATTGAGAAACGCGTAATAAACCGCCGTGTTGGCTTGTGCCCCAGAATGAGGTTGGACATTCACATATTCTGCATTAAAAAGCTTTTTCGCGCGCTCGATCGCAAGTGATTCAGCGATATCAACATATTCGCATCCACCATAATAACGATGTCCAGGATACCCCTCGGCATATTTATTTGTCAGCACACTCCCTGCGGCCTCCATGACGGCTAAACTGGTAAAATTCTCTGACGCGATCAACTCTATTTTGTCTCTCTGACGACCAAGTTCAAGGTCAAGCGCGTTAGCCAATTCGGGATCTATCTTTCTTAACTGCGGGAACGTATTCATACACGAGACTCCTTCTTCTTAAAGTATTTACGGATTCTGGTATTTTAGCTCATTTAGAGCGATTGGGAAATGGGAAAAAGAGCCTAGAGAACAGGTTTTTTTACATGGTTCTACGCTCAGAGTCGTCTCAAACATTCGCGGTGACGAGATTCTCTTTACGCCTTTTTCTTCATCATATCCAGCAATCGGACAACGCCATCCGATTCGATTAACTGGTTGGTTAAATATTTATGAAGAATACTGCTCAGCAAAGTTTGATAGGGCAAGCCTTCTTTTTCTGCTCGCTGCATAAATTGACTTTGTCACGTTTCGAAAGATCTGAAATTAATGCGGTCAAAGAATATATGTTTAAAATATAACTAGTTGGGTATATGATAGAATGGACATGAAAATTTTCTATTATGGGCTTGATTCTGGAAGAATGCCTGTTAAAGATTTTATTGATGAGCTAGATAAACCTGTTAAGGCTAGAATATATGAAAGTCTTGATAGTATTACAGAATTAGGGTTTGAAGCACCTAGCGTTTTATTTAGACAAATTAGCGGGGGATATCGGATATTTTATGTCTGCGTGAAAGCAAATATTATGACATTACTTCATGCCTATAAAAAGCAAAGCCAGAAATCGCCAAGAAAAGAGATCGAAATCGCCTCAAAAAGGCTTAAGGAGGTTTTAGACTATGAAATTAATACCCTTTGAAGATGTTCTACAAGACGAGTTAAAAGATGAAGAGTTTCGTGTTTTATACGAAGCAGAAAAAGCTAAAAACGTCATAGCAAGAACATTAGTCAAGCTTAGACAAAAGCAAGGAATAACTCAAGAGCAATTAGCCGTTAGGGCAAATACCCGACAGCCCGTTATTGCAAGGTTAGAGCGTGGTCTGGATAGCAGAACACCCTCTTTAGATTTACTGTTTAGAGTTGCACATGGGCTTGGATGTGAGTTAAATATTAGCTTTACCACGGGCAAAACTCGTAAAAAATAATTTTCTGGATTCCAATATTCCATATAACCCCCGAATATCTGTGTAATGATAAATATAGTCACATGAATAGTCGGTAAGCGCCTTGTTGATATCAGAATCTTTATTAAAATAGTTTTCTTGAAAATCGTGGATAAACGCTGAAGATGTTGTTGCTGTCATTATTGCAATACTTTCCTTCGCCTTTTAAATCGATAGTACACGATTTATGCCTTAAGTATACTGACATTTTCTCGAAAAGTGTACTGTCGAGGAGTTAACGAGAATGTGTTTTTAGGCCGAGGCTTAACGAGATTTCATTAGCGAGTCACCGAATCTTAACATCTACTCCTGAAACCACGCCGTCAATGATTCGAAACGCCTTTAAGTCAGGGAGATCGCCCAAAAGCGACACGATAACATAGACAACATTCGGATCATACGCTAACCGAATATCTTCTTTTGAAGGACGTGCAGGGGAAGCCGGATGGGAATGGTAAACCGCAAGAATATCGAGACCAGCTTGTCTTGCCTGTTTGATGACGGCAAATTGCTCTTTTGGATCCAGACTAAAATGATCTTCGCTATGATCAACATTGACCATCGGATAGACCGCCTTCACCGCCCCGTCGATTCCGGCCAAATACCCACAGGCTTCGTAAGGGACTTCTTTTTTTGCTTGAATGCATATCGATTCGAATTGTGACGTTGTTAACCGGATCATGGTTTTTTTAGCTCACAAAGGGCTTGCTCTTCGTCCTTAAGGGCAGTGATGGTAGGATGCTCCCCACAAACCGGACAGGATGGATTTCGTTTGATATTCACCGAACGAAAGTTCATGGCTGCCGCATCAAAAATAAGCATGCGATTGGTTAATAGCGTCCCTGTGCCCGTAATGTACTTTAGGACTTCGGCGGCTTGTATCGTCCCTAACATCCCCGCTACCGCTCCTAAGACACCGGCCTGTGAACAGGTGGGAACGAGATCCTTTGGTGGGGGGGAATGAAAAATACAGCGATAACAGGTCGAGCCAGGTGTATGCGTAAAGGTCTGACCATCAAATCGAAGAATACCCCCATGAGAAAACGGTTTTTTAGCCAAAACACAGGCATCATTGATCAAGAATTTGGCCGGGAAATTATCGGTACCATCCACAATAAAATCGTAGTCTTTGATGAGATCAGCGATATTATGGGCAAGCGCTAAGTCCTGATAGGTAATGACCTTAACATCGGGATTCATGGCCTGTATTTTTTCTGCCGCTGATCGAACTTTGGGTTTACCAACATCGGCCGTAAAGTGGATCACCTGTCGCTGTAAATTAGAAAGATCCACCACATCCCCATCGATAATGCCAAGGGTTCCAATTCCTGCTGCTGCCAAATATAGGGCGATCGGCGCACCCAAGCCCCCCGCTCCGATGATCAGCACTTTCGCGTTCATGATCTTTTCTTGCCCCTGAACACCCACATCTTTGAGGATGATGTGCCGGCTGTAGCGATGAATTTGATCCTCGGTAAAATCGATGCTCATAAGGCTTGCTCCAAATCTTGTAAAATATCCTCAATGTCCTCGATGCCAACCGAAAGTCGAATTAACCCCTCGGAGACCTTCATGGCCGCGCGATCTTCAGCACTATAGTCGACAAAGATCGTCGAGGCGGGATGAACCGCAAGAGACGTATTATCACCGAGATTCGTTGCCCGTTTAAAGATCTTTAGTCGATTTAAGAAGGCAAAGCTGTTCGCTTTGTCGGCTAATTCAAACGATAATACCGACCCAAAACGATCGTTGAATTGCGCCTTGGCTATCGATCGATACGGAGAGTTGGCCAGCCCCGGATAATTCACCTGTCGTACCGAAGGATGTCCGGCGAGATAGTCGGCTACTTGCTGTGTGTTTTGACAACTACGGTCAACCCTTAGCGATAACGTCTCAAGGCCAAGACTTTGCAGGTACGCATGATGGGGGGACAGACAAGCCCCAAGATCACGGAACACTTCTTTGCGAAGTTTGGCGATAAACGCCCACGCCTTCAGACGATGATATTTGGCTAATTTTTTAATATGAGTCCAGTCAAAATTCCCCATATCCACGATCGCCCCACCAATACTGGTCGCCCCCCCCGAGATCAATTTTGAGGTCGAGTGGACAACAATATTAACCCCGAACGATTTGGCTTTAAAAAGATACGGCGTTGTCACAGTACTGTCCGCAACAACCACAATATGATGTTTTTCTGCCAGTTGCGATATCCTAGCTATATCGTAGACATTCATTTGAGGGTTCGCAATGGTCTCGAAGAAGATCACACGCGTTCGCTCATCGATCTGAGCTTCGGTAGCTGACAAGGATTCAAGATCAACAAAGCGAATTTCGATACCCAGAGGAGATAAAACGTTTTTAAGGAGAGATACCGTCCCCCCAAAAAGGGCATTCGAGGCAATAATGTTGTCGCCCGCTTCGAGAAGGGTGATCAAGACGTTTGAGATGGCGGCCATCCCTGATGCAACGGCAATAGCGCCAATGCCATCCTCTAAAGATCTGAGTTTATTTTCGAATTCCTCTACGGTAGGATTCGATATCCGAGAATACATATGACTGGGGCGATTCCCCCGAAAGGCTTCTTCCTGTTCCTCTGCCGAATCAAATGAAAAAGCGACGCCCGAGTAAATGGGTTGTCGAATAGCGTGATGGACATCCTCTTTAAGCGTAACGCTGTGAATAGCGCGGGTGTTAAACCCTACCACGCTCCACCCCCCATAAAGAAAAGCAATTCAACCCGATCATTTTCTTTAAGGGTTATCGTCTCGAAGTCTGACTTATTTAGGATCTCTTCATTAAGTTCGACAGTGACCATTTCCGGCGACTTCACATTCTGAAGCGTTAATAAAGATAAAATATTTAGATTATTCTCGATCTCGGTCGGTTTGCCGTTCAGCGTAATCTTCATCGATCTGCTCCTATATTTATAGATTTTTTAAAGCAACAAGCATGCTATCGATCTCTTCAAAGGTATTATAGAACGAATAGGACGGACGAACCGTCGCTTCCAATCCAAAATGGCGCAGTGAGGGTTGGGCGCAATGATGTCCGGCTCGAACCGCAATACCGTGTTGATCGAGATAGCGACCCACTTCAGGAACCGTTTTGTGCTTTAATATAAACGAAGTAACCCCCACTTTTTCCGCCGCCGTTCCAATGATCGTGAGGCCATTGATATGTAAAAGACCCTCTGTGGCATAATCAAGTAATTGTTTCTCGTAGGTCGCGATGGCTGGAAGACCGATAGATCGGACGTAGTCCAATGCCGCCCCTAAGCCCACCGCATCGGCGATATTGGGGGTTCCCGCTTCGAATTTTGCGGGTGGATCACTGTAAGTGGTGGATTCAAACGTCACATCTTTGATCATGCTGCCGCCACCTTGCCAGGGAGGCAAAATGTCTTGAAGGGACTTCTTGATGAACAGGGCTCCGATACCCGTTGGGGCAAAGATCTTGTGTCCAGAAAAAACAAAGAAGTCACAATCTAAGGCTTGAACATCCACCGGAATATGCGCAACAGATTGAGCCCCATCCACAAGAACATGCGCCCCAACACGATGGGCCATGTCGATCATGGTCTTGATCGGCAGGATCGTCCCTAAGCCATTGGACGCGTGAGTGATGGCGACTATCTTGGTGCGGGGGCCCAGTAATTTTGCATAGTTATCAAGGAGGACATCTCCCTGATCGTTGATCGGAATAACGCGCAGAATCGCTCCACGTTCTTTTGCCATCATTTGCCAAGGGACAATGTTGGCATGATGTTCCAACTCGGAAAGGATGATCTCATCGCCTGCCTGTATATACTGTTTCCCATACGTGTTCGCGACGAGGTTGATCCCTTCTGTCGTACCCCGAACAAAAACGATCTCAGAGGCATTCCCCGCATTCAAATAGCGCTGAACCTTTTCACGGGCCCCTTCGTAAGCGTCGGTGGCACGAGCGGCCAAAGCATGGGCGCCTCGGTGTATATTCGAATTATCCCGTTCATAAAACGCAGAGATCGCTTCGATAACTTGGCGTGGTTTTTGGGTTGTTGCGGCGTTATCGAACCACACGAGCGGCTTGCCGTGCACAGATTGATGCAAGATCGGAAAGTCATTTCGAATACGGCTAACATTCAGTCCGGCTGGGGATGAGAACGGCCCTTGATTCGAGGCGACCTTTTTAAAGATCGCCGATAACGGATCAGCAGGAAATCCAAATAGCGATGAGGGTTCGGCGGATCGATTATGTTGAATATTCTCAACGAAAGCATGCAGGTCTGGATATTGGCGAGCCGTCACATCAGGGTACGTCTGCCCTTGGACCAAACGATCACTATGTTCCCGAAGGGGAGCAACCGGTGGTTCGAACGATAACGTGGGGAAGCCGAACTCTTGTGGAACAGCCGATTGGGGGATCGATACTGGCGATCCTCCGCCGGTCTCCGTTTGGATCCGCTCCCAAAAAGCAGATAGGTCGATCATGGATATTATATCCCTGAACCGAGATTAAACCCGATCGGTCCACTGTGTTCATAATGATGATAATACCCAACCTCAACGTTTTCGAGGGCAGCGATAGCATCATCGGTTAACACGGCGACCGAAAAATATAGCGACAGCAAATAAGAGGCGACACCCAAGGTATCTAGCCCCATGAGCCTAGCGGAAAGACTGGGCGATATCTCACCCGGAATACCCTGTTGATGTAACCCAACCACGCCTTGATCCTTTTCGCCTACTCTAAAAAGGAGTATCGAGGTCGTCCCTAATGATTGATTGTTGGCATAGCGACTTTTAATTTCGAGTTTGTCACACGGGATAATGGGAACCCCTCTCCAAAGGATGACCGGAGCCCCATAAAGGGTTGTGGTCACGGGAGGAACCCCACGCCAAGTACATTCACGTTCGAAGGCGGCAATGGCTTTTGGATGTGCCAAAAAGAACGCAGGCTTTTTCCAAACTAACGATAAAAGCTCGTCTAAATCATCTGGTGTTGGTGCCCCATAACGAGAGCTGACCCGCATCGAGGAGTTTACCGAATGCAACAAACCGAACTTTTTATTATTGATGAGCTCCCATTCTTGGCGTTCTTTGATACCTTCTATGGTTAACCGAAGCTGTTCTTCCAGTTGATTAAACGGATTGTTGAAGAGGTCGGATACCCGAGTATGAACCCGAACGACGGTCTGAACCGAGCTAAGCGGATACTCGCGGGGTTCTGAGGAATAGTCCACAAAGGTCTCAGGGATGATGACGTTCTCAGCTAGACCTGATACCAGATCAATGTTGCGTTCGCCATATTTATTGACACTCGCACTGAGTTGAATATGCTCTTCGATCGTTTTCTCGAACTGAGGTTTAAGGCCAGAAGACTCTTTCAATATCGCGTCAAGATCCTTCTTTGATAAGGTCAGTAAAACACATGGGGTTATGGTCTTAATGGTGACTTCGGATGGTTTTGCCGATACTAATTCTAGCTCACCAAAGAACTCACCTTCGGTTAATAACGCTAAACGGAGATCGCTTCCATGAACCCCTTTACTCAGCACCTCAAGTTGTCCTTGAGCAATGATAAAGAAGTGATGACGGCCTTCGCCTTCTGTCACCAATGTTTTGCCAAGCTGAACATTTTCTCTTTTGAATCGAGCTGCCATTTTGGCAATGATCTCTTCATGGATCTTTGAAAAAAGAGGAATGCTCCGAAGGGCATCGGGGGCGAAAGTGGCGACCCCATCGTTAAGGATCAGTTCAACACGTTCGGCTCTGGGTAGTTCGACTTTAGTCCGATTGACGCGATAGGTTCCGCCTTCGACGTGTACCCATGGCAAGAGATTGAGCAAATGTCGCGGCGTGATCGACATCATTTGCGGTGGGGTCTTGGTCGTGGTGGCTAGGTTTCTTGCTACCGCGGTGGTAACACTTCGTTGAATAATACTATCGGACATAAAAATTCCTCCTGTTTTTTCTATTTGCTGATCGACACTTGATAAATATCGCCACTCACATGGAGCGTACTAAGGACATTATATCCTTGTTCGGTTGCACTTTTCGGTACATTATCGAGTGGCTCACCTTTTGTTAAAAGAACCTCTAGCGTATCACCCGCTGCGAGTTTCTCAAGCGCGATCTTTGTTTTGACGAATGTCATGGGGCAATGCTCTTTGGTGACATCGAGCTTAATGGTACTCATATAAAAAGTGTCTGCCCATCGTTGGAGAGTTCGAGGAATGTGGCTACCCCAAGAACATCTTTAACCTCAGGGATAAAATCTTCTTTTTTAAGACCTAAGACGACCATCGCCATTTCGCAGGCATAAAAATTAACCTTCAGATCGATCGAGGCTTGAAGGAGTTCGGGCAGCGTCGCCACATTACGTGACTTCATCATCGCGGTCATCAAGTGGGGACTAGCCCCAGCAAAGTTGAGTCGGCTAAGGGGCAGGTTCTTTCGCCCGCCCAATAGGAAGTTAAAGAAGCGCGCCATGAAGCCTTTACCGATAAACGCTCGGCCTGTTTTTTCTTTGATGATATCAAGGCCCCAGAATGTAAAAAATAAATTGACCTCATAGCCAACCGCCGCCGCGCCGGAAGCTAAAGTAAAAATAGCGATCGCTTTGTCAAAATCCCCACTCATCGCGATAATTGAGAGTTTTTTTGTCACTTTCCGCCTCCTGAATATTGGATACTTTTCCTATCAACTTTGGAAGTTGAGTATAAAGAGCGCTCGAGGCAATGTCAACTCTCGGGGTGGGCTTGAGGGGTGGCGCAGCGGAAATTAAAGTTTAAACGTAAACTTAATTAATCCTAAGGCTATAAAAGCGATCCTAGCCTTTTCATTGCCTGATTCTTTAAGTATTAGGAGCGCTTCATTGGCTTCTATATTTTTTGCATCCAATCGCAATATCTTCTCGTAACAGGTTATAACATTATCAAGATATAGACTGCATAGCATAGGGGAACATTTCAGCTCAGTCATTTTATCTATCCCTTCATTATAGAATTTAACGGCTTCTGATAAATAGCGAAGGGCCTCGTCTTTTTTATTTTCATCCGTTGAATCAAGGTCATACTCTAGGCCTATTTTCATTTTAACTTTGGCAATTTTTTTTAGGATTTCATCCCCCGTTTCGAATTCTTTTATATTTATTTCTTGAACTTTGGTGTAACAATCGAGTGCTTGCGTTAACTCACCATTCCCAAAATAGGCGTCCCCTAAACCGGTTAAATAACGGCGTTTAAACCATTTCTGGCGATCTAAATCGAGTCCACGAACCGCCTTTAAACACCTTATCGCTTCTGGGTATCGCTTCATATTTAAAAGCGTCCTACCTAGACTCAAACAACCATTACTGATTTCCTCATGAATGTGTTTAATTCTATGATAAAACAATCCTTTTTTGGCTATTTCACTCGGAATGGCCTCTTTTTCTTCTGAAACTTTTCCCGAAGCCATCAAGTATATCTCATAGGCTCGTTCATATTTCTTGACTGGAGTTAACCACGATGCTCGGTTGTAAACCGTTATCGAAAAATAGTATTTTAAACGTACAATATCATCGTCATCTGACATCGATTGCGAGGCCTTTCGGTAATACTCTATGGCCTTTTCATAGTTACCCTGTTGAACCATTACATCGCCCATGGTGACCAAAAAGTCGAGTCGATCAGGAAACTGTTTAATCGCCGCCTTCATCATCTCAATTGCATCTTGCGAGAGTGGCAAAAGTTCATTTTCTCGTCCCAGAAGAGAAAAATAACCAATGCCTTTAGTACTGCCTAGTTCTATTGATGGCAATTTTATCCTTCCAGCGATGGATTCAGCTAATTCTTTAAGGAATTGAGTGTCATTTCTTAGGTTTTGGCTAAGATTCCAAGCCTCTTCATAGAATGGATAAGAATACCCGATGTAAAGGCTCTTCCCTTTTTTATAGGCGGTATTTGCTTTTTTCTCATCTTCCGATAAACTCACAATTTTTTTATTCATGATTAATTCATCGAACAGAAATGGGGGTTGATTCACTTTTATTATTAATATTCTACAGGAAGTAAATTGCCTAGATTCACCCCCTCGTGGCAGGCAAGCTGCAGAACAACCGTTTGCTCGCTTTTGGGCAAATCCAAACAACTAATCACCAGGAAATCAATCGAAATCATCTCCCGCAAAGAACATAGGTTGTCCTTGATTACAAGAAATAATGTTTGACTTTGGATAAAATGGGTATATTCTAATATATAATATATTTGGAGGTTTCTAGAATGGGACAAATGGTTATATATATTGAAAATGACATCAAGAAAAGGATTGAACGAGCGGCTAAATCTAAAAACACCTCATCGTCCCGATGGGTTACCGATGTATGTTTAAAGCAATTGGACGATGAATGGCCCAAGGAGTTGCTGGATCTGTATGGTTCGGTTAAAGACGATTCTTTTCAAAGACCCGAGCCAGTCGATCCGAGTTATGATGCTCCAAGGGAGCTGTTGTAATGTACTTTTTAGATACGAATATATTGATCTATTATCTTAAGGGGTTGCATGGTGTCCGAGACAGCCTTCATAAACACAAACTGTCTACGTACAAGGTCCCCGCGATTGTAAAAGCGGAACTATTGGCCGGAGCCTATAAAAGCAACAAACGGGTTGATACCCTAGAGAAAGCCAATGACCTGCTTAGTCATTTTGAGATTATCCCCTTTGATGATAGTGCGACGGTTCTGTTTGCTGAAATAAAGTCTACCCTAGAAGCAAAGGGGATTATTATTGGGTCTTACGATTTAGTTATCGCAGCAACGGTTCTTTCACGCAACGGAATACTCATTACAAACAACACCAAAGAGTTTAACCGAGTCGATGACCTAAATATTAAAAATATAATAGAGGAATAAGCACTCCCGAATTTAGTGCATCGGCAAATATTCTTGGTGATAATCCGATTTATTTGGGTATAATATTAAATGAAGATAGGCCATAAATAGGAGGCACTCCGTTGAAGCAGCTCACAAAATCACGTCAACAACAAACGATTAAGCAAATTGTAGATGTTCTATCTGGTGATTCAGCCGATAAGGTCTATCTATATGGATCCTATGCACAGGATAAAGCAAGGGATGATAGTGACATTGATGTTTTAGTAATAACCAGTAGTGCTGATGAGTCCTATCCGATGAAGCTATCAGCTGCATTTTTCCGAGAACACGATATCCTGAAGGCGACAGGCTAACAGAAGCAAAAGCGAAAAGAGCGTGTTTATTTTATCCACATTACTTCAATTCCTGTTCCTGACAACGCTAGGTCCCTGTATGGATATCAGGATGGAGTCGACAGGCCACTTGTAAAAACTGAATAGCCTTCGAGTATTTCCATTTTTTCAGATAAAATTTACCAACTTGAATGCAGCTCTTGTAAATCCCTATTCGAGGGTCAACTAGAAAAAGTTCCTTCGGGAAAGGTGTCTCCAATGGTGATCCGGTTTTTTGAGCGATCCGACCCAAAGCCTTAAAATAGATATTGAGGCTCATTTCTTGAGACGTTAACCAGGTTGCCCGACAGTAGATCGTCCAAGCGAAATACAGTTTTAATCGTAAAACATCTCGATCATTTGATTGTGCTTGCGATGCTTTGTCGTAATATTCAAGTGCGCTGTCTATATCTTCTGATTGGATTAAATTATCGGCGTATTCGATAAGAACCTTAGTGTTATCTGCGGATATCGCCATGGCTATGGCCAACATTTCAGTCCACTCTTTTGTTATAGGTGGCGGGCCGTATTCTCTATTTATTGCAAATATATAACCGATGCTTTTTTTTCTAGCTTCGGTCTTCAAGTCTATCAATGCAATGATCGCGTTTGTTAATTCTATAACACGTTCAGATGTATTTTCGAGCTCATATGCCTC
>CAIUCY010000110.1 GCA_903897765.1 uncultured Candidatus Marinamargulisbacteria bacterium | reverse complement strand
TGTTCGTTATGATGCGCTTGATAATCTCCCTAACACTATCCAAAATAATGATGGACGTTTTGAGACAAGTTCCACCTTTTCGCAAGAAAAAACAGCCGCGCTCGTTTCTTTAGCCGGAACATTGATCTCGGGGCTCTGGGTCGGAACCAATTTAAAAGCCTATTCACTGAAGATCGCTGATCAAACCGTTCAAGGAACGGGTGTTGATGTCGGGGTTTTATGGAAGCCTCTCACCAATTTATTTTTGGGATGGAGTCGCGCCGATGTTGGGGATACCCAGCAAATGGCGTCTACTGGGAAAGTTGATGTCCAACTTGCCTCGGATCTGTTCAGTGTGACATGGAGAGATCTCGATGCATCGGTCAGTTACTTAGCTTCAGTTGACCAACCCCATCTTGTTCGTGGACAGTTCCATTTGCTAGATGGTGTTTGGTTAGCCGCGACAACCCCCATTAATAATCCCCAAAATGTGTCATTACAGCTTGATTTAAAATTAGACCCGTTAACGATCCGGTATACAACAAGTTTTTCTGAGCTAAATAGTCGTCAATCTCAGCTAACATTGGGTTGGAGTTTAGGAGATTGATGATGAAACGGGGCGTCTTTTATCTTTTGCTAGTCAGTTTGGTTTTCGCGAATTCTGTTTTAAATATTCAGCAGTTTGGTTCGACGCGAGTCGTGACCCATCCCAATTATCCGATGCCTATCGTTATTTCCGTTCCAAGTGCTGATAAAAATATCATAGCTGAATCATCGATAACTCACGAATGGGATGCTCCTGTTGAACTTCATCAAATGGCTAATGTGAAAATCCAATCAATCTCAACCCTTATTCCTCTAGCAGCCACAACTTCACCTCAGATCATTATCGCGGTCATTGATAGTGGCCTCGATCTCAATAACGAACAGTTAAAACCCTATCTTTTTGTGAATTCGCGTGAGATCCCTAATAATGGTATTGATGATGATAATAATGGCTATATTGATGATGTAAATGGCTGCAATATCTGCTCCCAGAACGGGAATGTTACTGACGAGCTTGGGCATGGAACGCTTATGGCTAGTATCATCGCTCAAATGAGTCAAGGCCATGTCAAGATCCTGCCTATCAAGATCTTTGATGCTCAAGGGAAAAGCTCTCAGTTCTTAGTCTCCTGTGCGCTTCAATATGCCAAACAAATGGGCGCTAGCGTCGCTAATTGTAGCTTCGGATATGATTCCACGACCGAAGTGCTCAGACAAGTGGTGAGGGATGTGCAAACACAGGGACTCGTTATTGTCGCAAGTGCCGGGAATCAAGGCCAAGAGCGGATAGTTTATCCTGCTGCATTTCCAGACGTCATTGCCGTTGCTTCACTTGACGGGAACGATCATCTTGCCAATTTTAGCAATTATGGCTCCTTTCTGTCCGTGTCGAGTATCGGTGTGGGTGTATTGGGTTATTATCCCGGAAATCAAATCGCTAACGCTAGCGGAACCAGTGTGTCAGCTGCCTATATTAGTGGACTGCTCGGATTAATATCCTCAAAGCAACAACAACAGCCCTCACGAGAAAATATGAAGCCCTACATAGTGGACATCCGTGATCCGCTGGGAACTGGTGCCAATTTAGTGGGTTGGGATAAATATAGCGGTGACGGGAAACTGGATATATCAGAATTCACGCAACCTCAAAATACATCCTTCAATGCGTCACTTAGTATAGGCCCTGTTTTAAGTTATCCCAATCCCATTCGAAATTATTTACCCGCCCAGATCGGGTTTGAGTTAAACCAACCCTCGGCGATAAGCATTAAATTATTTGATCTGGCCGGACGACTTCGTTGGTCTGTTGAGATCAATGCAAGTAATACTATCACGGGCTACAATAAAATTTCCTTTGATGGAAAAGATAATTTTGGGAATTGGCTGGAAAACGATACCTACCTTGTTCTAGTCACAGCGGACGATCAAAGGCAAAAGGTCGTCGCTCGGCACCGATTGACCGTCATTAGATAAAAGGATTAGAATGAATCCCCTATAAAGGCGGACTCATGACACAGTTTCCAACGTTTGTTTTTCAAGCATTACTGTATAGTTTTTCCGCGGGTATATTTGCTTCTGTCATCACGCCAGTTTTTATTCGTCTTGCGCTTCGATTTCGTATTTTAGACGCGCCTAATCATCGGAAAATCCATAAATACTCAAAACCGAGAGTGGGTGGACTGGCCATGTTCGGCGTCTATTTTTGCTTGGTCCTTACCCTAAACTTGTCCTCACCCCTTGTAAGAACCGCTTTGGTCGGGTCGATCTTGATCACCCTGTTTGGTTTTCTTGATGATTTGTTTACGCTCAATGCTAGAGTGAAATTAGTTTTTCAACTATTGGTCGCTTTTATAACGACAAGTCATATTCTTGGGTTTGGGATGACGATTGACCGACTTTCTATTTTACATACTCATTATGTGATGCTTGAATGGGCTGCCGTTCCCTTTACCATGTTATGGATCGTAGGGGTTATGAATGCTATAAATTTGATGGATGGACTTGATGGTTTGGCGGGGGGAATTGCCTATATTGCAAGTTTGAGTCTTGGGCTTTCCTCTATGTTACTCGGTCAATATGAAGCCGCCTTGTTGTTTTTTATCCTTTCAGGCGTTGTTTTTGGGTTTTTACGTTATAATTTTAACCCTGCGAAATTATTTATGGGCGACTCAGGGAGCTATTTTTTGGGATATAACATGGCGTTACTCTCGATCGTTGGGGTTTGGAATGCCGAAAGTGTGATGGCCTTTACCATTCCTTTTCTCGTATTGGGTATTCCCTTTTATGATGTAGTGACCTCCATTATGCGGCGTATTAAAAATAAAAGATCGATCTTTCACGCTGATGGACAACATATTCATCATCGACTCATCAATCGTGGATTTACTCATAAGCAAACTGTTATTGTCATTTATTTAGAAAGCACGTTCCTCGCTATTGCGGCTTTATCCCTGCTTTTGGTGAATAGCAACATGGCAGTGTTGGTATTTCTTTTACTCCTTTTTCTTGCCTATATTTCTACAAAATATTTACGGAGGTACTATCGCTGATGAAAAAACTTTTTGGACTTCTTATCTTGTTTATGTTCCTTTCCATAACGGAAGGGTTTAACTCTCAAGATGGGGCTATCATTCTTTTTAACGGAAAACGACTCGATTTCCGTGCTCAACCGATTATGAACGAAGGTACATTATGTGTGCCGCTTGAAGAATTTGCATCTCAGATGAATTTTTCTCTTCTCAAAAAGAAAGGCGAATATACGCTCGACGATCGCTTTCGACAAATCCTGTTCCGCGTAAATCAAGATCAAGTCGAGGTCAATGGACAGAAGGCTTATTTGCCCATGAAGGTATTTTTTCATGATACGGATTGGTATGTTCCGCTAAACTATTTGGCTTGGTTCCAAGGATATACGCTTAATCGAAAAGATCGATTTTATTATATTTCTAAACAAGTTCAAAAAGCAGAGATCGATGCAGGTAGTTTGAAAGTTGTATTTGGATGTAATATTGAAAATGAACCCTTTATTCTTAAAAAAGAGAAACTGGGGTATTCTATAGAGCTAACCAATAGTGTCTTAGCCTTTCCACGTGTGATCATGCGTTCACCCGATCTCGGGGTTATTCAAATTGGCCAGATCTCGGCCATTCCTGATATCGCTAAGATCCTTATTTCTGTTTCCGACAATATTGAGCTTGTTAAACAAAAGAATACCCTTATTGTCAAACAGCTTGATATCGCGACACCGGTGATCAACGAAACACCGAAGCTCTCCATCCCTAAACCTGAACCGAAAATTGAAAAGATCGCGACCCCTCGTTCGACGGATAAGGCTGTATGGCTGCCCAACATGTCAAGGATACGAGATGTCACCTTAATGATCCGGGGTAAATCCTCCCTCATAAAGGGCCCCGCCTTGGTTATCGATGGGGAGTATTATTTGCCCGCAGATAACATTCTTATTCCGTTTGGATACGATTATCAAGTGGATAAAAGCGGTCGACTTCAAGTGAAGTATGGGGATAAACAAGAACTTGTGCTTCCTATCTCGCCTACAAAGGTCGGCGATAAGTGGTATATCTCTATTCAGAAAACAGCCTCTTCGTTGGGCATGGGGCTTCGTTGGGACTGGCGAAGCAAAACCCTTCGTATCAACCCTATTATCTACGATGTCCATTATGATAAATCTCCAGATGCCGAAGCGATCCATATTCACTCGTTTGTTGAAATGTCGCCTCGGGACGTTTTTGCTTTAACCAATCCACCACGTCTTGTCCTTGATATCCCAAATGCAGTGCTTGATACCAAGGAGAAGGCTTTTACGATATCGGGAAGTAATTTTGTTAATGCCCGAGCAGGTCAGCTCAATGAAGACACCGTTAGGGTTGTTGTCGACTTAAAACAAGAACGAAACTATGCTTTGTCTCTTTCCGATGATGGAACGACAGCGTTTATATTGGGGGCGGGAAAAGTTAAGAAGCTTCATTTTTCAGAAGAAAACGAACAGGAAAAAGTGGTCATCGAAACTGCGGCTGTGAGTAGCTATAACGTCACTCTACAAGGGCAACAACTTCAAATTGATTTTCATAATGCTCAATACCAAGCCAAGCCAGAGTACTATTTAACAGGACCCTATTTATCGCGTGTTTCTGGTGTGCAACAATCGTGGAGTCCATTAAAAGCCAGAATGACATTCATTCTTCAGAAAGATGTGGCGGCTAATGTTTCACGGGTTGGAGACGATATCGTTGTGCTTATAAAAAAAGCGATGGGGGCTATTAAGCAAAAGGAAACCAGTAAAGCATCTCTCGTCAGTACAACCCCCTTTCATCGAGGGCCACTTTCCGGGAAAACAATCGTTGTTGAACCAGGGCATGGTGGGATTGATGTGGGATCGATCGGATTTGGGAATCAGTACGAAAAAACGTATAATCTTGATATCGCAAAGCGGATTCAGTCAAAATTGATCGCCGTGGGCGCAAACGTCATCATGCCCTTTCACGTTGATCAATATATGTCGCTTGCCGAACGGACCTTGTTTGCTAACCGCAACAAAGCTGATCTCTATTTAAGTTGTCACCTTAATAGTCTGGATCGATCGGAAATGAATGGAATCGAGAGTTATTTCTATAAACCCGAAGATATCGCTCCTGCAAAAGCCATACATGAGGCTCTCCTAAACAAACTTGGACGAGTGGATAGGGGGCTTCGAAAAGCTCGATTCTTTGTCTTATTCCATACCGATATGCCGGCTGTACTTATCGAACCCGCCTACTTTTCGAATCAGGAGGAATATAACCTCATTTTAACAGACGCCTTCCGCGAGAAAATTGCTGAGGGTGTAGTAGAAGGGATCATTCATTATTATGCGTCCCGATAATCGACCGATCGGCGTATTCGATTCAGGGATCGGTGGGTTTACGGTGCTGAATCGGCTTAAGCAAGCGTTACCAACCGAATCCTTTATTTATGTTGCGGACAATGCCAATAAGCCGTTCGGCGATAAATCATCTGCTCAAATTCTTCGAATTAACGATAATATTATTACCTATTTGCTTAGCCAAGAAGTGAAACTTATTGTCATCGCCTGCAATACATCATCGGCTATTGCTTTAAAACACGATAAACGTTTATACCCAGTGCCATTTGTGGATATGCTTCTCGATGGGCTTTGGTTCGCCCAGATACTCGGGCCACGCACAAAAGTTGGGGTCATAGCGACCAAAGCGACCGTTGCGAGTCACGCCTATGAAAAAACATTACTTCAATACAATCCCCATATTGAGGTTTTACAGAACGCATGCCCTAAGCTTGTGCCGTTGATCGAACAGTACGCGTTCGCGCCAAAACAGACCACCATTAACAATCCCGAACTTGAAGAAGCGATCGACGAATACACCTTACCCTTCAAAGACCATGATGTTATGATACTGGGATGTTCCCATTATCCGCATATTCAAAAGAATATAGAGTTGGCATTGCCCAGTATCCGTGTGATCGACCCTGCTGAATACGTGACCAAACGAGTAAAAGAACATATTGAGATCATGGGGTTTTCGACACTAAAGCCCTTTAGTAAGTTTTGTTATACGGCCGCCGAAGCGACGCTCGAGGCCAACGCCAAACACCTTGGATTTGAAAGTTTTGAAAGGATTCAACTGGGAACGGTGTCAAAATCATGAAAAAGAAAGTCAATATCGCTTTATCACTTTTTGTTTTGTGTATAGGATGCTTTAGTTTAGCCGCGGAAAGTCCTGTTATCCTATCTTTTCGACAATGTTATCAACTGGCTTTAAGTCGAAGCGAGGTCTTGGCGGATCAGCAAGAACAGGTGGTTCAGGCTGAAGAGCAATATAAACAAGCGGTTGGGGCACTTCTCCCTTCGATAACCGGACTGGCTTCCTACACGCTCCAACCCAATTCGAGCGATCAATTACTGATCAAAGCCAATGCAACCTATCCGCTATTTCGAGGCTTTCGTATGGTCGGTGCTATTAAAGAATATGAGCAACTTTTATCGGCTAAAAAAGAAGCTCGTCAATGGGCGGCTCTTCAGCTTTACTCGGATATCGCCCAGTCGGTTTATCTTTATGCTTATCTCCAGCAAGACATTCAATTGTTACTCGAGCAACAGTCTTTGTTAAATAAACGGATCAATGAACTTCAGGATCGAGTCAATATCGGTCGATCTCGGCCGACGGAAGTTTATAGTTTACAAGTTTCACTATTTCAGTTGCAGACACAACTCGTTACTGCAAGGTCACAATTGGATACCGCAGAGGGATTACTGCAGTTTCTAACAGGACAAGATATCGCGGTGCAAGTGGAACCGACAAATAACTTCACTCTATTGCCACTCAGTAGTTATCAAACCCGTATCCAACAACGTCCTGACATCAAAGCATCGATCGCCCGTATTGAGAGTACCAAGCTTCTCGAACAAATCACCAAAGAGGGGGAATCTACACCCTTAATTGACTTGAATGGTAATCTTTATTTAAACCGTCCGGCACCTAACCAAAGTATGCCGTGGGATGCGCAGATCCAATTGACCCTGCCCAACTTTTTAGTGGATGTCGCCGCCTCAAAGACCCGTGAGTCGGCATCAGTCAGAAAACAGGCCGAGTTAGGGTTAAGCCTCTTACGCCGACAGTTGGTCAATGATCTCACAACAATATACGCTAATTTGATCGCGGAGAAACAACAGCTTCAGCTATTTGAAAAGGCGCAGCATGTATCTGAGAAAAATGTAGATACGGTTGTCAAAGACTATCGACTGGGTCTCAGTAATAATCTTGATGTTTTGCAAGCGTTGAACGCGCACATTGATATTAAGCGGTCCTTTAACAAAATGCGTTTTGCGTATTTGACTGATCAGGCTCGTTTGGCCTCCATGACGGCCGATCTAGGAGCTATTTCCAAATGAACATTACTGATATCGCGATACGACGTCCAGTCATGTCCTGGATGATCATGGGCGCCTTGATCTTATTTGGTCTTCTCAGTTTTTTTAGGATGGGTATCAGCCAAATGCCAGACGTTGATTTCCCCATGATCTCTGTCAGTGTTAGTTATCCTGGCGCAGCCCCAGAGATCATGGAAACCGATGTTGTCGATGCGGTTGAAGGTGCGGTCATGAGTGTTGAGGGTTTAAAGTCCTTAACATCGACGTGTCGACAGGGCTCTGCCCGAATATCCTTGGAGTTTGGGTTAAATCAAAATATTGATGTCGCCATGCAAGCGGTTCAAGCAAAGTTGCAACAAGCTCAGCATGACCTGCCTAAAGGGATCGATCCCCCCGTTATTAGTAAGTCTAATCCAGAGGATCAGCCGATCATTTGGCTTACGGTCAGCAGTAAAACCATGCCACGTAGCGAATTAATGGCGTATGTTCGAGATGTTCTGCAAAATAAGTTTACCAATGTACAAGGTGTGGGCAATGTTGATCTGGGGGGCTATGTCGATCCTGCCCTTCGCGTTTGGGTAAATAAACGATCACTAGACCAGTATAATTTGACGGTCACCGATATTGTTAACTCTATCCAAAACGAACATATCGAACTTCCAGCTGGCACCATTACTGATGCCGGCAAACAATTTTCTGTAAGAACATTGGGCGAAGCCCAATCCATTGATGAGTTTAGCCATATCCTTATCAATTCTCGAGGGGGACAACCGAATTATTTGCCGATCACTTTACAGCAAGTGGCCGTTGTCGAGCAAGGTCTCGCTGATGTGCAACGTCTTAGTCGAGCTAATGGTCAAACGGCTGTTGGGTTGGGTATTATCAAACAACGAGGGTCTAATGCGGTCGATGTCAGCAAACAGATCCGTGAACGGCTTAAACGAGTTCAAAACGAACTTCCTGCCGGAGTCCAACTTCAGTTGCGCATTGATACCACAACATTTATCGCGAAAGCCGTCGACGAATTATTAATGACTTTGGTCATATCGGTGATATTAACTTCTCTCGTATGTTGGCTTTTTTTAGGTACCCTGTCTGCCACTGCAAACGTGCTTCTTTCTATCCCAACATCGATCATCGGTACCTTTATTGTCTTGCGCTTTGCCCATTTTACTTTGAATATTTTCACCCTAATGGCACTCAGTTTAGCGGTAGGTATCGTAGTTGATGACTCGATCATGGTGCTTGAAAATATTATTCGCCATAATCAAAAAGGAAAAGACAAGGTCAAGAGTGCCCGTGAGGGAACCAAAGAGGTGGCTTTTGCCGCATTGGCCTCAACAAGCGCTATTGTTGCCATATTCCTTCCCGTTGCCTTTATGTCGGGGATCGTAGGGAAATATTTCTTCCAATTTGGTGTAGCGATCGCTGTTGCGGTGAGTTTGTCATTATTTGAAGCCTTAACATTGACCCCCATGCGTTGTTCTCAGTTTGTCGATACAGGTGAGCACACGACGTTTATTGGTCGTATTTTTGACACAGGGTTTAATCAATTGCGAAAGATATATTCCTCGATGTTGTCTGGGGCATTACGACATCGAGGATGGGTGATCAGTCTATCAATGGTATTTTTTATCCTAAGTCTCATTAGTATCAGCCACCTGCGGAGTGAATTTATTCCTGCCCAAGATCAAAGTTACTTCATGGTTCGATTGAAGGCTAAACCCGACTCTTCCCTTGATTATACCGATAGAAAAACCCGATTAATTGAAACGCTATTAATGAAAAACCCCGTTGTAGAGGGTTATTACGCGACAATAGGTGGCTATGGGGGTAGCGACCCCACGACAGCTATGATCAATGTGACAATGAAACCCATGGGGCATCGTGGGATAAACCCGAATACCCATAAACAATGGAAGCAAACCGATTTTATGAATAGCCTTCGCAAGCAATTCAAACGTCAAATTAAAGGTTGCAAATTAATGCTTCAAGACCAATCTCTTCGCAGCTTTTCTACGGGTATGGGGTTCCCCGTTGAGTTTACGATACGCGGACCCAATTGGGATCAACTCGGACAGATGGCCTTGGCTTTTCAGGATGCTATGGATAAGAATGATCTGCTGACCGATGTAGGAACGGATTATCAGCCAGGCATGATGGAAGTTCAAATGATCCCTAACCGTGCCATGGCCGCGAGTAGGGGCGTTAGTCTGACTAATATTGCCCAGACAATACAATCCATGATCGGAGGGATCAAAGTCAATCGGTATCAATCAAAGGGGCAGCGATACGATATTATTGTTAAATTGCCTGAAAAGGATTTGAATGAAAAAACGATCTTGAACGGTTTGTTTGTTCGGAATAATCGTAGTGAGATCATTCCACTTAGTGAACTTGTTCAAGTGACTAAGCGATCGTCCTTGCAAAGCATTACTCGAAAAGACAGAGAACGCGCTATCACTCTATATGGAAATATTAAAACAGGCGCGTCACAGTCTTCTGTGGTTCAAAGTATAGAACAAACCGCAAAAAAGATACTTCCTTCCGGCTACCGACTTGTTTGGGGTGGGAACTCTCAGGCATCGAAGGAATCCATGACCAGCTTGATCGCGGCTTTAGGATTTGGCATATTGGTCGCTTACATGATCCTCGCTTCGCTGTTTAATAGTTATAAGAATCCGCTCATCATCCTGATGGCGTTGCCTTTTAGCGCATCAGGTGCCTTTCTCGCCCTGTTGGCGACAAATCAAGCTTTAAGTATTTACAGCATGATCGGATTGATCCTATTGATGGGGTTGGCCGTGAAGAACTCGATCTTACTCGTTGATTTTACAAACCGAATTCGAGCGGAGGGAAAACGGGTTGATGAGGCACTTCTTGAGGCTTGTCCGATTCGATTACGTCCCATTTTAATGACATCCATTGCCACGATCATGGGGGCTGTTCCGGCGGCATTGGCGACAGGCCCCGGAGCAGAGACGCGTATTCCCATGGCCACAGCCGTCATCGGCGGTATTATTGTCTCAACCTTATTGACTCTATTTGTTGTGCCCAGTGTTTATAGTTTGCTTAATCGAAAAGATTGACGGTCTGAGCGTCATCTTCTATAGTTTTCCCCATGGCAACCTATAATCACCTTAGCTTTGAAAAGAAGTGGCAAGATCGTTGGGATGCAGCCCAGCTAAACAAAGTGACGGAAGACCCCGCTTTCCCCCCAGAAAAACGTTTTTATATATTAGATATGTTCCCCTATCCCTCGGGTGCGGGACTTCATGTTGGCCATCCAGAGGGCTATACAGCATCTGATATCTTAGGTCGTTACAAAAAAATGAAGGGCTTTAATGTTTTGCATCCGATGGGCTGGGATGCGTTTGGCCTACCCGCAGAGAACTATGCCATCAAAACCGGTATACAACCGCGTATTAGCACGCAAAAAAATATAGAGAACTTTAAACGACAGATCAAAGCCATTGGTTTCGCCTATGATTGGGATCGCGAGATCGACACCACCGACCCCCATTATGTGAAGTGGACACAGTGGGTCTTTTTACAACTCTATAAAAAAGGGCTAGCCTACGAGGCGACTTTCCCGATCAACTGGTGTCCCAGTTGTAAAACGGGGTTAGCGAATGAAGAAGTGGTCGATGGAAAATGTGATCGATGCAATACGGTCGTTGGCAAGAAAAATCTTCGTCAGTGGATGCTTAAAATAACGGCCTATGCCGAGCGTCTTTTGGCTGATCTGGATACGCTTGATTGGCCTGAGCCGATCAAACACATGCAACGTAACTGGATCGGTCGCAGCGAGGGTGCCGCAGTGACCTTTGTTGTAGATAATCTAGCTCAAGATCCCTTGGTTGTTTTTACCACACGACCGGACACCCTTTTTGGTGCCACGTATATGGTTATTTCTCCTGAACATCCTTTGGTGGTCATCCTAACGACAGAGGCTCAAAAAGAGGCTATGGATCATTATTTGGACGCGGCTAGTAAAAAAAGTGATACTGAACGGGTGTTCCTATCCAAAACAAAAACGGGTGTATTCACAGGTTCATTCGCGATCAATCCGGTGAATGGTTCGCGTATCCCGATCTGGGTTGCGGACTACGTCTTGTCGACATATGGGACGGGTGCGATCATGGCGGTTCCTGCTCATGACGAGCGCGATTTTGAGTTCGCTAAAACCTTTGATCTACCGATCATACCTGTTGTCACCCCCCATAAAGGGATTACGCCTGTTAACCTTGAGGAAGCGGCCATCGCGGATGGCTTTGCGATCAATTCTGGGGTTTATGATGGAATGCCAACCGCTTCCTTTAAAAAAGAGATCATCAAAGTTCTCGAAGCCAAAGGTCAAGGTGTCCCGAAGATCCAGTTCAAACTTCGAGATTGGGTATTCAGTCGTCAGCGATATTGGGGCGAGCCCATTCCTGTTATTCATTGTCCACATTGTGGCATAGTCGCTGTCCCGGATGATCAGTTGCCCGTTCTTCTCCCTGAAGTGGACAAATATGAACCATCGGGTACGGGTGAGTCCCCTCTCGTTAATATCACGGACTGGGTCAATACAACCTGTCCGACTTGTGGTGGAGATGCAAAACGAGAAACCAACACCATGCCCCAATGGGCGGGGTCTAGCTGGTATTATCTTCGCTATATCGATCCCCATAATGATAATAATTTGGCCGACATGGATAAACTTAAATACTGGTTGCCGGTCGACTCCTATATCGGGGGTGCCGAGCATGCGGTCCTTCATTTATTGTATTCTCGTTTTTGGCATCAGTTCCTCTATGATATTGAGGCTGTTCCTACGCCGGAACCCTATCAGAAGCTGACCAATCAAGGCCTTATCATGGGCGAGGATGGCCAGAAAATGTCTAAGTCGCTTGGCAATGTTGTCAATCCCGATGATGTCATCGAAGAGTCAGGTGCGGATGTTCTTCGACTCTATGAAATGTTTATGGGGCCTTTGGAACAATCTAAACCATGGTCAATGAAGAATATTTCGGGTACGCGTCGTTTTCTAGAAAAAGTATGGCGTATCGCGCAGAAGCCGATCACTCAAGGGCCTACACCAACAGACATCGAAAAGGTACGTCACCAAACCATTAAAAAAGTATCGGCCGAGATCGAGGGCTATAAGTTCAATACGGCTATCAGCCAATTGATGATCTATGCTAATGAATTTGGTAAGGAAGAAACAGTAACAAAACAATCGCTTGAAACCTTATTGATCTTGCTTGCACCCTTTGCTCCTCATATCACCGAAGAGTTATGGGAAATGATCGGTAACCCTTTCAGCATCCATCAACAGCCTTGGCCAACCTATGACGAATCACAATTAGTAGAGGACACCGTTACGATCGTGTTCATGGTGAATGGAAAGCTTCGAGCTAGCAAAGACCTTCCTCCCGGTATAAGTCAAAGCGACTTGCTTCTTGAGGCAAAGTCTATTCTCGGTAAACACATAGAGGGTAAAACCATCGTCAAAGAGATCGTCGTTCCTAAGAAACTCGTTAATTTTGTTGTCAGGTAATCCAGCCCCCCCCTCGGTCCCAATCAGAACCACTGCTATTATTCTTGCATCGGGTTCGGGGTCTCGTTTTGGTGGCGATATCCCCAAACAGTTTCATATCATAAATTCACGGCCTGTTTATCGATATAGTGTTGATGCATTCTTGTCCTATCCTTTGGTGGATAGCCTCGTTTTGGTCGTTCATCCCAATTTCCTCAATGAGGTTAAGGCGGCTTTGCCAGATGCCTCAAAGCCTTTGATCATCGTCGAGGGTGGGGCAACGCGCCAAGCATCGGCTTATGCAGGACTGCTTGCTGCTAAATTGTTTTCACCGGATACCGTTCTTATTCATGATGCCGCACGACCCTACATCCCCTCTGATCTAATAGATCGCGTCATTGCTTCTCGGACTGAAGCAGAGGCGATAAGCCCCGTCATCCCTGTAACCGACTCGCTTTATCAGGTTACTTCTTCAGGAGCGTTTGCCCGAGCCGTTAGTCGGGAAAACCTCTATCGTGTCCAAACCCCTCAGGGGTTTGATATGGGGGCGATTTTAGAGGCTCATGGTCGAGCGGCATCCGAAGGGCGACATGACTTTACAGATGATGTGATGTTGATCGATACCTATAAACTGGGTAATATTGTCTGTGTTGAAGGCGACCCCAATAATATCAAGTTAACAACACCCAGCGATGAGCAGATCCTAGAGATCATTCTTCGTCGTTCAAAATAATATTTCCAGATTTGTAGTGTTTAGCCGAGGTACCCTCTAGATACCCGTTGATATAGAACCGCTTTCGAAGTGCATCATGTAAGGCCCCGTCATCATTGATATAGAGTGCAAAGGATTTTTTGGGGAAAAGTCGCCCCTTTAAACGTTTGATGACTATATCTCCACGAATAGCAAAGATGCCCCCTGCCACATTACTAAAAGAGGGGACACTAATGGCATATTGTTTACCCGTTTTCCCTCGCATGAGCCGCGGTGGACGATTCAGTCTGCTTTCTGGGTTACAGGCATTATTAACATAACGCATGCTAAGCATCCCTATCCGTTTAAGGTTGATAACGGCATCGATCAATCGATCAAAATCCTCGACTGAGAACGTAATATCAGGATCCACAGAGAAGATCACGGAGGGTTGATTGTCAGCATGAACGACCTGTTGCAAATAACTGTTATGGGCAACGGCTCTTCCGTTATTGGTTTTAAGCAAATCAACCTCTATTTGGGGCGAAGAAAGCGTTGTTAAATAGTCAACAACATCCTGCTCAGATGCGTTATCGATAATGACTAGAAAAGCATCAGGGCGATGGGCGAGGACAGCTTGAAGACAAACCATGGTTTTTTTAAGAAACTTCAGATGATTGCGCGTTGTGGTCATCAGTAAGATCTTGTCCTTGAATTGACAGGGATCATCGGGGCACGAAAAGGCTGGTTTTCGTTCTAGCATGAGAAGGTCGTTAAGCTTAGACATGTTTCTTCATTATACATGTTATGATAGTGTCATGAAAGTTTTGATTATTCGTCCTGATGCGATGGGCGACGTCATCTTGTCGCTTCCCATGGCTAATGAATTAAAGAGCCATTATCCTGATGCTCAGATAGTCTATCTCGCCTCGTCGTATACGAGAGAGCTCCTTATGAATAATGCCGCTGTTTCAGAGGTGATCGAGGACATTTTTCGTGCGGACAGATCATTCCATACTTGGTTAAAACTGCTTCATATTATCCGGCGTCATCATTTTGATGTTGCGATCCTTGCTTATAACGAGCCTGAATATGCGGCATTAGCTTGGTTGGCTAAAATTCCTTTACGGATAGGAGATAAAACAAAGCTTGGTGCTAAGTTGTTTCTTAATCGACACGTTGACCCGCTCTATTCAAATATTTGGCAACACGAGGTCAATATTCATTTACGATTATTACGACCATTAGGGATCAATATCGCCGAGTCGAGACGATATGGCTTTCTAACTAGCCGTATCCCTCAACCCCCCGTGATCGCATCGGCCATGAAGAAAATGACGTTGTTCCCCCCCGTGATCATCCATGCGGGACTAGCGAATGGGAATTTGCCCATCCCTGTTTCCTTTTATGAAGGCGTCATAGAACGACTTATTGCCCAAGGGTATATGCCTGTTTTGACGGGTAGTAGCAAGGAAGGGCTTGACCTTGCCCCCTTGATCAGTCGGTTTGGAGATGCCGTGATCTCTGTGGCAGGCCAGACGACGATGCTCACTCTCATCCCGATCTTGTCGATGGCAAAAGCGTTCATCGGTACGACCACCGGTCCGCTTCATATGGCTGCGGCGTTAGGTGTTCCGGTTGTGGCTATTTTACCTAGCAAACTCATCAAGGCCACTCGATGGGGGCCTTATGGTGTTGCCGCACAGATCGTTGAACCCCGCTGGCGGTGTCCGCTTATTTGCAATCCCTATTCCTGTATAACCCGAGAGTGTATCGAGCATCTAGAAGTTGAGGATGTCTTGTTGGCCGTAGAACGTGTCCAAGATATTCCTCAAAGTTTAACCGTTATGGATTATAAAAAATTGATCCAACGTCAATGTATTCGTGTGGTTGACGCGACAAAAGAGGGAGCAAACCGAGACTGGGCAAAAGAAAGCCTGAAACAAGACGCCCCTATTGTGATCCTGAACCGTGTCCGTTTTGTGGACAAAATTAGACGTCTTGTAGCAGCCACCCAAGCGTATTACCCACCTGTTCTTATCAAAAAACAGACCAATAAATCGATCGAGGAGGTTCTCGATGAACGTTATCCAACCTAATAAGTCCCCGAAGATCTTATTGATACGCCCTGATGCGCTGGGTGATGTGATATTAATGCTTCCTACCGTGATGGCAATTCGTAAGCATTGGCCAAAAGCCATGATCGTAGTATTAGGTAATGCTTATACCACGCCGTTACTTGAGGCGCATCCAGCTATTGATGAGGTTTGGCTCGACCCTTTTGAAAAGGGCACCTCATTTCACGGGTTGTTTCCCTTTGTAGCAAAATTAAGATCATATCGATTTGATCAAGTGATCCATGTCTTTAATGAGGCACCTTATGTGTTCGCGACATGGCTTGCCAGAATTCCTGTTAGAGTGGGGGATAAACGAAAACTAGTATTATCACCTTTTCATACTCACCGAGTTAGGCAGGACTTTGATGATCCACTCATGCATGAAGTAGATCTTGATCTCCAACTACTTAAGCCTTTTAATATTCCACTTCCAACTGTAGGGTGTTTTGGTTGGGAGGATGTTGCCTTTCCAAATCCATTGCCCTCACTTCCTCTTCATTACGCCGTTATTCACCCTGGTGTGGGGCGAGGCAATCGCAGTATCCCTTCAGGTATCTATAAAGGACTCATCAGCTGCTTATCCCATCAAGGGATAACGACCGTGTTGACGGGTGGACGTGATGAAAAGGGTAAAAATGAAGCGATTGCGGCTGGTGATGAATCGATCATCGATATGACAGGGCGAACGAACTTGCTTCAACTCGCAGGGCTGATCCAAAACGCCGCGATCATGATCTCAGTAGATACTGGCCCGATGCATCTTGCGGCCTCTCTAGGGGTTCGAACGCTTAATCTCTCCCCATCAAAGTATGTAAAACCTACCCGTTGGGGGCCTTATGGTGTCCATCACAAGGTTATTCGTCCTGAATCAATTTGTTCGTATCGTTGTTTCCCTAATGGGTGTAAACGGGGTGATTGTACCGAAGCGTTTGACCCACACTTCATTTGTCATGCATTGGATGATCTGCTTAGAATTCCGGAGGATAAGATGCTTCCAGAAATGAGTGAGGTAAAGAAACGATGGGTTCAACAATCGATGTCAGTGTTAGATCTTCGAAGAGGTGAACGCCCTATAGAAGCAGAGGGGTATCGTTATTTTCAGAGAAGCAATATGAGTGGGTTCTTTTGGCGATGGGTTATTGTACAAGATATCGGTTTTTTTCTTGTTGATCGTCGTCGGTTCTGGCATCCTTTGGTTGAAAAATTATTGGCCCTGTGGTTGTATTACCCCCCGAGGTTCGTGGTAAAACTCCCTTAATCCCTTGTTTACTTTACACATCTCTCTGTGTAAAATGGATTTGAGGTGATTTCCTGTGGCAACAAATCTAGCGATCGATATTGACTTACTTAATGAAGCTAAACGGATAGGTCATAAAAAAACTAAGCGCGAAGTCGTTAATGACGCTCTTCAAGAATATATTGAGAGACGGAAGCAGCATGAGGCGATTTCATTATTTGGTGCGATTGATTTTGATGAAACTTATAACTATAAGGCGCACAGAGACACATAGTGAAGGTGCTCGTCGATACATCTGTCTGGTCACTAGCCTTCCGAAAGAAACTATCTACGGAGCAAGACAATCGTATTGTCCAAAAACTATCAGAACTTATTGATGCAGGGCAAGTCGTTATTATCGGCTCCATTCGACAAGAGATCCTTTCAGGTATTCGGGATGTCGAAACTTTTGAAAAACTGAGAGTCATAATGACCGCTTTTCCTGATACGGCCGTGTTGAGGTCGGATTATGAGCAAGCAGCTCGGTTTCTTAACCAATGTCGAGCAAAGGACATTCAGGGCTCGCATACGGATTTCCTCATGGTTGCGGTTTGTTATCGCCTTAATCTCTCGCTCTTTACACTAGATAAAGACTTTAATAACTTTACAAAGGTTATCCCTATAGCACTGTTATAGCCTCTCTTTAGAAAAGAGGGGAATGTGTGTTTTACTTAAAGTAACTCTTTAGTTCCTCGATCGAGTTTTCAAATCCAGTTAAGAGAACGATTGCCTCTTCAAAAACAATCTCATCACCGTAGGGATATCTGAGTTTTGGAAGATATGCATGAATAGACAAAACACTTTGACTTATCGATGATAAAGATGGGAAGAAATGAAGAAGTTCGGATAATAGTTTGTCGATGTTATGTGATTTCCGAACCTCAATATCGGTCGATGATAGCAATGCTTTAAGTAGTTTTTCTTGAGCTTGATGCATATGATAAATGATTATTGAAGCATGCCCTTTTTCTTTTACAAGTAGGTGAACAGTATCAATATCGTAACTGGCAACTTGCAGCCATTCTCTGATATTATCGTTCATAGAGATTCTTTCCTTTGGCAAGGATTTCTTTCCAAAAAGTAAGGCCCCGTGATGACTTCTCTTGGATATCTTCTGGTGATGTAACAACAATATCGAGACCATATTCTCGAGGAAACAACATTCGACTTATTTCTGTTGCAAGATGCTGTTTATTCGGATGATGATCGTCGATTACGAGTAAATCGAGGTCGCTCTCTTGTGTTGGCTTGCCATAGGCATAGCTTCCAAAAAGAATAACTTGCTTGGGATTAAATTGATAAGCGATCTGGGAAACAATCGATTTAATTTCAATATCTTGAAGCATATTGATATCTTACTTGGTAAGTATATTTTTTTCTATAGGCGGTTCTTGTGCTGCCTGAAATCTCCCCTAGCCCCTCTTAAGAAAAGAGGGGGAGTCGGGTTTTTTGTATCCCTGCATCTCCTGTATTCTTTGTCGACGAACAATGATTGAGCGGAGATTCATCAGTAGAAAACGTGAAAAACAACCCTGTTCCCTAGGTGTTTTTCGGGTTTTCCCAAGAGGAACGACGTGAGCCTTGTTCGGCGACTAGCGGGAGGAGATCCAAAGAGGAGGGACGGTAATGAGTCCCTCACTCTTTGATTATATAGAGATTCCCCCGTCACGGAGGTGCCAAGCCAAAATCTCCCCTAGCCTAGAGCTGGTCTGGAAAAACTGGACAGTGTGTTAAGTGGAAAACTGCCTTAAACTGAAGATGAAAAGGGGCAGTACAAATGACAAAAAGACAACGACGGAATCACGGATCCGCCTTCAAAGCG
>CAIUCY010000109.1 GCA_903897765.1 uncultured Candidatus Marinamargulisbacteria bacterium | reverse complement strand
TACCTAATGGTGGATGTAGCTCAGTTGGTTAGAGCTCCGGTTTGTGGTACCGGAGGTCGGGGGTTCGAATCCCCTCGTCCACCCCATTAAAAAATCACCGTCGTTTTTCCAATTAATCCCTTATGAAATATGATGTATTGGGGATTCGAACCCAGTCTTATCGTACGACAATCTATCTCAAATATTGCTTGCTCAATAAATACGTGGTTCAGCTAATGCCTTAGCGAGGAACGAGTTTAGGCATTGCACCACAGCGCAGCGAGGACTATCCCCTCGTCCACCCCAAGTAATCCATGATTTTCATTCTACAATGGGGCTCCGCCCCCTTCGTCGCTTCGCTGACCCCCCTGACGCTGGGATCTACAACCTTAATGGGGGTAGTGACCTCCGATTTATAAATATTCCCTTGAAGTCTGATATAATAAGTTTATGCAAAATGTTTACATCATTGCTGGGCCTAATGGTTCTGGAAAGACAACCTTCGCTACTCTTTTTCTCCCGCAATACGTAAAATGCACTAACTTTGTTAATGCCGACCTTATTGCAGCGGGTCTATCCCCCTTCGAACCACAACTTGCAGCCATAAAAGCAGGGAAATTGGTTCTGCAACAAATAGACGAGTACGCTAGGCAGAAAGTTAGTTTTGCTTTTGAAACTACACTGTCCGGAAAAACCTACGCATCTCATATCCAGAAGCTAAAAAAGTTGGGGTTTAAAATCCATATATTTTTCTTATGGGTTCCGAGCCCTGACCTAGCCATTTCACGAATCGAGGGACGGGTACTGGAGGGTGGGCACCATGTTCCAGCTGAAGACGTCATACGTCGTTTCAAAAGAAGCATTTCAAACTTCTTTGAATTGTATAAACCACTTCTTGATTCATGGATGATATTTGACAACTCTGAAACTACCCCGCTATTAATAGCAGAAAATAATGAATCAAATGAAATCATCTATGATAAATCATCGTTCGATATAATTAAGAATCAAAAGGAGTAAGAGATGAAAAAACTTTCAGACTTGCACGATAAGGCAGATGAGGCCATGAAAAAAGCAATTAATAATGTCGTTGAACAACATAAAGTTTCTGGGCGACCATTAGCAGTGTGGAAAAACGGAAAAACCATTCTAGTTTCGCCTGATTCTCTTAAATAACAATAGTAGAACTTATCCATCAACCGTGTGATGAAGCGACTGTCGGCAAGTTTATTGATGATGCATCGGGGATTCGAACCCAGACTCATTGTCCCCGCAGTTGAATTAGGGAAAAACCTTTATCTAGAGTATACTGTGTTAAGTGTTAAACAAATTCTTAATTGCAATAATGGGCATTCTTTTATTGATCGATGTTCTTTTATTTTCATCAACCCATTTATATAAATGGGAATTAGCACGCCTACCCAACCTCCTGACAAAAACAGAATCCCCATGAGAAGAACTATTTTCATCATAATATTATTGTTAGCGTTTACACCTATTTTTGCTCATGCAGAAACAAGCCTTAATGATCTCCCTTTTGTCCCTTTCTCTGCAAAGATCAATGGACGAATAGGAAACTACTTTCTCGGGATGTGGCCTTTCGAAAAGCAGACCCCGATCTCTCCGGCCTATGCAGATCCGGCTAAGTTTATCGAGGTAACCATCAAAAACTTCAATCTTCAAATCTCGAAGCACTTTAAAATAGCGGACTTTGTTGACAAAGACCAAGCCAATGTTTGGCCTAAATATACGGCACTCGATACCCGACTCGTCGATAAACTGGAGCTTATTATCAGTGAGCTGAACCAAGAGGGCTTTGCGGTGAAACACCTAGCGATCATGTGCGGATTTCGCAGTCCCAATTCAAACGCCACCTTTGGTGACCCTCGTGGCCGCGGCAAACTCAGTCGACATATGTTCGGTGATGCCGCGGACATCTATGTGGACAATGATCTGTCAGGTTGGACAAACGATATTAATCATGACGGCCGCGTCGACATTGAAGATGTCAGAATTATCGCTCGTGCTGCTGAACGGGTTGAAGCTAAACACCCGAACCTCATTGGCGGGATCGGCATCTATCCCGGCAATGGATGCCACGGACCTTTTATTCATGTTGATGTTCGTGGACAAGCTGCTCGATGGAATGGATAACATTGAACACCTATCAAACGACCAAAAGACGTAAATTCCGTAACGTCTATTTAAGATGAGTCCCGTCACAATAGGGCGGCGTTGACGTTCGCCCACAATTACATATAGCCACATCTTTATCCTCTATTAACGAAAACTCAATAGGCAATTGATCAGTTTTTCGATGGGAACCATCACAAAATCCGGGGGTCTTAGATAATCCACAACTACACCAGTCGTATGTTCCCCCCACCAGACTGACCTTTAAAGGGTGATTCTTATTCATTTTAGCCTCCTTATTTCTATAAGGATCAGTATATGAAACCGACAACAAGCTGAACACAACTTTTATCCCAAAGTTTCTGCCTATATTCCCACTCAACCTTACATTGGGAAGGGGCTGTCGTGACGAGATCTTTATAATCTAGCGATCTAGTTTTTCTAGGCCTTAAAGGGCTAAACGTATGTTCATGCATGTTTAATGATTGCTTCAAAAGGCTAAACGTCTCAAGATTTCGTCGTTCAGGAAGTCCCGTTCCTCAACGACATTCATTTGAAACTTGTTTCCCAAAGTGATATCATTTTTTCATGCTTCATCCGATAAAAAAGCTCAACATAGCCGTAATCGGAGGTGGGGTAGCAGGTATCGTCAGTGCTTACCTTTTAGGGCGAAACCATGAGGTAACGATCTTCGAAAAAAACGATTATCTTGGTGGACATACCCATACAAGTATCATCTCAGATGGCCCTGACAAAGGGACGCCTGTGGACACCGGATTTATCGTCTGTAATGACAAAACCTACACGAACTTTCAACACTTTATTAAGCAATTGGGTATTAAGACACGACCCAGCGATATGTCATTTGGCGTCTACAAAACACAGGGGCCTTTCTTTTATTCCAGCGATGTACCGAATGGTCTTTTTGCCCAACGCAGGAATCTTTTCCGACCTTCGTTTTATAAAATGATCTTTGATATCTTGAGGTTTCAGAAACTGACGAATCGAACGCTGAAAGTTGGTTTAAGTGACCAAGCAACCTTAGGTGATTTTCTCAAGACACATCACTTTGGTCGACGATTCATTGATGACCATATTATCCCCCTTGGCGCAGCTATTTGGTCCACTTCACTCGAAAAAATGTTGGAATACCCTGCCTATTCATTTTTGGGATTCATCCGAAACCACGGATTGGCGGATCTAAAGGCTACAGTCAAATGGCAAACAATAGTGGGGGGGAGCCACAGTTATGTCAAAGCGTTTGAAACGCAATTTAAAGGAAAGATCATCCTGAATGTAAAAGATATTAAGGTAAAGCGGATCTCAGGCCAAATCCTTGTATCCGTAGGTGAAAAAGAACAGCTATTTGACGAGGTCATCATTGCAACTCATGCTGATCAAGCCTTAAACCTCATCAACGATCCCACTTTACTTGAAAAAGAACTATTGTCGGCGTGGGAATACAGCTCGAATGAAACCGTTTTGCATACGGATAAGAGCGTTATGCCACCCGTTAGACGTGCTTGGGCCTCATGGAACTATCTCAATGCAACCTCGATCGGGGCAACATCGAAAGACCGATCCTCTCTGACCTATTTCATGAACCGATTGATGGGGCTAAAAACTCATAATGACTGGTTCGTAACCCTCAATGCTACTGGGTTGATAATGCCGGACAAGATATTGCATAGCTTTATTTATGAGCACCCGGTCTTCACCAACAAAAGTCTAACTAGCCAAAAACGACTTCAAGAGTTGAACGGCCAAAACCATACCTACTTTTGTGGGAGCTATTTTGGATATGGATTCCATGAGGATGCAGTTAAATCGGCCCTTCACGTCGCGAAGCATTTTGGAGAAGCTTTGTGAGATCTAAAATTGTTTTAGCAAATATCGTTCATCATCGGCAGTTCCCTATTCCCTATCAATTCGAATATCCCCTATATATGTTGGCGGTTGATCTTGAAGACTTGGAGGAGCTCGATCGAATGGGCGGCATGCTTTTTGGAGTGAGTCGTCGGGCCTTATTTAGTCTTCATCGCAAAGACTATCTCTACCCAGGCAATAACTCGATCAAAAAAGCCCTGTATGACTTCTTTGCAGATAAGCCCCCATTTGCATCTGTCAAAAAAGTCGTTTTAGTGACGCTTGGCCGCTTTATGGGAAAAGGGTTTATTCCTGTATCCTTCTTTTTCTGTTACGAAGCGAAGAATGTATTGATAGGTGTACTCGCAGAGGTTCACAACACGTTTAAAGAAAAACATTTATATTTACTGCGAGAACTAGAGCAAGATAGCAAAACTGGACTATTTCGTTTCAGTACAAAAAAAGCATTCTATGTCTCACCCATGTTCGATTTGAACGGATATTACGACTTCGAAGTAAAAGATATTAACGATGAACTAAGAGCTGGTCTGGAAAAACTGGACAGTGTGTTAAGTGG
>CAIUCY010000108.1 GCA_903897765.1 uncultured Candidatus Marinamargulisbacteria bacterium | reverse complement strand
TTTTCGCAGACTTCTGCAATCTTCATAATGATCCATCACTCCTTTTTGAAATGGATTTTGTTGGTATGACGATGAGTACAATGACAAGTACTAAAGCGATCACGAGCATTACCGTACCCGCGGCAAGCGAAGTCGAAATACGATTAGCAAGTATTTCTCGAGCGTCAGACATACCTATACCTGCCTGTGCAAAAACAACAACAAGGACACCGAGACCTAGAGAGGCCCCGAGTTGATGCGCAACATTTACGAGCCCAGATGCCGCTCCGGCATCTTTGGCTTCGACGCCGGCTACTCCTGCAACCGTTAGAGGGCTGAGCGTACAGCCCTGACCAATTCCAATCAATATCATGGGAAGTGCAATGCCAGTAAAGTAGGGAATATCCGCATAAACACGGCTAAGCCAAGCCATTCCAAACAAAGTAATCGTGATGCCACAAGTCAAGAGTCGGCCATTGCCTATCCATTTCGTAAATTTTGGAACCATAACCGCAACAGCAAAATTAGTTAGGGTCATGGGCAAAAAAGCAAGTCCGGCCCGGAATGGACTGTAGCCAATAACGCCTTGGAGGAATTGTGTCGTAAAAAACCAGAAGCCCATCATGGCTCCCAGAAAAAGGATCCGGGCTACATACGCCCCTGCGCGTTGACGACTAATAAATAAACGAAGTGGCATGATAGGCTGTTTCGCATACCTCTCGTTAACCACTAAAAGAAAGAGTAACACAACGCCTGCAGCAAGAGCCGCCATCGTAATCATATCCGTCCATCCTGCTGTCGCTGAGCGCACGATACTGTAGACGAGCATGCTCATGCCAAGGGTTGAACAAAGAGCTCCGACTAGATCAAACTTGCCAGAATGTTTCTCGGTTTCGGTAAGGTAACGTTGAGCTGCGAGAATCAAGGCTATTCCAATGGGTAGATTAATAAAGAACGCGACACGCCAAGAGAGCCAATCCGTGAGGATTCCTCCTAGTACGAGCCCGAGGCTGGCGCCGATTCCCGCAACAGCCCCATAATAGGCGACCGCACGTGTGCGTTGTGGTCCTTCTGTAAAATTCGTTGATAAGAGAGCGAGTGTTGACGGAGCCAGAATCGCAGCCCCAATACCCTGTAAGGCACGAGCGGAAATCAACCAGTATATCGACTGAGCTGTACCCACTGCCAATGATGCTAATGTAAAAATCGTCAACCCTGTTATGAACATACGACGACGGCCAAGAATGTCGCCAGCACGAGCGCCTAGTAGAAGCAGACCTCCAAAGGCGAGCGTATAGGCATTCTGAACCCAAGAGAGTGCTGTACTCGAGAAGTTAAGCCCAGCGCGAATCTTTGGAAGTGCGGTAATAACGACTGATATGTCGAGCACGATCATCAGGTAACTGACCAATATGATAATCAGTATAGGTATTTGGCGCGATTCGAACTTGGTCATATCTTTCTGCCACTTAGCCATTCGACCATCGCTGGGTCTGTATGGGAGAAAAACAAGCTTTTTTTCGTATCCAGCGATAAGATCTGGGCCATATCTTCGTCTTCCAACTCAAAATTAAATACGTCTAAGTTCTCAATCATTCTTTCTTTGTGGGTTGACTTTGGGATCACCACGACTCCTCGCTGGATCATCCAACGTAAAATGATCTGTGCAACAGACTTTTGATATTTCTTCGCGAGGGCAGTTAAGATCTCATTTTGAAACATATTATTTCGACCTTCACCGAACGGAGCCCACGCCTCGATCTGGACGTTGTATTTCTTCATGATTTCATGGCTTTCGATCTGCTGAATGAAGGGATTCACCTCAACTTGGTTAATAGTAGGACAGAGTTCATTGTGCAGGATTAAATCAACCAATCGGTCTGGGAGAAAATTCGACACTCCGATGGCTCGTATTTTCCCTTCGCGATAGAGATATTCCATCGCTCGCCAAGCCCCATACACATCACCAAAGGGTTGATGAATAAGGTACAAGTCTAGGTAATCCAATTGCAGTTTTTTCAGTGATGATTCAAAGGCAACTTTTGTTTGCTCATAGCCTTTATCTTGGATCCAAAGTTTGGTGGTAACAAATAACTCATTTCTGGGAACGCCACTTTTCTTAAGAGCCCGTCCAACGCCTTCTTCATTCATATAGGAAGCTGCGGTATCGATAAGACGATATCCTGAATCGATGGCATCGATAACACACTGCTCACAAATATTTTCTTCAACTTGAAATACACCGAACCCCAATTGTGGCATTACAACCCCATTATTCAAAGTAACAGTTTGCATATTACCGCCTCCTAATTATTATCTTAATATACAACTTAACACTTGGAGTTAACTCTAAGTCAAACATATTTTTCGTAGGATTTTCAAATATTATGGATTCCAGAGAAAATTTCTGAAACATTGGGTAATGCCCAGAATGAACTGCTGTAAAGAAATCAGCTTTCCCATTTTAGAATATCTTGTGTGAACTTATTAGTTCTTGGTATTGATAGAGTAAGTTCCGAAGGAAGTTCGGCTTATTCCGATTCGGGATTCTTCCACGTAAAATGTTCGCCACAAAACGGACAGTAGTCAAACTTAACACCCTCAGTAACGAGATCATCGAAGGTGTATCCGCTGGATTCTCGAACCATCTGGGCGTTATCATCGTCCATGCCGAGGTAGCCGATGAGGTGGTCGCAGTCGGTGTGGTTTTTGGTCATGGTTATAATTTATAGCGAGAAAGGGAAAATGGCAACAGTGCTTCCGCCTATTGGACTTTACTCTCCCAAGGTATAATATCAACCTTGCTAGGATCCCTTGCCTGTTGAATAAGGATTGAATCGTTGCAAACTTCAAGATCATCTTCTTGCGCTTCAGCCCGTATCCAAATCCGCGATCGAAATATGTATCGCGTATCATTCATAGTTCTTCTTTCACGAATAGTTTGTTGCATCATCAAGTCATCCGTCTCATGTTCGGAATATACCCCGAAATAATAATCAATAAAGAAGGTCAACTTCGAAATGTTTTTGAGCACTGAAAATACTTGCTGTTCTATAAAACTTAAATACTCGATTAGATTTTTGTGTGCTTTATAGTCTATAAAAATATGGGCCAAACCAAGATAAGCTTCGCCATTTGAAATGACCTTTAACGCGATTGCAGTGCATGACGAAACATTCTTTGTAACTGCCTTTGAGTGGGGAAAGTCAATATCCTTGAATAGAATAAATCCTGAAGTTTCAACAATAAAATTATTGCCATCAAATATTGGCAACAAACATTCATGGTCTTCAATATTTTTTTCCGATACCGCAAAGAATCGAAAATATTGACCATTTATTAACGAAATTATTTTATTATTCATATCGTTTCACTTGACCTTGCGATCTTGAATATTTGTCATCTAGACAATATATCGTAAGAAAATGTACGATTTCCTAAATATTAATACGAGCTACTGAGGGTATATCGAAACATAGTATCTCAACTC
>CAIUCY010000107.1 GCA_903897765.1 uncultured Candidatus Marinamargulisbacteria bacterium | reverse complement strand
GTTGTTCTTTTAGGGGCGGCAATAATACTGGTAATTTTTTCAACAAATCCTGCCCAAGTGAAGCTCTTGTCACTATGTTCATTTCCTTATAAAAGAAAGTTCCAAGAAAGCTTGACCTAAAATAATACTTTGAAAACGGTGGATGTAGGATGTTTTTTATCGGTCTAAAACGAATAATAAATCCAGAAAATACTGCTTTTTCAATTGTACTAGTACAAGTTGATGCAATCCCAATATCATCGACTGTTTCAGAGGTTCTAGTAAAAAACACATCACCAGATTTAACAGAGTATAAAGTTTGGTCCTGAATAGTTGATTTTGCGAGTCCGTTGGCAGTTCTGGGCAATTCTACATTATTATATACATCCCCATAATTAACAAAAGGAAAGCCCGTCCCAAAATAATCAGCACCATTACTTATACCGTTTTGTAGTCGCCCTAAATATCTTATAGGGGTCAGCCCCCAATGTTCGGGGGTCTCTCCTAACAAATCCACGCCACTGTTTTTCATCTTTACACCAATGGTGATCCCCTTAGTAACAGCTTGTGTGATCATGGCTTGCCGTTTTTCTTTTAGCAGATCAATTAATTTTTCTTGCCTTGAGATAAGGGCATCTATTTTGCCAGTAGCTTTATCTAAATACTTGCCAATAACTTCTTGCTCCTTAAACGGTGGCAAAAAAATATTAATTGTCTTAAAGTCGTCCCGTCCTAATGTTTGTCGTGTAGTACCCCTGGCTTTCATAGAAAACTGACTTAAAGATAATGAATTGTTAGTAAGATATTTTTTGAAACTATGGTTAACATCTTTACTAAAGCTAAACCTTAAAACATGATAGCTAAACGATGTTCTAATTAATTCTTCATCCACCAAAGCTGAAATACCAATATCTTCAATTGTCTCTGAACTAGGCGTAAAAATTAAGTCACCAATCTTAACCTGATGCTCTAAAATTTTATTTAGAGGAGCAGTAACTTTCATGAATGTTACTGTACTATCTAGCTTATGATTCTTTGCTTTATGGACATCAGTAAAATTAATGATACTGACAACTGCTTCACCGTCTTTAACTTTTTTATCAATTCCACTTGCACTTAACCTACCCAAATTTCCTAATCTTGTTATTGTCCATTCATATGGAATTTCCATTAACCACTCAATGCCACTATCTTTATAGTTAGAGTATCGTTTATATTTCATGAAGCTTTTCCATTACTTCTTTGGTAATAGCATCCAACTCAGCATCAATTTCCTCTAATGTCCTAGGTGGAATATACTCATAAAAATGTCGATTAAAGGGTATTTCATATCCAACAATGCCAACTTCGCCATCTTTTTCATCTGTTTTCTTCTCGTCAATCCATGCGAGTGGGACATGGGGGGTAACTTCTTTATTAAAGTATTCATATACATCTTGTGATAAAGGTATATTCTCATAATCTCGAAGTTCTGCATTAGATTCCAGATTACCTTTGCTATCTTTACATAGCTCAGCCTCATCATCATGCTCACTTAAATGTTTTTGAATAAGGTTAAATTGTGTGGCTGACAGCTTTGATACCATTATTCTTTCAAGTTGTTTTTTAAAGCTATCACGACTTGCTATCTTGTCTTCTTTTATATCTTTTAATGCTGTTAGGATAGCGTCTCCAAGTTCAGCTAATTTGATAAATGACGTATCATTCTTTAAGGCATCTATTTTCTCTTCATCGTGCGAATAAAAGATAAGTTGTAGTGGACGTTCAACGGTAATTCTTCTATAGCCGAACTCAGTAGTGTTGAAAATTTTAGAAACTTTTGATGCTTCAAATTCTCCATAGACTCTAACTATTTCATCGCACTGCTTTTCAGTCAGATACTTTCTTTTTGATCCTAGACTTTTTCTCATATTTTCGCCAAGATTAGTTGCGTTGATAAGTTGCACTTTACCTTTTCTATTGCTTGGCTTGTTGTTTGATAAAATCCAGATATATGTTGCTATACCAGTATTAAAGAACATATCGTCAGGCATAGCTATGATAGCTTCTAATAAATCATTTTCTAAAACATATCTTCTGATTTCGCTTTCACCAGAACCAGCACCACCAGTAAATAACGGGGAGCCATTTAAAATTATACCGATACGACTTCCGCCCTCGCATACTGGCCTCATTTTAGAAATGAGGTGTAGTAAAAACAAAAGAGAGCCATCTGATACCCTAGGCAATCCTGGACCGAATCTGCCATTAAAGCCTTGCTCTTTATATTCCTTAGTTACTTGGCTTTGTACTTTTGTCCACTCAACGCCAAAGGGCGGATTGGATAACATATAATCAAACTTATTTGAGGATAGTTGATCTTCGCTTAATGTGTTGCCGTGTTTAATATTTTCAACTGCTTGCCCTTTAATGAGCATGTCCGCTTTACATATGGCATACGACTCGCCGTTTAGTTCTTGCCCAAATGTAACCAACGTAGCGTCCGGATTTAACTCATAAACATATTCACTGCCGCTTGATAAGAATCCCCCTGTTCCAGCCGTCGGGTCATATAAACTTCTAACAATTCCTTTTTTAGTTAGAACATCATCATCTGTAGAAAATAAGAGTGATGTGGTAAGCCTGACAATATCTCTTGGTGTAAAATGTTCTCCGGCGGTTTCATTAGATGCTTCTGAGAATTTTCTGATCAACTCTTCAAACAACAAACCCATTTCATGGTTTGAAATAGACTTAGGTTGGAGATCGAAATTAGCAAACTTTTCTACTAACAAGAAAAGCAGGTTTGCTTCGTTCAGTTTATCAATTTGCTTCGCAAACTCGTATTTCTCAAAGATCTCACGTGTATTCTCGCTGAATTCATTGATATAACTTTCAAGATTCTCCCTTATGTTACTAGGGTCTGACATAAGCTTGGACAATGTGTATTTGGATGTATTATAAAAACTCTGTCCAGATTTCCGAACGAGAAATTGAGTCAAAGAAATGCCTAAATTCTTTCGGGCTTCATATTCTTCGAGCACAGCAACTCTTGTAGGCTCTAACACGCACTCTAACCGACGAAGAAGCGTAAAAGGCATAATTACTTTGCCGTAATCTGATTGTTTGTAGTCACCTCGAAGTAGGTCTGCCGTGCTCCATATTAGTGCTGAAATGCTCATTTATTGCTCCTTAATTAACCTTCCTCAAAATAATCGGTATCCATTCTCTTTACTTCATAAGTTGCAATTTTGGATGCTCCAACATTAAAATCAATCATATATTCTGCCAGTTGCTCCCCATCAATCAGGACAACCTTGTTGTCTATGTTTTTTACGTAGTCGTGCGATTCTTTTGAGAATGAAGATGTCGTAATGAAAACACCTTTCTTGGCTCTTTTGCCTTGAAGTGCACCTACAAACTTTTGAATCTCTGGGCGGCCCACAGGGTTTTCCCATCTTTTTGCTTGAATATAAATGGTGTCCAGTCCAAGCCTATCCTCATTAATTATTCCGTCTATGCCTTCATCACCTGATTTGCCAATGGCTTTTCCTGCTTCTTGTCTTGATCCACCATATCCCATAGCAATTAGGACATCGACAACTAGTTTTTCAAAAAAGTCGGGAGTGTTTGCTTTTACTTGCGCTAACAATTCGGTGGCCAGTTCATCTCTAAGCTGTTTATAGGCATTTTCAAGTAGTTCTTCTGGATTGCTTTCAACCGAAAGAAGTTCTATTACATCATTCGTTTGTTTACTTTTATGACTTGTCCTAAAAGCTAGAAACTCATCAAACTTATTAAGGTAGGCCACGGATATTCGTTCATTCTTCTCGGAAAGAACATTTTTGCCTCTTGCTGTTATAACAAAATAGCCTCGTCTTGTATTCTCAATGAGACCAGCCTTGCCCAGATATGTTCTAGCCCAGCCAACGCGGTTATCAAATATACGCTGTACACCGGAAGGGAGAAGCTCTTTTTTTTCCTCATCATTTAATTTAAAAATTATCGATAGGCTTGATATCGCATCTCTTAATGTATGTTCATTCTCATCCGAAGCATACTTTAGAAGAGGTAGCATGATAGCTTGGAAATCTGGTATCGACATAAATTTATCCTTTCAATATTTTCATAGCAGCAAAATTTCCCCAAAATCCGTCAACCTGAGCTCTTCCCCAACTTTTTCAATAGCGTCAATCTCAAGAAGTTCACGGGTGTTGCGATAAATAATCGCTTTGGTATACCCAAGCTTTTGTGCGATCTGAACATTCGTAACGGCCGTCGATGCCTTTATGATTTCTAAACAATGTGTCTGCGTAGTGTTTAAAGTATAGGCCATTTTGGGAAGCGTGATGATTTGCTTCGTATCCTCCGTAACATAGACAATCTTCTTGATATGCTTAGACCTAGCATAAGCGGCGAATAGCAGCGCCAATGATTTTGGTTTTCGTCCCGAAGTGACATCCACAAAAACATCATCTTTTTCGGGAATGCTATCAATCAAATCCACAAGTTGCTTGGCAATCCCAACAATGTCATAAATTTCAGTAGAAACTTTCTCAACTTTAAGGACAGACCCAAGGGAAGCTTCGATAAGTTTAATGCTTTCCTTCATTATGTCATCGGGCCGTTTATCGACTAATAGAATAATCCGGTCAACAGAAAAACGGTTT
>CAIUCY010000106.1 GCA_903897765.1 uncultured Candidatus Marinamargulisbacteria bacterium | reverse complement strand
ATGAATAATAATTCAACCTTTGATGCGTTAGTTTCTAATGATGGGGCTGCTTCGGTGGAGTTAAAGACTTATTTGAAGAATCTAAAAATGCTTGATAACAAACTCAACAGCAATACTCTTGATTTTCGAGGATTGACGGGTGTAGATCGTACGGCGTTTTTGACGTATGTTCATGATCTAGTCCTGAAGACAACCTCACCTTTCTATCAACCTATGCAAAATGATGCTGATGCTCTAAAAAATAGTTTTTTGAAAGCATTAGCTGCGGTTCCTAAAAGTGGGGGTTTAGACAAGTATGCGTTGTCAATTCCTGATATGGTCCCCGTCGATAAGTTATTTAAAACCCTTGCTCCCAAGTTAGATTCTCAGCTAAAAGACGAGGCCATCATTTCACAAGGGGCAACCGGTATCACAAAAACCACAAGAAAAGCGACCGCAAATTGGACGGTGACAGTTGAGACCCAAACGAGTGGTAAGGTGCAGAGCCATACCGTTGATACACGTCAATTTACTCAGCCTTATAAAGAATATAGCACGGAGTTCTATAAAGATACTCGAACGGTAACCAGTGATATGAACACTGTGTCAGAGAAGCAAACGGATAAAGTTATTCGTTCATATAGTTATCAACCAACATCGACACTTTCTAAATATACTAATTCAGTTGTTACTACAGATAATGGTGTTCCTGATTACACTGACCCAAAAACCGGGAAATTTTATCCAGGTAGTCCAGCTGACACTTGGACTACGACCACAACTACTTATACACAGGGAGCCGATTCGGATCAAGAAGATTGGGCCCTTAATTCTGCCCCGTCATGGGTAACAGCAGAAATGGAAATCCCCGAGACCCCTCCCCACAACACAATAGATGGACTCGGAAATCCTATACATGGTGTGCCGCAAATAGCGGGCAATTACCCCAAGGATGCGAATGGGATTGAGGTAAAAGCGCCAGCGGTTAATGTGCTAAAAGATACGGACAACGAGCCTGTGACAGGTTCTAATGGAACGCCAAGAGAGGATGGCAAACATGTAATAGACAAGATCCTTATCCCCTTGTTCGCTGGAAGCGTATGGGACTGTACGGTCAACCCAGAAAAGTATTCAACGTTTACGATGGGGATCAAGTCGACGGTTAATCCCCTAGGCACCTCACCCTCACACCCGGATGTGGCGCTTTATGAGAATAATAAGAAATTTGATCTTTCACGGAGAATGATCACGCAATCAGCAACACATAAAATATCCTGTCAGGATTTTAATGGGACTCCGAATTTACATGCGAGTACATTTATTGATTGTCCTGATTTTGTTAATAAATGGAGCTATGGACAATTGTTCTATGATGTAAATATGGATACCGATCCACCGATCGCTAGCGATCGTTCCTATAAATTACGAGCGGACGTTGCTACGAATTGGGACCTGAATACCGATGATTGTGATCAAGATCCCTCTAGGATCACCTCGGGATCTTCAAAGAATAAAGCTCCAACTGTAACTTATTACAAAAATCCCAATTCTAGTTCTACTCGGTTTGTCTCAATGATCGATGAATTTACCCGCGATTTTCAGGGGATCGAAGATGGATACAACGATGACGCTTCATCGGGGCAACCTAATATCTATCAACAAATAGCTGCGGATGAATCAGGTAGTTTTATGAAAAAATTTACAGATCAAGGAAAAACGGTGAAGCATACGGATCATAAGGGGGGGCAAACCAGAGGTCTTAGTACATATGATATTTTAATGGTCGCTGCGGACTATAAGGATTTATACGATAATATGACTACCGCCTTAACGGATCAATATAATATCTTACAAGGAAAGATCCAAAAAACACTCGATGTTAAAACCGCTGATGATATAAAGAAATTATACTATAACGAGTTCTATATGAAAGGTGATTTCCAAAACCTAATGATGTCCTCAGAATTTAAGGGACGCTATGCAGATGGAGTTAAAGGTACCGATATGATCGGATCGGCTAAACGATCGGGTTGGTATGAGTCAGATGGAACGATCTATTCGCAGAAGGCAGAATCAACTAGTATGGACTTTGGTGCGTTTGATTATCGTGTTTCAACAGATAGAGTATCCTTAATGGACGATATCGCCAGAGATACAAGTAATTCAGCAGATGGGTATAATCAAAATACTCGATCAAAGCGAAAACGCAAGGTGGTTGATTATTTCCAGGCGCTAACATCGTCAGACGGTGTTAATGTTGCTGGCTCTCTGCGAGCAGATGCGGTCGGACTGAATACACAAATCATGCATGTGGGAAAGGTTAATGGACTGGTGCATATGGATCAAGAGCTTATATCGTTGTATCAAGAAATCCAATTAGCAGGCGATATCACCGACATATACAATGAAAACACGAAGTACGAAGAGAGTAAACAGGCAGATCAAGATAAAGAAGATACCGAAAAGCATAATCAAGAAGAAGCTGATTCGCAACAAGCTGATGCCAAAGCAGCAGCCGAAGCATCTGCTCGAAGAGCTGCAATGGGTTCAAAAAAGGGTTAATCGTTATCATCGAAATAATCAAGATATATCGATGCATAAGTTAAGGGCAAATGTGGCGATATAATAATTAGTTAGCAATAACGAATCTTAAACAAGGGGGACATTATGGGGGAAATAATAATAAATAGTGCGACATTAAGCCAAATCGGAAACGGGGATACGACAATAACAGAAAGTGAGTTTCGATCATGGCTTGCCTCAACGGGACAAGGAACAACGGATTTAAATGTTCGATTTGATCTAAGTTCAGGAACGGGCGCAATAACCTTAAATTTAGATGATGGTGATGCTAATAAATTAGATTTTGACCGTATTAATATCAATGATGCGGGAACGCATGATATCCAACTTATTGTTGCCGATTCGGATGGACTTCTGATCAACGAGACGGCGTCGGGTACGGCTTTGTCGACAACGACGACAGCCGCTTCTGCGTTGGGAAGTCTCAGTGTTACGGATAAGGACTCTTCGAAGGGATTAACCTTGGTAAGTCGAGCCTTGAATGTGACATTAGGCGATATAACCACAACGGGTAATCTTGCTAATAGTGCGTACGTAAACAATTATAATATTGCGAATAATATTAATGTTAGTGGTGCTACGATCGCAGCGTCCCGAATTGATATTAATAAGACCCAAGAGCTTTCTCAGAATGATAGTAATATTGCTGGGATCGTTAATGTCAATTTGAACATTGATGGTTCTGCTGATAGTTCCGCTCAGACTCAAGTCAATTACAATGTTAATTTGAAAGAGAGTGTTGCTGCAAGTACCGCTAAATTAAGTGGCATGGCAGCGGGAACACAAGTGAATGTTAATCAAACCGGTGGGACGTTTAGTACGTCGGGTAATATCGAGGTTAACGTTGATTCCACTTTAGGAGATTCTCAAGCGGAGGCATTTGCCAGACAATTATCAAATTTTACGCCTCCGGCAGGATTTGGATTTAAGGATGGAGCGGCGGATCTATCCATTGCAACGCTAATTGCGGGTCTTAGAGGAGCCGATTCTGCGACCTGGTTAGCCAAGATCAATAATGGACAAATTTCGATTGTTAATACCGCTGTCACAAGTGCCAAAGGTGCAGTGTCTTCGACACCATCAAGCCAAGTGTGGGTTAACGGAAATGGAACGGGGAATTGGCATACTCATATTACAATCACAAATGATCCTACGGCCGCGAATGCTACTGGGAGCACAATGGGTAATACTGGCGATGTGACAATATATATTCCAAAATCTGTTTCAGATGCTGCCGGTTTAGTTGCGGGACAGACCTATATTGGTTATAACCTATCTCAAAATCAAAAGAATGTCATCGCTGGCGGTTATGCAGCTTCGACAACGACAACGACGAGTACCGATACGACGACAACGACACAGACGAGAAAACTAGGTGTTCTATCCAGTGACTCCTTTGCGCTTGATCTGGGTGCGAATGTCATTGCAAGTTCCACTGTCAATACACTCAATGCCCCCGTCACTGTAACAAAATCAGCATCCGCTTGCAGAATGTGCGATCCAGTGGCGTTGATCAATATTCAAAACTTAGGAGGCAGCGGAAGCTTATATGCGGAGGCAACTAATACAGCGACACTTCGAGATTTTGTTGGTACAACCACGGTTAGCGATAATGGAGCGGGTGGAGCGGTGGGTTCGGGGTATGCAACGCTTCAAGCCAATGGATATCAATTTAAGACAGGGGTTCAGATCGCCAATGCAACGGATGTCGGTGCGGTTTCATCGTATGTTGATCAAAATGTGACGGCTTCGGGGGTACAAAAAAATCGGGATTCGATCAAAATGACCGGAGGATTTTATAACGATGCTGCGACGAAACTAAGCTCTGGGCAGGGGAGGTTGAATACGACAACCGGTCTTAATATGTCGGGTTTTGATTCTTCGGGAGCCAACGCAGTACAAACCAATAGTGTATTGCAAGATTTCTTGCGTGCAAATCCCAGCGTTAATCTAAACGATGTCTCAACATGGACTCCAGCAGTTCTTAGTAAATTAAATGAGACGAATACCGTGCTAACGGATGCCCAAGCTTCTCAGGCACTTGAGCTTTGGAACAGCCATGAATCGGATTCTGTGAATGCCTCTGAGGCGAGCTTGTTAAATAGTTATGCTCAGAATAATGCTGATCTAGCCTTAACAGAGTTGGGGTTTGGATCCAGTGTGTCTGGGCTCGGAAATACGGCCTCATTTATGACAAGTGCGAATGAAACAACGGGGACAACCTTGTTTTCGGCCGCTGTTAATATCAACCAACCGGATGCACTGACGCTATTGGATACGTTAAATTCGCCTCCGTCAAATATCAGTAATGCCATAATTAATAATGTCACATCTGGTACGAATGATTCCTTGCAGGTTGCCATATTAACAGGGGTTAATCTGACTAATCCGCAGGGTGTAGGATTATTTAATGCTGTCGCTGCAACCCATCAATCGGAGGCAATAACAGCGTTAGGTATTGTGAATACGAGTCAGCCAGCATTAGGGTCGGCGATAATCGACGACGTAGCGGCAGGAACCAACAGTTCACTTCAATGTGGTGTTCTAACCAGTATCAATGTCACGAATGCTCAGGGGATCAGCTTGTTTAATGGAGCGGCATCAACGGATGTAAAAAGTGCGATTAATGCTTTAAAGGTTGTGGACGGAAAGAATTCTACATTAGGATCTGCGATCATTGATAATGTTTCAACCGGAACCAATAGTTCTTTACAATGTGCGGTCCTAACGGCTGTACCCGTGACGTCCGCTCAAGGGATCGCTTTATTTAATGCGGCAGCGAATACCGATCAAAATGCGGCGATCGATGCACTTTCCACGGTCAATACCCCACCGTCGACGTTGGGGTCGGCTATTATTGGGAATGTGGCAACCAATGGTTCGACTGCATTACAATCGTCGGTGCTAGTTAAGGCTAATGTTAGTATAGCCCAAGGAACCCAATTATTTGATGCTATATTGGCTAAGGATCAAACAACAGCGGTCAATTCGTTGGCTCAAATTGTTGGGACTAAGCTGAGTGTTTCCTCGGCGATCATAACGGCGGTGGCAACGAGTGGAACTAATCCAGAGTTAGAGTCTGCTATGCTAACGAACCCAACCATAAATGATAAGATTTTCGGGACTCTATTGAATACAGGAGCCATAGGACGAATGGTCATACGACAGGCACTAACAAACCCTGAGGTGATGAAGGCATTGGCCGAAAGGATCGTTTTGAAAACTGAGCAGACAACACAAGCCGGTGGGAGTTCATATGTTGGAACATATGAATGGCAATTTTTTCAACTGAATGCGTTCTCCCAGCCTTATTCTGGGTACACAACTTCACTCGTCACCACTATAGCAAAAGCGATGATGAAAGAATGTTCAGGTACACCCGAGGGTGTGGCTTTAAAGATTAACGTTCTTATCAGTAAGTCCGGAGCTTCTGTGTCCTTAAAGAGTGGTTCGCCGGTCTTAACACTAAAAGATGGCACAAAGGTTGATTTAGTTTAATCAACCTACCTATAATAGAACTGTGGGGAGCCTCAGTGACTATTATCAGATCTATTCATGGCCAGACGACCCTTCCTCCGAGGAAGGGTCGTCCTACCAGCGCCGAACAGCCCAGAATTTAGGATTTCTTTTTTCAGAGCAGTCACTTGACTATCTTTGGCAGAAAAATACTCTTCGGATACTGGATGTTTGTTCTGGAGTTGGAACAGCCGGCGCTTTATTTGCAAAACAGCTAGCGGTTAAACGAATTAAAAGCTCCCTTACTTTTGTGGATGTTCGCCCAAATATTTTCGAAAAAACCCCCTTACTATTTCTCGATAATGACCCTTTCATTTCATGGGAATCAAAGGTACTTGATATGAATGAATTAGAGAATATAGAAGGGGCGTTCGATATTGTACTCATGTATGGACATTCGTTAGCGCATTTTAACCCGTGGCAATGGGTTGAGATCGTTAAGAAAATATCACGCTTACTTGTTTTAGGGGGTGTTTTGTTGCTTCATGAAACCGATAGAAAATGGCTAGACTTTATTGAAAACACCTATCAAAAGGTGGGTGTGTCAGCGATTAAAGAGGGTCGCCCTGTTTTTAGTGTATATAAGGGATATGATCCCTATACTGGCTTTATCACGAGGGATTTATATGACACCGAATCGGGTCGATCTCATGAGATCAATGTTTTTCCTTGGGGTATTTCCGAAGCGGGCGCCATCATTATGAGCGTACTTGGGCATGTTAAGATCGCCCCGTTCGACTCCCATGATTTTTGGTTGATGGGATATAAAATAGCGTGAAAATACGTTTGTCTTGTGATCTGTTCCTTAATCGTTGGTATGCAATATTAAGTGCAGTTCACAGCGAATCTCCAGCGCAGTTTTTTAATCCGGATATGTTTAATTATTTTAGACTTTCAACACGATTGATGGTTGTGTTGGGGCAGCATATTGCAGAAGCTTCCACATGGGGTTTCTTGCCCCCTGATCATCGTCATCAAGACGAGCTTATTCGCCTCATCAATAGTCTTTCTATAGAGGTTGATCTTTTCGAGGATTTTTTTGAGGCGTGGAATCGGTCAAGCCAACTCGAAATTCAACGATCCAGTAAAGATGTGATCCTTTTCAATAAGGAATATGTCCCTCTCTTGGAAGAAGTGCATCAGCTTTATAGTCGACTTACTGGTCAGGGTTCACCCTCATCCCTCATTGTAGAGCTTGTCGCGGCCATTCCCTCGGGGCGAGGAAAATTTGTTCGCTATAGTCATGATGTCTGGGTTTTGGTGCTTCCCTTTTTTATGGACCATGATAATGAACCTGCTTTTCGTCGACAAATGCTACACGAGTTTGCTCATGGTTATACGGATAAATGGATCAATGATACGGATATGGATGTTTATCAACAGAGAGAAAGAATGGCGGAAGCCCTCGTAGAACAAGCCTATATCCAGTTTTGTTGGCCTTTTGAAAGCCCATATTACACTTCAGATGTACAATTCCACCAGCCCCTTCGGCAGATACGATTCCGTCATTTGGGGCCGATGTCCACTTCGTTCCCCCGACATTCAGAAGCACCCTATAAGGTGGTGCCAGACTTATTCTTTATGGGGGCTCAAAACGAGGAGGCTGTTTTCTTTTCGGCGGCACTTGGTCGAGTTTGGTCGATCCCAAAACATTTTTTTAAAGACGATACGTTGACAATAAACTCCCTTTATCAAGACCATTTTATTAATACGGGTTTTCTAGTAAATGTTGGGGTTTCGTTGCCGATACAAGAAAACAAGCTTAATCGTTTTCGATTTCATATGACAGAGCGATGCAATTTATCCTGTACTTACTGTTATTTAAAGGGGGGCAGCTCAGCTTCCACCCTATCAAAGGATATAATCGATCAGACGTTCCGTCATATGATAGAGACATTACCTGAGCAGCAAAAAGTGGATGTCGAGATCGAGTTCCACGGCGGGGGAGAACCCACCCTTGCTTTTGACGAAATGCGACTTATTGCCCAAAAGGCGAAAGAATTGTTGATCGAACCCCGTTTTCGCTTACAGTCCAATGGAGTGTTTAGTGAAGAGGTCTTGGCATGGATAATCGAAAATAGCGTTAGCCTCAGTATTAGTATCGATGGCCCCGCATGGATTCAAAATAGACAACGACCCGGCGCTGATGGCTCCCAATCGCGAACGGAGTCTAATATTCGAGCGATACTGACACAATCATACCCACTTCAAACAATTTCTATCATAACCCCTGAAAGTTTGCCTTATATGGATGAAATTTTTAATTATTTAAAAGCACTTGGTGTGAAAGCCATGATGTTTAACTTGTCTCATGCCTTGGGGCGAGCTCATTCTGCCACTGATGAAATGGCTTTTATCGATGCTTTTCTCCCTTTGCGGCTACAAGCAGAGACTGAGGGAATCGTCCTTGTTTCCGATTTTCTTGCGGACCTTACAGAAGGATATACCCCTCGGAATTTTCAATGTGATGCGTGTCGCCCTAGCACTTGCGTCCATTATAATGGTGATCTAGTTGCCTGCACGCGAGCCTATGATATCTTGCCACCTATTGAAAATCCTTTTATATGGGGGTGTGTCCGATCCGATGGACTTTATGTGGACACAACAAAAGAGAATGCCCTTCAGTCTAGAACACTCGAGAACATGCCCTTAATCTGTCAGCGATGTTTTTTAAAATATAATTGTGCTGGAGATTGCCTCATTGCCCTGTACCAAGAAACTGGAACTTGGTCTGAACCCATTCAAAGACGTTGCGATGCGAAAAGATGGTTTTTTGTCCAATATTTCTTGAGGTTGATGCGTGAGTCTTGATGTCCTTTTTTTCCACTTTCCGGCGTATCTACCTTTTATGCCACCCCCCGGAGTTAATTATTTGTCGACCTACGTCGAAGAGGCTGGTTTTCGGTCAGAGATCATGGACATTAATGCAGACCTTTACCAATATGACCCAAACCTCTGGGCTGATATTGTTCAAGGAGGGGATACCCATAAGTTAGCCGATTATTATCGAAATATTCTCGTATATGTGTCGAATCGGTCACCTCGGTTCATTGCTTTTTCAGCCTTTGAGATCTCCTATAAATCATCGATGTTCTTAGCTGAATTGCTTAGAAATGAAATGCCTAGCGTCCCGATTATTGTTGGGGGGCCCGATGTACTTGAGCGTCGTGAGCTTTATGAGGATTGGATCGCTCAAAGTTTGTGCCATTTCCTGATCGAGCGTGAAGGAGAAGAAGTTTTGTCCCGCATTCTTCGGGGCGAGCAACACCCTTTGGTTGGTCTTGTGGACATGGATTTAGAACATGCCCCATGGTTGCATCGTTTGCCCAATATTGCACATTGGTATGTGTCGCCCTTATTGCTGCCTGTATATGCCTCTCGTGGTTGTACGAGTCGATGCCTATTTTGTGCTCATAAAGTTTTTTGGAATGGTTATCGTTGCAAGACACCTGAGCGTATGGTTTCCGAACTGGACTACTATTTCAATACGTTTGGCGTACAACGGTTTTATTTTACGGATATGTTGCTTAATGGCCATATGGACTGGCTTGATCATTTTATCGAAAAGTTATTGGAATCCCCTCGAACCTATTTTTGGAGTAGTTACTTTCGGGTTCATCCACAGCTTACATGTGATAGACTCTTCGACCTAAAACAGGCAGGTTGCGTGTTTATGTCCTTGGGCTTGGAAAGCCATGTCCAGCGCTTACTTGATGAGTTCCACAAGGGTACCAAGGTGACGGATAATGAGCGAATTGTTCAAGATGCTGCGGACATTGGTCTGATCCTACATGTTTCTTTTATTATTGGTTTCCCATCAGAGACACCTTTAGAGGCGGTTGAAACGCTTCAGTTTATTCGTCGACACCTCGATCGGATGGATCATGTTGAAATCTATCTCTATGAAAACGTCCCCCATTCATTAGGATTTAAGAAAGCGATGGCTTATTTTGAGAATGAAGAAAATCAGGCATATCGATCAAGAATAGCGTCTGTCTATACTGACAAATTGTCTTTATTTAATGCGAAGGGGGGGGGCGTCTTGTCATCACATCAAATTTATTCACCCGACGCGGCAGAGATTAAAATAGCCCTTATGAATCACTGCCAGACCCACTTACTCGGTGCGGCTCAGGTTGAGTTGATCGCCGCCTCAAAGACTGATCAACGCGATATGCTTGATGCGGCGATAGCGGTTTTAACTGCGGAGTAAAGCATGGGCACGGATCATCGAGGACATACAGTAGAATGCTCCTTGTTTCGTGAGATTCAGTTGTTCGTCTTGCCACGATCGCGCTTCGTCGATTGTCAATATGCCTTTTTGAACCATCTGGGGAAGGGCTAGGTCAAAGCCAAAATTTCGATTAGCATCTGTCCATGACAAATGTGACAATGAAGACGTGTCTAGATCAATATGGAGGGCTTGAGGATGTTGCAGCCAGCTTAATAAGGCTCTGCCCGCCCAAGGTGTTGCTACGACATCTTCAAGATAATAAATAATTTTTCGAGTTGTTTCTTTTTGATGAGAATGAATGATCAAACTGCCTCGATCAGGTTCACAAAGAAAGATATGCCCATTAGGTTTGCAAATGTTAAAAAAGCCTGCAACGGTTTTTGTAGGCGATGAAAGGTGTTGTAGTACCCGCTTACACGTTACTATGTCAATAGAGTTTGGGGCAAAGGGCAGTGCGTCTGCCTCGGCGACCTGAAGGGTCGCTGTAAGACCAAAGTGTTCGAGAAGGGCTTTGCTTCTGGAAACAAGATCAGGATTGAGATCAAGACCATAGATCGTGTTTTGATTATGGCCTATTGCGTTTAACTCAAAGAGATCCTCTCCCAATCCACAACCAACATCTAGAATAGATTTTCCGATAAACCACTCAGTTGGATAGCGTTGATAGCTATCCAAGCGTTGTCCAAGAGCGGCAAGTAACTCATCAAACGGTGGATATTGATTTAGGATCGAAGGATTCAAAAAGGCTTCAGTTGCATTAAGCGGAGTATCCTTAATTTTCCCCCAAGTTGTATCTGACATGTTACCCCTTAACTTTTTTCTTATTGTCATTATACTAGGAGGTAAGGAACAAATACAGGAGGCTACCATGATTACGTTCGCTTTTTGGAAAATTAACCCTCGATACATTGAAGAATTTCATGAAAAAGGTGGATTTAATGATGGTAATGCCATCAATCCATCCCTTGCAAAAAAGATCATGGATACGATCGTTCCGCTTAATAAAATCTCAGAACATGAGGCGGCTTCTTTGTTGACGCGAGAACTGGTCAAGTTGGAAGAGCCCGAGACAAGGGATTATCTCTCGGCATTGATGGGTGATGATTCGGAGGCTATCAAGGAAATGATCAAGAGTGAGAAAGTCTCAAAGCCTTTTGTCTTACTGAGTGCTGCTGCATTTAACGCAGGCAACACAGCCAAATTGATGCTTGCCAATGAAACCGATATCAATGCTGCAGACCCCGATGGATGGACGCCCCTGCTTGTAGCATGTACTCATAATATGGCCGATATGGCCTGGTATTTGGTTAATAATGGTGCAGACATCAATAAAAAGAGCCAATATGGCACAACCGCTTTGATGTTGGCAGTTGCAAACAGCAACTTTCAAGTGGCTCAGCTGCTCATACAAAAAGGGGCGCTAGTGAATGAACGTATGTTCGACTATACGGCATTACGTTTTGCGAGAGACATTGATCGACAAGATATTGTCGAATTGTTGCTTACATCAGGAGCGACGGAGTAGATTTTCTACTAAGGTCTTAAAATAGGTGATCGAAAATTGTTGTCGAGCGCCACAAGCTTTTTTTGAAGGGGTCTCTATCGTACCGGTTTCGAGATAGTTCTCAATAAGGCAAGCACCTGAACAATGATATCTCAAAAAGCATGCCTTGCATGAAGGCATTCCCAGCACGTTTCGATGGGTAAGTGTATCGTGACGGTGTGGCTCAACTTGAAGTCCCTTTTCGATCGAACAAAATCCCCATATAAAGGGATTATTCTCCTGAGTAGTCGCCAGACTTGCATCGGCGCAGGCGATGACGCTTCCATTCGGACTGAGAACGATGCTTGGTGAACACGCACCACAACGAAAGCACCCCGCGGATTTTGTGTGGAACGAGGGTAAAAAGTCCGAATCGACCAATATCTTATCGAAATATGCTTTTACAGCGATCAAAGCTAATTGCTTGGCAAAAGTCTTTGAATCAGGTGCGTTTTGAATCGGATTATTCGATTGAGTTGCACGGCCGATTTTTACTAGGGGGTTGATCTTGAAATATTTCATTCCTATGCTTTTTAGAAACGAATAAATAGCGTCCATCTGCGGGAGGCTATACTCGGTGATGGTGCAAATGGCTTGAAAGCCTTTTCCAGCTTGATGAAAGTGTTCAATATTATGAATAAGTGTTTCAAAACTCTGTGCATTCTCTGTGGCATCTGGACGTTGAGCGAGTTGAATGGTTTTGGGGCCATCGATCGAAAAAGCTACATGGATCGGGCTATCGATTAGCCACTTAGCCGTTTCATCGTCAAATTGGCCGTTCGTTTGTATCGTTAGGGTTAATTGGTTAAAGCGCTCTTTTAAATAGACGATTGTTTCTTTGATGAGGGGGAGGGCTAAAGTCGGTTCACCATTACCATGAAATTCGACATTGAGGGATCGATCAGGGGCAAGGTCGTTAAATAAGGCTTGAATACGTTCAAAGCTGAGTGTTTCTCCGTCAGTTTTTGCATCACCATAACAATAGGTACAGGCTAAATTACATTTATCTGTCATTAATAGCCGGACATGGTTATCGCTGGGTTCTTTTGAGGAAAGCCTTCGCTCACTTTCAACGATGTCGTCATGTGTGGAAAAAAGTCCTGCTTCGACAAGTCCTATCATAGGGTGAGTATGTTGATTGGGGACAAGGATCAATCGATAGAGAAGGGCGTGAAAATAGACATCATATTCTTGATAGGAAAAGACAAAATAACAAAAAGGACTACGTTGATATGTCAGAGTCTCGTCAAAGTTCAGTGAGGGCTGATTGATAACTAAGTTGATCCATCGAATTTGACTCATAGATTTCTTATTCCCATCATATGATAGGCTCAAACGTTTAACAACAATATGTTACAATGACTTCATGAAAAAGCGATTGCTTTCCGGTATTCAGCCCACGGGAAAAATGCATCTTGGAAATTTTTTTGGTGCGGTACACAATTGGGTCACGCTTCAGCAAGAGTATGATGCCTATTATTTTGTAGCTGATCTTCATGCGCTGACTTCCGCGTATGAGGATGGCGTTAATATTCACGAAAGTACGCTTGAAGTCGTTGCCGATCTCATCGCCAGTGGCGTTGACCCAAATAAGGCTACCCTTTTTGTACAGTCCGATATTCCCGAACATAGCGAACTTCACTTAATATTTTCGATGATAACGCCATTGCCTTGGCTGGAGCGGGTTCCAACGTATAAAAGTAAAAAAGAAGAGATCCAAGGCAAAGACCTCAATACTTATGGGTTCTTAGGCTATCCGGTTCTACAGGCAGCCGATATTATGCTGTATCGATCTGACATTGTTCCTGTGGGCAAGGATCAGTCCTACCACATTGAATTAACCCGTGAGATCGTTCGTCGTTTTAATGCCCTGTTCAAGACGGATTATTTTAAGGAACCCACTGAAAGGTTTACCTCCTTTCCTCAGCTCCCTGGAACGGATGGACGTAAGATGAGTAAGAGTTATGGTAATGCCTTGTATATGAGTGAATCTGATATAGAGATCGACCAAAAACTACGCACCATGTTCACCGATCCAGCCCGCTTACGTCGTCAAGATAAAGGTAATCCTGATATTTGCCCTGTCTTTGCTCTGCAAGGCATATTCAATCCAGATCTCTTGCAAGAGTTATCCGATGGGTGTAAATCGGCGGGTATCGGCTGTGTCGACTGTAAAAAAAAGCTTATCCCAGTCGTCCAGTCTTTTATTGGCCCCATTCGAGACAAACGAGAAGTCCTTCTTCAAAATAAATCCGCGATTGAAGATGTCCTTCAAACGGGAGCTGAGAAAGCTCGCCGTGTTGCTAAAGAAACCCTCGATGCCGTGAAGTCGATCATCAAGATAAAATAGGGTATGACCCGCCTTAATAAATTTCTTGCCGAATCCGGTATTACATCACGTCGAAAGGCCGATCAGCTTATTGAAGAGGGAAAGGTGATCGTTAATGGCAAGCCAGCTAAGGTCGGGCAAACCATCGACCCTTCCAAAGATCGCATTAAGGTTAGTGGCAAGCCTGTTGAAAAGCCGAAATTTGAATACGTGATGTTCCATAAATCAAAAGACTCGCTGACCACCAAATCTGACCCTGAAGGCCGAAAAACCATTTATGATATCTTGCCCCCAGAGTATCATCACCTGCATCCGATAGGTCGACTTGATCGAGCGACCACTGGATTGCTGATCCTTACCAATGATGGTGATTTGACACAACGTCTAGCCCATCCCAAATTCCATGTGTTAAAAGTTTATCGGGCGATGCTAAATAAACCCCTCGAATTAGAAGACGCTCAAATCATGGCCAAAGGTGTTGAGCTTGATGGGGTGATGACGAAGTCTGCCTCGATCAATACCTTGGGGGACGATGGTTTAAATATTGAAATTACAATCTCTGAAGGTCGTTATCGTCAGGTTCGACGCATGTTCGAGGCGGTAGGGTATGAGGTCCTTAAACTTAAACGCACTCATTTTGGCCCTATCGATTTGGGTCGGCTTGCTCTGAGCAAAACCCGACTTTTATCACAGCGTGAAATTGATAATTTAAGAAAATGGCGAACATGAGTATGATTTTCGGCCCTATTGCTTCTCGTCGTTTGGGTCATTCGCTTGGTATTGATCTTGTTCCCTCCAAAACCTGCAACCTTGATTGCCTTTATTGTGAAGTGGGCAAAACGACTTTGCTTACCGAAACACGACAGTCTTTTGTCGACCTCGATGCATTGGTTGCAGAGATCAAAGCTTGCCCTTACCCCATCGATTGTCTAACGCTTACAGGGTCAGGTGAGCCTACTCTACACATGGATATGGATGTTATTATTGCTCGATTAAAAACAGAATTTTCATATCCAATCGTTCTCATCACGAACTCATTACTCCTTCGGGATGAACACGTGCGTCGAGAGATCGTGGGGGTCGATATTATTATGCCATCATTGGATGCGGTAACTCAGAATGTATTTGAGCAAGTCAATAAACCCGTTCCTGGTGTTCAGGTGGCTGATATTGTTGAGGGATTAGTTCGTTTTCGAGATCTTTTTAAAGGAAAAATATGGTTAGAGATTTTGTTTGTCAAAGGGATAAATGATCTTCCTTCAGAGGTGCTTGCCCTTAAACAAGCCATCGCTCGTATTCGTCCGGATCGTATTCAGCTAAATACCGTTGTCCGCGCGCCAGCCTATAAAAACGGGGTTGCCCCCATATCCATTGAAACCCTTCAAGCTATCGCAGAGGTTTTTGAATCGGATAATATTGATATCCTTTCCTTGAACCGAGGTGTGAGAACAGACCAAACCCTTACCCCTGATGAAACGGATGCCATTCGTCTTCGTCGTCCTGATCTTGATGAGGTTGACATAAATGTTTTCAATCGATAGCATGATCGCGCCATGATATCAGTCATTAAACTTCCATTAATGATCTTGACCCCCGTATTAATTGGGGTTGTAGGGCAGATCCTTTTAAAAATGGGCATGAAGCAAATAGGGAGTTTTAGTCTTATTCAAAAAGGTATTTTTCTCCAATATATAAGGATATTTTTGAATCCTTTTGTTTTTTTTGGGCTTGTTTTTTATTTTTTAGGTACCGTTTTCTGGCTGTATCTTATTTCCCGTGTTCCACTCAACTTCGCCTATCCTATGCTTAGCCTCAGTTATATTTTTGTGGCGATAGCTTCGATATTCTTATTTCATGAAACGGTGAATCCTATAAATTGGGCAGGTATCGCGGTCATCATGATCGGGGTCGTACTCGTCGCCCAAAGCCGCGGATAGACTCCCCTAGCCCCTCTTTATTAAAGAGGGGGATAACTCAAGAAAATCAATTTATTTTCTCATCCGTTCATAAACGTAGGCTGATAAGGATTTACTTAGATTTGTATTTATCTGAAGTTAGGCTTTAGCTAAGGTTTTGATGCAACTTGTGCAAATTTTTAATTTTTTGTTGTCAACGGTTGCGTTTTGAATGTTAGGAAGAAAACGACGTTTAGTCTTACGTTGAGAGTGAGACACATTGTTGCCAACTTGAGGTTTTTTGCCGCATATTTCACATTGTTTTGACATAACAGAGGGTAGAATACCATGCCTTTAAAAGACTGACAACAGTCAATTCGCTTTGCCTTGACTCGATAAACGATAGCCAGTACACTCAAAAGTGATGCCTAAGATCGTGAATAAAACAGAGAAACGTGAACAATTGGTTCAGGCCGCGATCCCAATCTTTGCTAAGTTTGGGTTTCGTGACACCAAAATGTCGGACATCGCTATTCATGCTGATGTTGGGAAGGGAACCCTTTACGAATATTTCCCGAGCAAAGATGAACTGTTTTTGCATGCTTTTCGTGTCTGGTTCAGTTATTTCGCAGAGCAAATGCAAGAGATCATGGAAACCGAAAAAGATCCACGACGGCAGATCCTTTCCTTTTATACCCAATATTTTGCAACCATTGAGTCTTATCGGGATATGTATCAAATATACTTTGATTTTTGGTCAGAATTAACACGGAATCCCCTTCTCAACAAACAAGATATTTCAGATGTCTATCAAAGCCTTCGTGATCTTTTTACAGGTATCCTTGAAGATGGTATCGAACGAAAGATATTCCGTTCAATGGATGCTCAAGTTACAAGTGTTGCGATGATCGCCATGGCTGATGGGCTTTTATTGCAATGGTTAATTGAGCCTGCTGCTTTTTCTATTAAAGATTTGGGGGGTGTCGCGATGACATCCTATATCAATGGACTCTGTTAATCCTGGCTCGGGAGGCGGGATCCATCCGGGTGCGCCTATCATATGGCCGACTATAAAACCAACACCTCAATCGCCCGAATCGGTCTCAGACTCGCAAAGTCAATCGCAGTCTAGAACGTCCTCGTCTGCCGCAAGCTCGGCGTCAACTGCAGCCTCACAGGCATTATCCCAAGCGTCTAGCGCCGCGGCTGCATCTGCTTCGGCACAGGTATCTCGTGCCCTTTCTAAACAGGATATTTCAACGCAATTAATGTCAATAAATATGGCCGATACTCCGGAAAATCAAGCCATGGCGTCTAAGATGCTTGAATATGGGCTTGAGTTAAGTCCAGAGAACTTTTCTCAGCTTTATCAAGCACTTCAGACTAAGAGCAGTAATCCCACCTCTCAGACAGCGGCGTTTACTGCCTTGGCAAAAGGGGTCGCGGCCAATCCTGCTGCGATGAGAGCTTTAGAGCAAACCTTTTCAGGGGCCAATAATCTCTCTGCTCAGTTGCAGCAACTTCAGCAGGGGATGGCTCAAACCCAAGCCGCACTTAACGGACAGTCTAGTCTTAATCCGGCTTTAGCAAACCGTGTGTCAACAATGTTGGGGGGTTTTGATACTCGCATCAAAAAGATGCAAAATCAGGAGGTAACACCCAGAGTGGCTTTGCCTTCTACTGCAGAAGCCAGTTTGTTGCAAAATGCAATGAATGCTAAATTTGCCCAGATGACACCTGGACAGCAAGCGGCGATGACCCATATTTTATCGGGGCAATCAACATTGTCAGAAGCTGATATGGCTCATCTGCAAAGTTTTCTAAATGGGGGAGTGTTGTCTGAGGCTGAGATGACTGCCTTAAATCAAATTGTTGCAAGAGGGCAGCTCCCACAAATGGCCGAAAGCCGCTTATTGCTTCAAGACTTAACAGCATTTAAATCGTTAATTGCCGGCATCCGTCAACAAATCGAGAAAACAGGTAACCCCGAAGAGAAACAAAGGTTAATCGCTACGCTCAAAGCTTTAGAGTCTCAAATGAGCGACGTGATTGATAATGTTGTTGGACAGTCCATTTTAAGTAAATTATCAAAGAATTATGATCCCAAACTTCCTGACAAATATTTCTATTGGATGATCCCCAATCCATTCAGTGAGCGATCAAAGAATATTGAGATCTTGGTCAAACGCGATCCCACGAAGAAAAAGGCACCCGTAAATCCGGATAAAACTCAGATCATATTGAAAGTTGAAACCGAATCGATGGGTGATATTGCCGTCATTGTCGAAATTACCGGTAAGGATGTTTGGTATTTGTTTAATACACCCAATGAAGATGCCCGTCGTTATATCGCTGCAAATTCGGCGATGCTTCGATCGCAGATGTCAAATTTGGAGTTTCAGGTGAAAGGTTTTCAATCTCAGGTTAAGAAGATCGAGATCAATAAAATACTTAGCCCAACCCTTGATCTTGATCACATGAAACGTGTCAGGACAGAAGTATAATGGCGGAAGAAAAGAAAAACGAGATAAAAATAGCGGCAGCTATTAAGTATGATGCGAATAAAAATGCATCACCGATCCTTCTGGCCAAAGGGAAAGGAAGTATTGCAGAGGAGATCATTCGATTAGCCGAAGAAAATGAGATCCCGTTATACCAAGATCCCGCCCTTGCAAAACTTTTAGGCTCTCTCGAGTTGGAGACCGAGATACCCCCGGAACTTTATACCTTGGTCGCCGAGGTTCTTGCTTTCGTCTATAAGTTGGAGCAAAAGAAAAAGGGGCATTCAAAGTTTGATGCGATCAAAGCAGGAAAATGAAAACGATGATTCATCAAAAGACGTATGAAGCGGTTTGTTTTGTTGGGATACTGATCCTATTTGGAATTTCATTTCCTTCAACTATTGATCCGATCATTGACATCGCAGGGAGTGGCATGGAGTCCTCAGAGAAGGACAGTGAAATAAATATGGAAAATGTTGTCAATGCGAAGACAGCCGGTTTTAGATTTATCAGTACATCTTCTCGAATGGACCCTGTTACCGGACAAGTTGTTTCTGTTCGTAAAAATTCATGGGTATCAGGACCCTTGGTTTTCTCGGGTAGGAATTTGGATGCGGCTATTATTGGAAAGGGTTTTTTTGTAGTACGCGACCCTTCGGGACGGCTTCTGTTTACACGGGATGGACGCTTTGAGATGAATGATGATCACGTGCTCGTATCTATGGCCGGTAAATTCCCTGTTTTAAGTGAAGAAATGCAGCCTATAGAGGTTCCAGCTCAGGATGCTTTTAAGATCCAAGAAGATGGTGCTTTGGTCGATAAAACGGGTAGCGTGGTTACTCGACTATTAGTCATGGATGTGGATGATTATAAACGGCTTCATTCCCTTAATAATGTTTTATTTTATTTGGAT
>CAIUCY010000105.1 GCA_903897765.1 uncultured Candidatus Marinamargulisbacteria bacterium | reverse complement strand
TCTTTTCTTAAAACAAAACAAGGAGGTTCACTATGAAACATCATCAGATACAGAAAGTAGCGTTTTCGGGTGAGATGCTGCAACTTACTGTTGACGACAAAGAATATTCTTTCGACTTAAAATCAATTTCAAAGGCTCTCTTCAAAGCCAATGCTTCAAAAAGAAATTCATTCGAATTTGATTCATTCGGTTATGGCATCCATTGGCCAGAACTCGACGAAGACCTTTCTATCGATGGGCTTATTCAGTCTCAACACGCGATTGATAACACAAAAAAGCTAATAAACGCTTAACGCAATTCCGACCTTTCGTCAGGGGCGAATGTTTAAATTGCATCAAGGCAAAGTAATGGATAAGTTTACAAACTCTTTGGTACATCTGTTATAATAAGGGCTTACCAACACTTGAAAGGGGTATTTTCATGGCAAAGTCGATTTCGTCTCCGGTTGTTTCGGTTGAGCGCTCTTTTTTTAATCGTGTTTATGCATGGATGACCTTGGCTCTTGTACTAACGGCGGCGGCAGCGATTTATGTTGTCTCCTCCCCTTCGCTAACGACACTCATATTTGGAAACCCGATGTTGCTGTTTGGACTCGTTATTATTGAACTCATTATGGTCGGAAGTTTAGCGGGTGCCATTGGCCGAATGAGCCTGTCCACCGCATCTGCTGTTTTTGTGGGTTACTCGATCCTAAACGGTATCACCTTGTCGGGGTTACTGCTCGTCTACACGGGATCATCTGTTGGGCTAGCGTTTCTCGTAACCGCTATGACCTTTGGTGCCATGACGATCTATGGTTTTCAGTCAAAGGCCGATCTTACAGAATTAGGTAAACTCGCTTTTATGGGTCTTATTGGGATCATTATTGCTTCGGTTGTGAACCTCTTCCTTCGAAGCCCAGCTATAGACTGGATCGTTTCCTATATCGGTGTGGGCGTTTTTATTGGTTTAACCGCTTATGATACCCAAAAATTAAAATTGATGGTTCAGGATCTGGGCAATGATGAGACCACGCTACAAAAATATGCCCTCATCGGCGCGCTCACTTTATATTTAGACTTCATTAATCTGTTCATTATGATTTTACGGATACTAGGAAATCGACGCGACTAATCAATGGATTGGATCTCCATAATTCTCACGATTTTAGGGCTTTGTGCCTTTGAAGTCATCTCTAGCATTGATAATGCTGTTGTGAATGCCGATGTGTTGGCGACCATGGGCACAAAATCGCGCCAATGGTTTCTTGTTTGGGGACTCTTTTTTGGAGTATTCCTCGTCCGAGGATTGCTCCCATGGGGAATTGTTTGGATGGCCAATCCTTCATTGGGGATGATAGGCTCATTCACAGCTGCCTTTAGCAATGACCCGAACATTATTAAGTCAGTCGCAACATCCGCACCTCTGCTACTCATGGCAGGCGGGGTTTTTTTGGTTTTCCTTTTTTCCCATTGGTTATTCCTTGAAGACAAAGAATTTGGGATAAAAGGGGAGCGTTTCTTCAGCCATCATGGCGTTTGGTTCTTTGCGATGGCCTCTATTCTTTTATCCGTTCTTGTTTGGTTTAGCCTCAAGCTCAACCCCCTTATGGCCTTCGCTACAACCATTGGTTCTACCGCTTTCTTTATCGTTTATGGATTTCGTGAACAAGCCGAAAAAGCCGAAAAAAAGCTATCCCATAATCGAGGACTTTCTGATCTTAGCAAACTCTTGTATCTAGAAGTACTTGATGCCACCTTTTCGATCGATGGTGTGGTGGGAGCCTTCGCATTTACGATGTCAGTCCCCCTCATCATTATTGGGAATGGTATCGGGGCCTTAGTCGTAAGGCAATTTACCATCAAAGGGGTCGATTATATTAAAAAATTTAAATTTCTAAAAAATGGCGCGATGTATTCTATTCTTTTTTTGGGCATCATCATGATCTCGGAAAGCTTTGGGATTGAGATTCCTAAATATGTTTCGCCACTTGTGACATTTGCAGTCATCGGTGTGTTCTTGATAAAATCAATTCGAAATAATGATCGTTTGGTTTAGGGGGGCTTCGTATTAAATGAAATATGTTCTCTTTCTTTTGATGATCTTAGCAACCCCACTTGCCGTGAGTGAAGAGCTTAATTTTTATGATAAAGGGTTTCTCAATGACCCCATTATGCAATTAGATAACGACGGATTAAAGACCGCCCTTGACCAACATATTTACAAAGTCCGAGAAGGGTCTATCGGTGGATTTGACACTGCCGGAGGGTCTTGTGGCTGTAATTAAGTGGCTTCGTCCCTTATTGCTCGTTTTCTTTATCATCGGATCTATTACCGAGAAGGTAATGGCGGCTGGCAACCATATTGCCTATAAATTCTTTAACTATGGAGATAGTGAAAAGACAAAGATCTTCGAACACCTGTTTTTGTATACCACCGATCTAACCGTCGACTCCTCGCTATCCTTCCGATATGGGCTGGATGGGGTTTCTGCGCCAAGCTTTGGAACGGTAACTGCCCCGTCAGGGCAAACGGTGGATGCCTCAAAATATCGTAACTCAGCAGGCGTATCGTTTAGCAGCCGTTATACTGACACCTTGCAAGGGGTAACGGGACTCGACGTCAGCACCAAGTCCGATTATTCGTCGTTTACGCTTGGACAATCCCTAAATACACCCATTTTGAATGAATTTTTTACTATGGGACTCGCAGCGTATTACACGGCAAGCACGATCACTCCCACCCCAACCGACAATGTCCTCTTAAAGCCACCCGCGGGCGATCTGACCAGTCAACAAACAAATTATCTAATTTCGTTAGAACATATCCTAAGCAATAAAAGCAAAATAAAACTCTTATTAGAGACCTTTAACATCAACGGCTACCTTTCGACCGGCTATCACTACGTCACGGTCTCCAGTGGACTTGGGTCGCCTCAGTCTATAGAGAATCTCCCCAAAAGTCGAACGGGGGAAGCATTAACGGCGGTATTGAGTCAGGGCTTAACGGATAAATCGGCCATTCACCTTCGAATACGGGGATACAACGATACCTTTGGCATTACCGCTTATTCGGGCGACATAACCTATCGAACGTATATTCAAGACGCCACGATATTAGAAGGCGTGTATCGTTATTATCGTCAAAACGCAGCCAATTTCTGGGCATCCTCTTTCGCCACCATGCCAACGGGATATTATTCAAGTCAAACGGCATTGGCCCCGTTTAGTGCCAACCAATTGGGACTCGGGGTTCGGCATGAATTTATTTTTGATCAACGATCAATAAATTTCTCAGGGATCCTTAGCGCCCATTTTGATTTATACCTCAGAAACGACGGCACATCCTTTAATACATTCTCCGCCGGTATCGAATCTGATTTTTAATCCTTAAGGAGAGCCAACATGGAATCATTTTTTGCGAATCTATTAGGAAACCCTCAAAGTTCAGGATTGTTACTGACTTTATTCCTATGCTACTTAGGTGGAGTAATAACCTCTTTTTCGCCCTGTATCTTCCCCATGATCCCTATCACCTTTACCGTCATTAGCAGTGTCAATGCCGAGAAGGTTCGATTTAAGCCGTGGGTGATCGTGTTATTGTTCGGACTGGGCATATCGGTAGCGTACGTTACGTTGGGGCTTATCGCGGTCATGACGGGAGCCATTTTTGGCTCGTTCAATCAAAGCCCATGGATGCGGGTGTTACTTGCTAATTTATTCTTGGTGATCGGTCTAAACACCATGGGCTGGGTGCGTCTACCCGAGTTTCGCGCAGGGAATCTACAAAAGATAAATTCGATCGCTTCTATATTTTTACTCGGCATCTTTTCTGGGTTTACGCTGTCCCCTTGCACCTTACCCGTACTATCGGTGATTTTGGTTTATGCGGCAAGCAAAGGATTAATTACAGGAATATTGATGCTCTTTTTATACGCGTGGGGCTATAACACTATCCTGCTTTTGATCGGGTTCTTTGGCAATGCTTTTCGATCTCGGCTCCCTAAAAATGGGAGCTGGCTGCATATAGTAGAATGGATCATCTTCTTGCTATGTCTAGGCATCGCCGAATGGCTACTCTTTCAAGCGGGCGGCTTGCTCTGAAGGATATCCCTTTGAGTCAAAAACAATCACTTTATAATCAGCCCGAACCCCAACAGCTTTGTGGTGTTTCCCTAATAATGGTCGATGCCCCATGAGCAAACATTTGGCATAAACCTCGCTAACAGATGCAAATTGACCTTGAACCGATACCGAAACAAACGGTGTTTCTTTATAAAAGGTGGCTGTTTGTGGGTTGAAAAACGGAGTTCTACGCAACTCGCCTATCCCTCGACTTCGTTCCGAAAGACCCGAAGTTACCAAAGCCCCTGACATAAGTTTGATGACACCATACGGACTCTGCGCATTCAAGGGGTTGTAAAGTCCTATTTTCCACGGACGCTCCATACTCTGAACCCTAATATCCCCACCAGCGTCCACCAAGATATTTTGGGCCCCCTGTTGACGAAGAAAAGCAAACGTTCTATCCACGATATAGCCTTTGGCAATACCCCCCAGATTGATCAACGTATCTTTTCCTAAATGAACCCAAGGGAAAGGGCCAACTCGAAAACGATGCTCACCTTGTGGATCGCGACTTATCCCCTCAAAATCAACACGAAACATATTGCCTGTTTTGGTTTGCATGATCCTTGAGAGTAAAAGGGCACGGTACAGAAGGGGGGAAACGGCAACGGAACCCTTTATTGCATTAAGATGACTCAACTCGCTATCAGGGCTAAAATAATCAAGTTGTTTAGCGAGTGTCTCCATATAATCAAACCCACGTTTAGCAAGAAACGGTTGATGGGAAGCAATAATATTAACCGAGGTTGTCATCAAGCCACCCGAAAAACAATAATCCTTGTGAAAGGGGTGTGAGACGTTTACTGAATGAGCTTGAGCCATTCCGCAGGGATTTCATTGCCCTGATAAGTGAGTTGACCTTTTTTATTAAAGATCAAAACAACAGGGGTACCCAAGATTTGAAGTTTTTTGATCAACTTTAGATCGGGATCGATCATGACGTCAAACCCCAGTTTTTGTTTGCGTTGGAACGAGGCGACCTTATTGATCCCCTCCCCTGCATCAATACCTACGATATTGAGAGCAACATGTTTGCTCCGCGCCTCTGCAGAAATATCATTTAATAAAGGGAGCTCTTTTCTACAGATCGTACACCACGTTGTAAATACACTTATCAATAGCGGATACTTAAGTTCAGAGGTTGAAACGGTGTGATTAGACAGACTCATAAGATCGATGACCGGAAGTGCCTCCCCCGTTTTCATAACTGTCGGCATCATATTATCGCCGAACGAAAGTCCCCATAAAAGCAACAGTCCCAGAACCACAAATTGAAAGGTTGAAAATAGCTTCATGACAGATGATGATATCAGAATTTCAACTCGAACAAAACCGGCAAGACACCCGAAAGCAAAAGCCTGGTT
>CAIUCY010000104.1 GCA_903897765.1 uncultured Candidatus Marinamargulisbacteria bacterium | reverse complement strand
GAACACAATCTTGTGTATAGAGATGAATAAATTCTTTAGCTACTTGATTGATCTCCAAGTATAACTTAGCAACAGGTGTTTGAGTCAAGGAGGGAGCCTCTTTCTTGTGTTGTTCAACTTTATGTGAATTTGTTTCTCTGGCATCTGGCCTCTTTTCTGGCTTAGGGGCGGATTTCTTTTCCGTCTTCTGGGTTGTCTTCTTTCCCGTCGATTGAGGTAGAGGCGTTTTACGATATTCGTCATATCGGGTATATTTCATTCCAAGTAGGGCTCGGGATGTTCTGGGTCCCAAATGGCCGCCATTTTTGGATATTTTTTTTATTCTCTGATAAGTCCAAACATCCTGTTTAAACTGCTCAAAACTATATTGGCTGGGATCAAAGGATACATCGTGTCCTCCCAAACGTTTATAGAGAATCTCTTTCATACTAAGGGAGAGTCTATTAAAGTCACAATCGGCTTTTGTTGAAATATGCCCCCTTCCTCGAACAAATTGATGTAACATGCTGTTTAGTGTTATTTCGTCATTATCGATGATCGTCGCATCAAAGTTGGGATCTTCTAAGAAAGGCATTTCTATCGGGGAAATATTTAAATGCATATTTTCCAAGGTTTGACCCTGTGATGAATCCGGCAAGGACAAAGACCTGAGACTCGTCAGCGTAGAAGTTGAATCGATGAACGGCTTCATTCTCCCAAACTTTTGATTGCCCGAATAGTCTATCGGATAAGTTTGCAGAAGTGATACCTTTAGTGAGTCGCTCATGACTTGACCTTCATTGCCTTTTTGAAATCAGGAATAACAATTTTAAGCAGCAACATCAACGTTTTGTTATCAAGTGTGATTGTATTGTCCTTAAGGGCTCCTTGTAAAAAATCTGCGTAATTTCTTGCACTTTTCAAGTCAAATTTTTTCTTAAATTCATCGATAAGAGATGACCCATTTTCTTTCTGATGCCATATCCATAAAAAGTTAAGGAAGGACTTCACTTGAGGAAGGGATTCCGTTTCATTTAATAATGTTGGCATCAAGTGTGAAAGATCTAACTGACGCTGTTTCCAGTTCTTCTCTTTATAGAGTATCCCCTTAATGGTTAGGGATGCGATTTCTGAAAATAATTTTGTAGCTATGATCGTATCCCAACCTAAGCCTAATGAGCTTGCGATACCGTACATGACGAGCCCGATCGACGTATCCAACCCTTCGATCGCGAACTTTCTAAGATTTTGCGGACTTAATTGTTTTCCTATCACCGAAGACTTGATGCTCTGAGCCAAAATGATATAGATCATTTTGGCAATTCCAACAGCAATATTTGAAGCATTGTTAAACCAAAAATAGGTTAATTCAGAAGTCAAATTGAATGACTGCAAATAATCGAACATCCAATTGTATGCACCTTTCATCAGTGAAATAGCGATCATTGTCTTTAAAATAGTATAGGCCACATCGGGCCAAAGGATGAATTGGGGTCGCCATCTTTTTGGGTTTAGACTTGCAAACGCAAGTTGATGCTCAGCCATCCCCTTAACCAAGGATATTGAAAGGGCTGCGATCGTCCAAGGGATAGTCAATGAAAGGGCGGGGGGAGAGATGATTCCAGGGATCAGGCTCATTGCAAAAAATCCAGCAAAAACCCATTTCGGATTCAACGTTTTGGCGTGTGTCATTGTTTCATTTCCCCACTGAAAGATCTCTTCCCTTACTCGGCTAAGCAAACGCGTATAGCTATTATTGGGAGTAACGCTTAGTGCCGTATTTTTTAAATTTTGAAACATCTTGACGACTTCGCCAGAAGGAAGCTCGTCTTCAATCTTTTTTTGTTCTTTATCACTGCTAAATAATTGAGCATGCCCTAACTGTTTCGGACAAGGATGTTCCGCGTCATACCAATACTCTATCTTTATCGGTTCTATATGGGGTTGGGTGCACGCATATTGGGTTAAGGTTGATTCGAAGTTATCGAGAACCTTGCTCTCGAGCTTTGATTCTTTGAGCGTCCCAAGAATATCGAAGGAAAGTCGTTTCGCTAGTCGAATAAGCCGGTTGATAGACTGAGTGTCATCATAATCATTTTTGCAAATATTTAGCAACTCCGTTTGCTCGTCTTCCGAGGGCATACCCATAACGGTTAAAGAATTATTGGTTAACTTATATTTTCCATTCGACTGACTGCAAAATACTTTGAATTTATCAGCCTGATTAAGCTCAACGCTTGTTCCCTTCATATATTGATTAATACAATCGACATACGTCTCGACTACTTTCACGTCGGTAATAGCCTTTTGATACTCGATGGATTCCTCGTCTCTAGGAAGGAAAAAAGCGATCCCTTTGATATGGGGAAAGTTTTCAATGAGCGTTAATAGAACTTGACTCGAGTCTGGCATGCCGTACACACTCAACAAGGGCACAAACGCCTGAACGGCTTGTAGTAATTGATTCATGTTCGAGAATGCCTTGTCAAAGTCAGCGGGTGCTAAATACTTATCACGAACATAAATTTGGTCAAGTTCTCTTATCAGCGTTTCATAGAACTCAATTTTATTTAAAATAGGGGATAATTTATTTATTCGATATTTGTTAGTATTTAGGT
>CAIUCY010000103.1 GCA_903897765.1 uncultured Candidatus Marinamargulisbacteria bacterium | reverse complement strand
TTTATTCCCATCTTTAACAAAATATACATTATAGAAATAAATTCCATAATGCTGGTTTGGATCGTTGGAATCGGCACCGAATAAATCCCCGTTATTTGCTTCATAAGCGTTGTCTGTAGCCAACCAAGAAATAGAAAGCGTCTGCAGCGAATAGTATTCAGGGACGGTTGGATTATAAATACCACTTCCACCTTTTGCCGGACTCAAATTGAATTCACTGATCATCGGTGGCGTTTGATCAAAAACGACACGAGTCGTAAAAGTATCTGCTCTAGCTACATTGTTTCTAATTTTAACGCCAACCTCATAAATATAGTCATGTGTCACAATGTCTGAAAATAAGTTGCTGATATCCACGGAGGACTGCGCCGACCAAACATTGGTCGAGTTGATCAGACTCGTTTGGGGGTCGTTCAGGGAAAATTCTTTAATGCTCCACTTGTAAGCTGTCACCGGCAATAATGAGTGTGAATCCGAGAAACTACTGCTGATGATAAAATTATTTTGACTGGTAAAGGCGATATTTCCGTAAAAAGCACCATAATATTGAGTGTCTAAAACCAATTGACCCGTTGGAGGAGTATAATCGATCGTTATGGTATAGGGAGCCGAATAACTAGAAAGATTTCCAGCGCCATCAATAAATTTAAACATCAATTTCAATTGTCCCTGAAATTCGGCATTGACGATATCTGAAAAATTCGCGGAGATATTGATCGTTATATTCGACAAATTCGGGGACGAGAAAAGATCAGTCAACGACTGTTGATTATACGTAGCGACATAAGCCTTAAAGGGATAATTGACAATAAACCCTTTATTAAATTGAGCCATTATCTCAATAGGACAATTAGGACTTGGTAGTGTACTTAGTTGAGTCGTATCCGAAGCTGATGAGGACAAAACGATCGACATTGAGACATGGTATCTGTCATCGAAGTATCCTGATCCACCGACAGAGAATGGGGTACCCGCATCAACGTCTGTGGAGGTTCTATCTTCAGCAATAAATTGCCCGATCTGATTCTGAAGCACGCATATTGGATCAAAAATGACTGCGGAAGAGGACATGACCGTAGAGTTGTTTGCAAAATCAAATGCTCTCAATCTAAACCAAACAGCGTTATTGCTAAATTTATCGTTAGCCACACTAAACGGAATAATATAAGAATTAGTAATTTGGGGAATAATCGGAATATTGATGGTCTGAAAGACTGGATTAACCTTATCTGTATTAAAATCAAAGATATACTTCTTGATTCCCTGATGAGACTTCAAATTAAAACCATTTATATTAAATGATGATGAGTAAACATTATCTGAGGCTTCCCAATAAAAGTTTAAAGTCTGCACCGAGGCAAAGTTTTTACTCGATGATTGATAGGTCCCAACATTTGTATTCAAGTCTCCTGTTCGATTAAAACTAGTGATAGCCGGGGGGGTCATATCAACAACTATATGAAGCGTCGGTGATGTCGCCACTACGCCAGTTTTGTTGGCTGCGAACCCGATCACATCGAAGTAATGATTGGTTGTAACAATGTCCGAATTCTTAATATTCAGAGTTGTATTATCCAACCAAGCACTATTAAAGCTTGTTGTAGCATTCCCTCCATTATAGGCATATTTCGAAACATTAACTTTATTCCAAGACACAGCCAATCCACTTTCGCTATCTTGATAATTGAATGAAATATTTAGGGTCGAAATGTCAGAAACAAAAGCCGTATTTTGCGATATTCCCGACAACACAAAATCAGCATCATTGCCGATATAGTTAAATCCATTCGCAAAATCAATAGACCCTGTTGGGGCCGTCAAATCGACAGTAATGTTTATCGGAAAGAGGTCGGCTGTTGTAGAAAGGTTCCCCGCGCCATCAATAAACTTAGCAAGGATTGTCATGGGGCCATAATAACTTGAAGCCGCTAAATAGCTCGTTAGGTCAGTGGTAACAAACAGGCTCACGGTTGGAAGATTGGGGACTGTACTTAGTAACGAAATTTTAAAATTTGTTGAGACAAAATAACTACTTGTTGGAAGCACAGAATACCCACCTATATTAGATGTCTCTATAAAAAGCTCAAGTGGAATAAATCCATAATTCAAATAACTAAACTGTGTAAAATCGTTCGCTGATGGGAGCATTTTTATCGTGAAATTAACGGTACTCACATCAAAATAGCCACTATGTCCGCTAGCTTGAAAGGGAGACAAACCATCATGGCCATTATCAACATTGTCCGTTATGACCTCCGTCATCCCTATTTGGGCGTTAAGGGTATTGCTTAAGTCAAGGTAGAAAGGTCCGATATCCTGAGTCGAAATATTCCCCGCGAAATCTTGGACTTGCAGTCTAAATTGAACCATCCCTTCCTTAATAATATTGATCAAATAACCGGTTGTTAAGGTAAAGGTATTCTGTGAAACAGGGAAGATAGACGTAGTGATCGCAGTATAGGATCCTGCCCCCTCTAATGGTTTACTGAAAGACAGCGAATAGCTCTCAATGCCCTGTCGTTCTAAATTGGTAAAAGCATCACTCCAATGTAAAAAAACATCATCTTTCGCCTGCCAATTTATGGTGACATCATTATTTTTAAGAAATAGAGGATTAGAGGGAGGGTACTTTCCATAATTTTGTCCTGTTTGCAAGGAAAGGGTAGAAATACTTGGTGGGGTGGCATCAATAATAATGTATTTTCGATCCGGAAAGGACGCAACACCCGTCATATTCGTTATACGAGGTTGGATTTTATAAATATGATTAAGCGTAAGGACATTCGTACTAATGAGATTATAGGCTCCGACAGACAATGTCGGGGAGAAATAATTTGTGCTTAATGATCGATCAGAAATGTTATAGGACGTTATGGCATATATAACCGATTTTGATGGCATATCACTTTGATCGTCAACATATGACGTTGAGACCCAAAAAGCCTGTACGGACTTAATAAACGCCCAATTTAAGCTCACACCGAACACGTTATCGGGTGTTGGGATATAGTCGTACCCATTTCCGTAGTTCCAACTTCCTATGGGTGCTGTCATATCGACCGTTACAAACCCTGTCAGTGACAATGAATTATCAGAAATATTCCCTGCCCCATCAATCAACTTAAGAAAGTACTGAATGCGTCCTTGATAACCATTCACGTTGACAAATTCTCGAAGATCAGCCGAAATGTTGATGGTCACTCCCGCCAAATTATAGACATCATCGATAGGCGGCATTCCCTCTGTCTGCGCAGAAACATTTATTGATGAAACCATCACAAGAGGACCATTTTGAGTTGACACCCAAACCTCGGCAAGAGCACCATTGAGTGTATGGAGCTGTGTAGCATCATTGGCACTCGGGCCTAAATGTACAACCAAATTAATCGTTGTTTGATCAAAGTATCCTGATAGACCACTTGCGGCCCAAGGACTCAACCCATCCGGAGGCAAACTATTATCAATATTGTCAGAAAGCGCCTGAAAATCCTTAACTTGTTCATTGATCGTATTCTCCCAGTCAAAGTAAATGGGGCCGAGATTAGACGAGACCTGATTGCCAGAAAAATCCGTTGCGATCAGGTTGAAATACGTTTGTCCTTGCTGGATCAAATTAATAACCATGCCTTTTGTAATAGATAACTCATGAATATTCCCACTCAAAAGAATTAGACTGGTTAAAATGGATTTTCTAGTGTAATTGATCAGGTAACTCGATATTCCTTGATTAATTAAATTATTAAAAAGGAGTCCGTTGCTATCTTCAAAAACATTATCTGAGACTAGCCAATTTAAGGTCAGGGGATTCGCTGACGAAAAGTTTCCACTAGATGACTTATATTTAGCTTCAACCCCAATGGATTGGGTAAGGATCATACTATTAATGGTTGGGGGCGTGGTATCGATAACAATATTCTTCGTTGAAAAGGCAACTACGCCGGTATTATTCCTGACCTGACAAATCACTTGGTAGAGATAATTCGTTGTAATAAAATCAGTTTCTCCCAAGAATGCATTTACATCTAAAAGATCAATGATCGTCGTTGAACTCCACGGAAGTACGATTCGCGAGGCAATATTTTGTTGACCAAACGTTTGTTTATTAATAACAAACTGATAGGGGCTATTATTGAACCCAGAACCATCATCGGTATAATTGGCCACAAGTTTATTCATACTGATTGGTTTCGATGTAAAGGCCATTGTTGTAGCTATCTCACCCCCATCCCCAACACTAAAATACGAAGAAGGTTGTTGATAATACTCAAAAGAACCGATAGGTGCAGTTGTATCAAGGACAAAACTGATCGACACCAAGGAGAGAGGCGAAATATTGCCTGCTCCATCAACCAGTTTTACATTAAGCGTTCCGAGGCCTTCATAGAGGTTAGACCCAAAATATTCGCGAAGATCTGCGGTAACAGAAATACCAACTCCAGCCAAATTAGATGTAGATAAGATATTCGGAAGAGGTTTATAAGAACTCATAACATTGTTCGTTGCAACTCGGCTAAGCGTTCCATTCTTTGTCATGATAAAAACCTCAATGGGCAGATTCAGATAAGGAGTTTTCCCTAAATTTAATTGTGTAAGATCATAGGCATCGGCGTTCAAAGTCAAAAAGAAATTAATCGTTATCTGATCGAAATACCCTGATTTATGAGAAACGCCAAAGGGAGTCTGCCCATCTCCCTGATTATCGATATTATCAATGGCCGCGGCCATAGTCGCGATCTGATTTTGCAACTCATTCCCTGTATCGATAAAAATGATCATAGACTTTTGAGAGATATTTTGAGCATAGTCAATTGCATTCAATGTCAGACTTATGGGACCTGCCCCCATAACACCCAGCCAATATGACCAGTTAACGGATATTTTTGTAGAGTCGGTCAATACAAACTGGGACAGCAAATGAGCATTATCTGTGGGCAAAATATTTCTCGAGCTAAAAATATAGCCCGTGTTCCCTTTCAAAAGATTTTGATAAGCGAGCTCGTAATACCAGATACCTGTACTGCTCTTGCCGGTCAACCAAGCATTGGTTGACCCGACCAAATTATCAGAAGCGATCCAATATATGCCGATCTCAGTATTCGTTGTATTGAAAAAATTGGGTGAAAGGGATGGGTAGCCCGATGCATTTATTACAGACCCAACAATATTAAAAGACAGTATCGATGGTTTTATGGTATCGACGATTATGGCGATCGTGGATCGTGTGATAAGCCCCGCTCGGTTAGCGTAGAACAGATCTAATCGATACAGCCCTGAGGGATCAGGGCTTTGCAGAGCTAAACTTATCGTCGGATTACTTAAAGAATAGGCGTATCGATTATTACTTATGAGCTGATAGGTATAGCCAGTCCCTGTCGAAAAAGGTTGAAAATAGAATTTTTGCCGTAAGTATGCATTCCCTGTAGGCATTCCGCTTTCTGGATCAATTAAAGTCCCCATCGCATAATCAATATGGGGTGACAACCCATTAAAATATACGACTTGTTGAGCTTCGGTATAATCATTTACAGATGCAACTAAATAATTTTGAGTATTAACAATCGGACTTTGTCCAGTGGGTGTTCCATCGATGATCGTTAGTCCTTGATTTGCATTGTACGTTGAAAAACTAAACATCCCTGAACCAATAGGAACCAGCGGGGGGGTAACATCGATCGTTAAGGTCGCCCAGAAATCACTCGCCATCATAAAGGCTCCGCCTTGTGGTGACATTGGTGACGCAAAAACATTTAACGTAATGGACGATGATGACAATACGGCGCTAGCAGCATTTAAAGTAATATAACGATTTTTGCTGACGTTTAAGCTGTATTTTCCTGAGCCAGGAAGCACGCTTAAGAAGTTAAAAGAAAGGCTAGTAACCGCGGAATATTCTTCTGTATTAATATTGAACGTCGAACTTAACGTATCGTAAGTATAGTAGACATAAAAATCCTTTGAAGCATATGTGGAGGGGTTGGTCGGCCCTTGAGTCCAAACTAGTCCATACGTTGTACCAGGCATTTCGCTTGTGGTTACAGCAAAGTCAAAGTTTACCGTTCCCACATTATAAATTCTATTCCTTGACGTTGCCCCCGCATCAAGTTGAAAGGGGGTATACATTTCGGAAATATCAAGTGTGGCCCCATGGTTAGAAGAGGCAAAAAGAAGCCAATTCTGTATATTGATCTTGTTGTCTGGAATAATCGTCAAGAGACCAGGATACTGTGGCAAATAATTGGAGATAAAAACAGGCTGCGGTAGTGAGACTTTGTTTCGATTCCCTGCGTAGTCCAAAACGTCGATCTGAACATCATAGGTTGTTCCCTGATTTAAGTTGCTCGTTGTTCCCGTTCCCATCATTCCATTACGGGTGATAATGGCGTCGGGGCTGATATAGAAACAATATTTAAAGCTCAATGGGGCTGGATTCCTATCATTGATCTGATAACTGATTGTTGTTGCATCAAAAATGCCGTAATTATTGCTGATGATCATATTGAAGCGATCCGAAGGAATAACGATACTCATCGAAGGAATAAACCCAGATTGTCCATTTCGAGACACACTGATCGCTATTACCGACACTTTCTCTAATCCAGAATTTATTCGTCCCTCATTTGCTAGATTCTCGTCTATATTAAAATAGATCCTTAATCCTTGATAACCATCAATATTAAAGATACTCCCCCTATTATTAGGGTCAGACGGATAAATGGGTGCATTGTTAAGAATAGAGAGATACGGCATTTCAAATAGGGCTTTAACCCTATTATTTATACTCGGATAGCGATAATCCACGATTGTCGCTGTGACAAAAACAGGCGGGGTCTTGTCATAAATAATAGCCAGATTTCGTGTCCCAGAATAGTTTCCTGCTTTGTCTTGCCATATAAAGTCAACCAAATTAAGTCCTTCAACAAGATCAGTCGTCATTGAATAAAAGGCAGGAGACCAATTCGTTGTCAGGCTGAAATTTTGATAAAGTCTAAACATAAAGGGATTATCAAAAAAGCCAGTCCCCAAGACGCCATTCATCGTGTCAGACAATTCAATGTCCACGGACGTTATCCATCTACCTGGGGATACGATCTCGAGATTATTAACAAACAAAACATCTCTGATCGATGAAGGCAATGGTACTAAAACCCTGTTCATGAGAAAGTTTGGCGATATGGTTACGGATAGTGTGCTTGAAAACGTCATCTCGGGCGTGACGATCAAAGTATTCTGGGTCAAATTCGAGGCACCCATAAAATAGTTTGTAAAATCTAAAGATGCGAATTTATAGAGACTTGTATTATTGAGTGTAGCGCTAGGTACATCGAAGTCCAAATTATAGGGAATAGAAAAAGTCACAACGGAATCAGCTGCCCTATTCGGTATATAGACGAGCATCGCAGAAGTTCCGTTTTTCGTTAATATAGTTGAGGATTGGGCCGGATCATACCAGCCCTTATCTAAGTCATAACTTTTTAGACTAAAAGGGCCATTGTAAATATAATTGATCGTCGTATTGCTTGTTGACCAAGTGGTATCGATTCCCAACTTTCCAGCAAAAGGATTTATCGTCATGGTCAATTCTGAAAAAAAGAACGGCGATTGATTATAGTTTCGCAAACTGTAAGGATCCGAGGAGACCAAGACATTTAGAGATAAATTGATGTTACCTGAGTTCATATAAAAAACACCTGAAGACAAGGTGGGCCACGTTTCATAATCCCCCCAATCCAGATTCTTGCTATAAAAATGTGTGGCATTGTAGGAATAATGTCCATTCGAATATGACACACCCACAATAGGCGAAGCTTGCATACTGAGAGGCTTAGAAAGATGGACATGATTAAATGTTATGCGTGATTCGTTATTGGCAAGATCCACAACCCCTAAGCCTAAAACCCCCTTATCTTGAACTGTATCAAGGTTAATGCGCCCCAATTTTCTAACATTAAAATAGTTGGCGGAAGAAGTTTGGTCATAATCCAGATAACTCGTTCTAATTAATCGAAAGTCATTATTTTGAACATGGTTGTTGTCATAGAAATCATAGCTAGCAACCTGCAATTGGGATGCCTGTGAAACAGCGATCGCATTAAATGAAACATACCGGCTCATGCCCAAAGGGTCTGATGACGGTGTCATACTATTACTACGAGCGCTCCAAGCAGATGAAAATCGGCTGTTCCCCGAATCCGCGCTTTGAAAAAAACCTAATTCATGACTCTTTGCGTCCCAAGCACGAATATAAAACAATGAATTACTGGTGATCGTCAAGAAATCATAACCCCATTTGGTTGAGTCGAATTCAATATAAGGAAATATCGTTGTGCCTAAGTTAAAGGACAAGGGATCCTTTGAAATGACACTTACATACGATCCACCCGATTGTGTGTTTGTTGGGAAAAGCGATATTCGAGGTTCACTAGCATACCCCGAGCCTCTTGCTCCATTCTCCGGCGATTCTACATCAAAGTCTGGAATGGTACCAAATGAGCCATTGATCGTTTTGATACGAACGAGGCCAAGGTACAAAGGTTGACTGTCAAGCCCCACCAAACCAGAAAACTGATCATCGATCTTGGGCGGATCTAGATCAATATAGAAATAAAATGATTTTGTCGTAATATTGTCGGCCCAGTCAGAAAGAACCGCCGTTAATCGATAGAATCCTGTCAAATTTTGACTCACTCGAATCCATAAAAGATTGCCTGTCGAGACTTGAAGCGTATCGATTAGATTATTAGAAAGAAGGAAACTATTGCTTATCATCGTCTCATCGCCAATAAAAGCAAATCGAGACATCGTGGTCACTTCTGTGGTGTGAATAGCATTTTGAGTTAATCCAACAAGCGAATCGATCCTTTGCGTAACCGTTACATCAAACGTCGCGATAATACCAGCCATAGAGTAAGTGGGAACGACACTGTTAACGGAGACCCAAGAATAGTCATTTTTTAATTCTTGCAGACTCAGCTTAAAGTCACGAATACCCGATCCAGTATTACCTGTCTGTGTTTGGGATATATCCTTCATAAACAGAGATAATCCAGCAATACTATCTTTTAGCAAGGCATAATTGATGCCCCCAAAAAGCCGGAAAGCATGATAGGCACTATAATCATCCCGAAGCATGATATTGATTGAAGGTGCAAATCGGTCTAACACCATCAGCTTACTGATCGCTTCATCAGAACGATTTATCGCCCGATCGATCTCCGAAATATAGAGTGCATAGACATTATCTGAGGCTAACTCTGTGGGTTGCCATGTAAAATTGGAGGAAGGGATGGCACGATTATAGGAAATGACTTTTTGCCCAGCTCCTGCAGGATAAACAGAAAGGGTAACACTAAAAACGTCGACACCGCTTCCCCCATTATCATCGACCTTCGTCCATTCCCACTTGGGTGTAGCAATAGAAGATGTGGGATAAACCTCTCTATTTTGAGAAGCGACATTCGAGGTTATTATCTTGTTCGGCGTTGCGAAATCGAGCCAAAACAAGACATTGGATCGACCGGGTACAGACCACACACCATTTTGATCGATTGCATATATTAGAGTTTGGTAGTCCCGACTGGAGAATGTATCATCAAAATTTATGACCACACTATAAGAAGGATTGGTGCCTCCCGTACTTTTGAACTGACTATAATACATGTCTGAACTTGTTACGACCGTTCCATCTATGGTCAAAACATTCATGGTGACATTGATAAAGGGATCACCTAGCATTCCAGAATGTAAAATATTCCGGGTTGCACTGTAAAAACAAAGGACATACGCATTAACGGGGTTATTGTCTCGTACGCCAGTCCATGTAAACCAATGGTTACGCGAGGAGGTATACCGACTGTTCTCTATCTCCATTGTCCTATCGTGCATTTCTTCAATAGGACGAACATAGGCATCATATCCGAACGTATGCATATTGACCATCGGCGACCAATTCCCCGCATTATCCTGGACACGCATTCTTAAAAAGTATGTTGTCTCAGCTTTATCAGGAAAAACGACAATAGGCGTGATCGAGGGGGCCCCCAACGGGATCTCGATACCCTTATCCTTATTTGCCTCTGTTCCAAAATAGTACTGTAAATGACTTATCCCACTACCACCCACATCACTCGAAGTTATATTGGAAAGATTAAACTGAATGGCGTTAATGCTCGAAATCGTCTCACCATTCGTCACGACAATGGAGGTTCCCGGAATAAAGGCACTAGCACTTCCATTTATCAATGGAGGAATCGTATCCACCTTAAAATTCCCCACACTTTCAAATGACATGGGGGGGGCAACATTCCCCGCCATATCTTTGGCGATTAGATTTACGGTAAACGACTTATTCTCCACACTCGAGGTCACTGATACACTGTAAATCGTAAACAGATTTAAGGTGGCTCTAACCGCAGAACTTGGGGAATCGTTCAAGTTTCTAAGCCCTAGATCCCCTCCTACGCTAAGATTGTACGAGGCAAGTCCACTGCCACCCGTGTCTTCGGGTCGAGTCCAATAGATCATAACACTTTGGGGATTATTCACCCAAAAAGAGCCGTTAGCGACTTGTCCAGTTCCTGGCCATAAACGGGCGGGTCTTAAAGGAGCCGTTTGGTCAATGCCAACATATCCTGTTCTAGCAATTTGACCCAAAATACCAGCATTGTCGACAGCATTCACTTCAAATCGGTATTGCTTCCCACTTGAACCCGTATACGAAATGGTTCTGGGTGTAACCGGAACACCTTGCGAATGGGAAACAAGTATCCCCGTGTTGTCATACACAGTAAACGTATAGTCTCGCAGACCTGAACCAGTATCGTTAACATTCGTCCATGAAAAATTAATGATGTTTTTGGACGTAAAGGTACCCGAGTTGGGTGTCGAACTTGTAATGGGTGTACCTGGGGCCGTTATATCAAAATAAATCGCACGATTTAGTGTGCTTAACCCACCTACCCCACTTACCCCATCGTCCGCTTGAACGGTGAAGTTGGTAGTTCCTTCCTTTATAGTATCCGGATTGACCATCATCCATCGCTTTCCCTGCCAAGTATCATTTGGAGGAAAACCAGAATAAGGCATTCCTGCCCCGGAATATCTATAAGTTAAAGCAGGCCCTTGTGTAACATGATGTTCCCAAAACGCGATCTGTTTGTTACCGCTCCATGTTTTTGATGCATCTAAGTATTCAACTGTATTATCATACGCTTGAAGGTTTGTAGGAGGCCAACCATCTAGCCCACTAATATCCGTTCGAGACAAGTTGCCTTCAAAAGAGGTTTTGCTTCCCTCATTGCCAGCCCAATCGACTGCCGAAACAGCTATGGAAGGAACACTATTCAACGTTATATAATTCACGTCAAAAGGCTGAATGGCAATGAGGCTATTGTTGTCATTTGGATTATATATCCGCCATTCTTTGATACCCGTTCCATTCTCGCCATCATCAGCCGCTGTCCAAACAAAAACGTATTGCCCCTCTCTATTCATAAGGTCAGTCCAAGTCTTTGAAAACCCAGGATTCGCTCGATTCCCTACAAATGAGGAATACTTCTTCAATTGATCAAAAAGTTTCTGCCTTGAATCCGATACAATGGTTGCATCCGTTGTCGTCATATCATTTTGCAAATCATTACAAAAATAATCGGGCATAGTCTCTTGAGAAATATTGATGAATTGTTGTGCAATTCCGTGAGCGGAATTCATTTTAGTCAGATCTTTGGCGCCCGTTGTAATCCAACCATGAAGGCTCAGATAATTAATAAAATCATATCCAGCATTAACGTAACTAAGCGGAGGTTGGGATTGATCAAAATCACCAGCACCAACGTATCCTTTTATATAATACGAGGCCATATCATTATATTGGGCAGAATCTATTCCATTTAAAGCTAACGATAGGGAAGCGTGACTGTATAGACTTAAGTTGTCTATTCCTGAATACCCTGTAGAAGAAAGAGGATGAACATGCTGATAATAAAAAGGAAAAAAACCTGTGGCTTTAAAAAACTCATAAAGGATATTGCTTAATACGTAATCATAAGGATCGCTTACCACGGTATTACGAGCAATGAGGACGGTATTAGAGCTCGGCGCGACTCCATCATAGGCGATAAAGTTAGAAAAACCAGCTAGATCCTGACGATATCCAACTCTTCTAAAGTCATTATAGTCATGCCCATTGTCTTTATATCCCTCCTGTAATACGTTCCCAAAAGCATCCTTTGCTGTAACTTTTGCATAGTAAAGTCCCCAGTTATTTTGGTCTATATATGGAGCCAGATCAAATGTCCAACTTTGGACGTTGGGATTGTTGTCAATCCACGATGATTCTGTAACGGGGAATCCACCTTGATAGGGCATAAGCGAAACTTTATATTGAACTGAGCTATCGCTTCCTCGATCCAAAGAACGTTGCCAAGTGATAGTAAGTTGGGTTGCGCCTGAGGAGAGAATGATAGGATCGCGAGACCAGTTATTATTGATGGTGGGAACCTGTGGCGGGAAACAATCAACCTGTGTTTTAAAGGGGTCGTTCCAAACAGAGACGTTCCCCGCGTAGTCTGTCGTTCTGATCTTAAAATATTTTACATCACCAGGAGCGGAATCCCCATTCATAGTTCGACTATTATCTGTACAGGCCCAACCTGCGTTAGTATTATTGGGTTGCCCCGCAACATTGTACCCCGCCCATTGATCCCAAGGGGGGCCATCGCGAAGACTAAGGTGTGCTACAACATCATAAGGATAGGTAACTGCGTTAAATGTATCCTCTGCCGGGTTTGCATATCCGTAATAGATTTCATATTCTTTGATGGGGACAACGAAAGCAAGTTCCGACTGAACATCTTTACCAGGGAGTGTCCATGTCCACTCAAAATCATATTTATTGGTATACCCAGCAGCACTCGATAGGGTAGGATAATTACTTATCTGAAGATCATTTTTAATCTGAGAGGGAACCGTCATATCAATAATGACTTCGTTACTTGAGGAGCTCCACGCACCCACATTCCCTGCTCGATCAACAGGCCGAACCTTTATTGTGTATTTACAATTCGAGACAAGTCCCTGATTATTAATTCCCGTTAGACTCAAAATAACACCCTTTCCAGATACATAAACCGGATTGGTTAGAATGCTTGAAATCTGATTAAATTGATTTAAGTCCGTTGCATCATAGTATTGATCAACCTCAGCCTCGTAGTGGTCAATACCTGATCCTGCATAATAGCTATTGTCGTCGTTAGCATCCCGTACCGGCATAAACTGTACCGCAAGCGTATTATGCGAAGCATAGTCTTCGCCACCATTTAATATGATTTCACTAACCGTCGGAGGGCTCTCGTTATCCATAAACAAATACTCAGACCCATAGCTTAATTCAGTATACCCCCCCGGCCTAGGAACGCTGACGTTATTGACCGTCTGGTTTACATCCCATTCTAGGTAATACTTAACAAAATACTGAGCTCCAAATTTGAGATTATCTGTAAGTTTTATTGGCGATAGATCATTTGGTGTAACCAACCATTCGCCCAATTGACTATCAGAAAAAACCCGATAGAGGTGTATCGTGGCTCTGGGATTTGCATAAGAAAAGCCGACGGGCACATTTTGACGAGGTATTAGACTCCAGTCGATACTAATACTGATCTGACGATTTGAGCTTAAGTACAGTGGCACACTCCACAACGCAGGCTTAGGCCGATTGGGGTGGGTTCCAGAAAACTGATATCGATAACTTTCCTGCCAAACAGGGTTCAAATTATTGTAATAATCCATGGATCGGATCCACAAATAATTGGTTCCCGTCAAAGCACTAAAGTTTATGACCCGATTGGTTGTAAAAATGACCCCTGCGGAAGAGGTTGGGCCATTAAAGGATCCATTTGTATTCCACGTCACATAATAGCCTTGAACCCCAACAATATCATCTTCTCCGGGCATCCAAGTAAAATGGAACTTATCTACATCTCCATAAGAATAGGCTGGAACGCGAATATCATTCCCCATTCCATCGTCCGTAAAAATAGAATATAAACTAAAGTCTCTTGAGACTTGAATAGGAGGATTATCCGGCGGTGTGTTGTCAACGACAAGATCTCTAACGAGCACCCAAGGTCCAGGGATCCCTACACGGTCAATACCTTGAACGTAAGTGATAATAGGCGTATCGCCAGGGAGTTGCAACTCATACGTTGTTTCTCCCACAAAAACACTGCCTCCAAAAGTCTGCGCCGTGGAGGTGGGTGGATTATTCGTATCAGGATCCCCTGATACTTTTTTATCCCAATAGAATGACTGAACTTGATACCTTTGCACACCCGAACCAACGGACTTTCCTGACGTCACATTGTCTTTCGGCTCACCCCACTTTATCGTCTCTACAGAATCAACAACTGAATCTACTCGTGCATTTCGAGGTGCTTCGGGTGGGTATTGATCAAGCAGTACCGGCATACCCCCGTTTGAGTATCCATCTGAAGTTATAGACCTCCAGCCGACATTATCTACCGCAATAACGGTAGCCCTATACTTGTATTCATCTGCGATATCTAGGTTGTTAAATGTATACGAGTACGATGGACTACCATTATCTAGTAAGGTTATAGGAGGCGGCATTCCCGGAAGTGGAACGCCATACCCTGTCCATCCTTCCAAAGAAATAATATAATGATGAACACCACTCCCCCCTTGATCAACTGCAGCCATCCAATTAAGGACTAAAGTGTTCTGGCTCGAATATCGAACCCCGTTATTCAGTTGAATGTTATTGGGTGCATAAGGTGGCAGGCCATCATACCAAACAACACAAGCAGTCACCCAATCCGAGTTATTCCCTACATTATCTTTCGCTCTAACGGACAAACGGAGTTTATTCCCATTAGGTAATGCATCGATCCCCGATACCGAGAATTTAACCCCATTCTTATAGGTATTATTTGAGTCCTCTATTAACCTGTTTTCAGACGGGGCCTTTAATGTATCGCCCCAAGAAAGCGAATACATGTAGAACCCCGCGGAGTAAGCGCCAGCAACTGGATTAATTACTGGATCTACAGGAAGATTTGTCGTGACCTTAAACGACATTATGTTTATGGATGTCCAAGTTTGCGATTGAATACTTAAGGGCATGACATTGATCGATAGGACATTGAACGTTGGTGGCGAAAGGTCTATTCGATATTTTGTCGAACTCGTTGTAATGTTGCCTGCCCTATCTTCTGCCAAGGAATACCAATAATATATATCTCCATCTTGCGGAGTATCCGAATAGGATACCCCTCCCTTTCCATCTGGCCACGCAACAGTTGTCGCGGAGAGGTTCAAACCCAAAACAGAAGAAGATGGTGCCGTAAGAATATTAGCATTTGCATTCTTTGTAAGCATGACTTCAAGAAGGCCTAGTCCTGACTTACCTACATCCAAAACTACATTCTTCCAATGAGTATATAGCACCTTTGATATCGTCGGGGAATTATACCCAGCGTTTTGAACCGAGGGCGTATAATCCCACAACACGGTATTGGGTGTGATTGAATCGTAAACAAATTGAAAATATTCATTATAGTCCGACGTATTTCCTGCGTTATCTTGTGGAGACAAATAAAGAAACCACTGATCATTTTCATAAAAGGAAGTTATCGAGTCAGGAATACGAGAAGGCGAATAATGGCCATCTATAGCGTTGCCACTTATATCAGCGGGAGTCCCTGCTTGATATGCATTATCGGTTGTCCAAACAAAATTTACGCCTTGTAAACCAGCGATACCTTGATCGGATGGATTCGTCCACGTTATTGTTGGCGGGGTTTTATTCCATGTAGAATAAAACACAATATTGGTATTACCGGAGGCATTCGAAACAGCGAAAGGAGGAACTGTATCCTTGCTGATGACAGATATCATGGGGGTGGCCACATTGCTTGCATAATCTTCAATTCGCAAATAAACAGAATTAATAGTTTCCCCTAGTTTTGACCAATCAATATCAAAACTAAAGGTCGGCGCACGGGCTTGATTCATATTATTACTCAGCGTTATCCACTTGATTTTATCAAAGGACTGCGCAAAGCCCTGATAGCCAATACTCACCGTCGCTAATTTAGAGCCTAACTCATAGTCCGACAAATCAGCAGTAATAGATTTGAACCAGAGGGGGGGTATTCGATAAATACCCACAGATTGTTGCATTGGATCGTTATATGTCGGGGTAAAGTTCAAGGTTGGGTTAAGCGTATCTTTCAATATTCTAAACAAAACTGACGAGGAAGCTTGCTCAGGAGGAATCTTCGTATTATTAAACGAGACATAAATATCGTTAACCCCATCCGCTAAAAGACTAAAGGTAATCACCCACGGTGTTGAAAATAACGAAGCGCTCCCACTG
>CAIUCY010000102.1 GCA_903897765.1 uncultured Candidatus Marinamargulisbacteria bacterium | reverse complement strand
TATTTCTCAAAGAAAGGAGGTGAGCATGGTCAGGTTATAAATGATTTACCCGATGCCATTACGGTCAGGTTTTTAAATGATTTGACACGATTTTTGCAAATGGTTTAAATCTTGGCCAAATAAATGTCATGTATTATTTTCAAAACTGGAACTTATCTGTACTTTGAATTGTTGGTATAAATATGAAAGGGGGTGAATAATGAAAAAGACTCTCGTCATAGCTTCAATAGGATTGCTTTTAGCTTCCTTCGGATTTTCTCAGGATGTGATCGCCCCTCAAGCGGACATAGCATCCCCATCGGTGGTCAAAGTTGAAGATGTGATCGTAACACCGTCAGTTATAGGTATTGCGACACCCTCCGTTATCATTAGTGAAACAACCTCTCCAGATGTCAAATCTTCTCATAAGAAAAGACATCACAGGGAAAGATCAATAAATAAAACGTCAAGCTTAAATGTAACAACGCCTTAGGCATCCGTAATTAATGGATCTGACTTTTGTCAGATCCATTAATTAAGATTTCCTTCATTTGCAGATAAAATATTATTATAAAGAGAGAGATAACCATGACAACAAAAGAAAAGAGATCCTTCAGTTACTATATTCGTTCATTACACCGAGACTTAGGCTTCTTCTCGATCGGCATGGTCATCATTTATTCCTTAAGCGGAATGCTGCTCATTTATCGAGACTCCGACCTTCTCAAACACAATACTTCATTTGAAAAAATACTATCAACGAACCTGACCTCATCCGAACTGAGTAAAGCCATTCAATTAAGAGACTTGAGGGTGTTAAAAACCGAAGGCGATACCCTTTTCTTCAAAACAGGTACATATAATAAAAAAACAGGACTTGCCAAGTATTCAAAACAAACGATACTCTTTCCCTTTAACAAGTTTATTGAACTTCACACAACATCCAACAAGCTTCCTGCCCATTTATTTACAACGATTTTCGGGGGGATACTCTTGTTCCTCGCTATATCCTCTTTTTGGATGTTTAAAAAAGGATCGCGTCTGTTTCGCCGAGGGCTTTATCTCTCGGGAATAGGGATCATAGGTTCTTTGTTATTATTGTTTATAAAATAAACATTCTTAAAAAAGAAACATTCTCGCCAGATGGTAGACGATAAACGAAACGACCCAAGCGGTTGTCATGGTATAGGCCACATAAAATGTTGTCCATTTCCATGATTTTGATTCCCGTTGAAAAACAGCGACGGCAGCCAGACAAGGGACGTAAAGTAAGACAAAAACAAGCAAAGATAGCCCCGTCGCGATATTAAAGTGCGGATCACTTCTCAGCTTATTAGCAAGATCCGACGAGTGATCGTCCGATTCCCCAAGTGAATAAATGGTTCCCAGCGTCGAGACGACCACTTCCTTAGCAGCCAGTCCCGTCGTCAGCGCAATGCCCATTCGCCAGTCGAATCCTAAAGGGGCTATGACCGGCTCGATAAATTGTCCGATTTGGCCAGCATAGGAGTTTTTAAGTTGAAGTAATTTGTCGTTCTTTGTAAGGGAGCTCTGGGGGTAATTACTCGCAAACCAAACGATCAACGAGGCCAACAAGATCACCGTGCCTGCTCGTCGAATATATCCACCCGCTTTATTCTTGGCTTGCATGAACGTTGATCGAAGGGTGGGTATCCGATAGGGGGGAAGTTCCATAACAAAGGGTTCAGAGGCCCCCTTTAATACGGTCGTTTTAAGGAGCTTAGCCGTTATGACCGCCATCAAAACACCAAAAAGATAGACACCAAAAAGCACAGTACCCGCTATCTGTTTTGGGAAAAACACGCCGATCAACAAAACATGAACCGGTAATTTCGCGCTGCAACTCATAAACGGGATGACCATCATCGTAACCAGCTTATCGCTTTTATTCTTGAGTGTTCGCGTGGCCATGATCGCGGGTATCGAACAACCGAACCCTGTCATCATGGGCAGGAATGACTTCCCATGCAACCCTACAAGATGCATCACTTTATCCACCACAAAGGCCGCTCGTGCCATATAGCCGACCCCTTCTAAAAATGATATGGCCATAAACAACAAAACGATTTGGGGCAAAAACACGAGCACTCCGCCAACACCTGAGATAACGCCATCCACAATGATCGATCGAAGGGGATCATTAACGATGATCGCGGAAACAAGGATACCCAACCCATTAAACAAAACATGTATCCATTTCATGATGGGGGCTGCGCAGGTAAACGTGAACTGGAATGTCAGCCACATAATAAAAAGAAAAATGGGTAGCCCCAACACTCGATTGATGAGAATACTATCCAATCGATCCGAAAAGGTGATTTTTTTTATTTTCTGAAAAACAACCGTTTCTCGAATCGCCCCACGAATAAAGGCATCTCTAGCTTCCGCTAAGTCACCCTCGATATCATCAGCACCCCGCTTATTCATATCGCCAATGATCTGAAGAAGCGCAAGCTCAACTTTGATGAAAACAGGGTAATGTCGAACAAGGTCATAAACAAGTTTGTCGTTCTCTAGCAGTTTAACGGCTAACCAACGAGGATTGTACTGAGCGATCAAGTCCGGTTCTCCTGACATTAAGTCCGACAGTCGCTCCAAATAGCCATCGATCTTTTCTCCATAAGATAGTTTGTTCTTATCGATAACGATCTGCCCACGAAAAACCCTGACAACATGTTCAAGTAGCGTATCCAGTCCTCTTCTTTTCGTGGCTGAGGTGGGGACAATATGCGACCCCAGTAATTTTTGAAGGAGTTTTATGTCGATGGTCGTCTTTTGTTTTTCGACCTCATCGACCATATTCAAAGCCACGATCATATTGGTGCCCAATTCCATCAACTGGGTTGTCAGATACAGATTACGCTCAATATTGCCTCCATCAATAACATCAATAACCACATCGGGCTTTTCTTCGATGATATAGTTTCGGGCAACGACTTCCTCCGGTGAATACGCTGTCAAGGAATAGGTCCCAGGTAGATCAATAACGTGGATCACATAGTCTTGATAATGGACAACCCCCTCGAACTTTTCGATGGTCACCCCTGACCAATTTCCTACTTTTTGATGGGCACCGACCAATTCATTGAACAATGACGTTTTTCCACTGTTTGGGTTTCCGATCAACGCTACAACGATATCTTTTTTCATGACTCGTTTGTCTCTGGTTCTGATCGTTTCTCAACAAGAATTTGAGCTGCCTCTTCACGACGCAGCGACAGGTTGAACCGTTTGATCCGAATTTCAATGGGATCACCCAAGGGGGCTTTACGGATCATTAAGAAGGGGGCGCCTTTAACTACACCCATATCCAAAAGGCGTCGACGAATTTCTCCCTTCGCATTAACGGCTATAATTTGACCATACTCTCCATTTTTTAGTGATAACATATCCATGGTCTTACACCCTTATATCGATTCATTGTTAACGTGATTATTGAGAATAAATCATATCAATCCTGACTGCAAGGGCTATCGCGCCCTACTTTCAAAATCAGGATAATTGGTTTATTCTACGGGAGGAGTATTTTGATGAAATTATTATCCAAAACCTACTATCAATATCGAAAAATATGGAAAACGATAAAACTCTACTTTATCCTTTCAGGGCCAGGGCTCATCGTCATGGTTGCTGATAACGATGCGGGAGGAATAACGACCTATGCCGCTACAGGTGCCAAGTTCGGTTATCACTTGATCTGGTTCTTATTACTCCTTATACCCGTAGCTTACTACGTTCAAGAAATGACTGTTCGACTTGGGGCGGTAACGAAACGAGGTCATGCGGAGGCCATTTTTGATGCTTTTGGTTCTTTTTGGGGATGGTTCTCACTCTTAGATCTCATTTTAGTGAACTGGCTCACCCTCATTACCGAATTTATTGGCATGACCGCCGCGCTCCATATCTTCGGCGTTCCACCTTATATCACCATTATCTTGGTTTGTCTTTTAATGGGTATTATGGTTCTCAAAGGTCGATATTGGACGTGGGAAAAAATAGCCTTGCTCTTTTGTGCCTTAAATCTGGTTTATATCCCTGCTGCTTTTATGGTTCACCCCAGTATTCCTGCTATCCTTCAAGAGGGTCTGATCCCTCATTTTCCGGGAGGGTTTAACAGCACGCTTTTCTTTTTCCTCATGGCTAATATCGGAACCACCATCGCACCATGGATGCTTTTCTTCCAACAAAGCGCCGTTGTGGATAAAGGAATGAAAGAGAAGGATATCCCTTGGGGAAAATTTGACACACTGGTCGGAGCCATTTTGACGATCATCGTCGCGATTTTTATTGTCATCGTGGTTGGGGCCACCCTCAAAGGGGTCGAGATCGAAAGTGCCGCCCAAGCCTTCAGTGCTCTTCGCCTCTACAACCAGCATTTAGGGACGATGTTAGCGATCGGACTCTTCAATGCTGGACTACTCGGGGCTATTTGTATTTCGTTAGCCAGCTCATGGGCATTTGGCGAAGTGTTTGGGTGGGCACATTCATTGAACAGCAAGATCAAGGAAGCCTCATGGTTTTATACAAATTACTTTATCACCCTCATCAGCGCGGGGTTGATCGTCCTCATCCCCAAGGCACCACTTGTATTGATCACGCTATTTGTCCAAGTCGTTGCGGTGACACTTCTTCCTGCGGCTATCGTATTTCTACTCCTGCTTCTCAATGATAAAAAAATTATGGGAGAATATAAAAACACCCTTTGGCAAAACATGATTGGCACAACCATCGTATTAGTCATCGTTACCCTTTCGACTTTATATGGTATAAGTATTTTATTCCCAACACTATTCAACTGAAAGGATAATCAATCATGTGGGCACGGCTTGATCTCGTTTTAACTAAAATTGCCTACTTCTTTCAATATAATTTTGCAAAAGTCAGGGAGATCAATCACAAGTACGCCCATCCTCGCATTCAAATGTCCGGTGGCGTCAAACTTTCCTTACTTTTTCTTCGCATTTATCTGCTTTTTCTGGTTGTCCTGTTGGTCTACAAATTCGCCACCTTGGTGGGCGCGAGGTAATATCTATGAAAACACACGATTTTTTTTATCTAAGCGAAGTCATTGGCCGAAAAGTTTTCTGGCAAGGCAAACGTATCGGTCGACTTGCAGAAATAATCATTATTGAAAAAGAGCGCATTCCTGAAGTCACCCATTTCATTATCAAACGCCCCTTTGGCTACCCTTCCTTGATGGTTCCTTGGAGCAAGATCAAAGAAGCAAATATTGAGAAGATCGAACTAAATATCAGCCATTTAGATGACTATGTCAAATCTCCGGCTCCGTCTCAAATTCTTCTCAAAGACCATGTTTTGGACAAAAAGGTCATCGATCTCGAGGGTAATGAAGTTGAAGTGGTCTATGACGCAAAATTGGTTATCCGCAATAAAAAACTTTATGTTAGCGATGTTGACTTCAGCAAGTATGGACTACTCCGCCGATTAGGCCTCAAATGGCTCGCCAATCTCATTTACAATTTAGCCGACCTGATCAAAGAAGAAACCTTGTCATGGGATTATATTCAACCCCTTGAACAGATCAACAGCTTTAAGGGGAATGTCCGTTTGAAAATGCTCAAGGAAAAGCTTCCCGAAATTCATCCTGTCGATCTAGCCGATATTCTTGAAGAGTTAGACCACAAGCAACGCTTGGTCATCTTTAACGAGCTCGAGATCGAACAAGCCTCCGATACCCTTGAAGAAGTTGAGCCCCGTGTTCAGCGTGACATCATCCTTTCTTTATCCGAAGAGCGAGCCGCCGTATTGATCAGCAATATGACCCCTGCACAAGCTGCTGATGTCTTAGCGATCCTGCCGGCTAGTGATACGGATAATATTTTAGCGAGAATTGACGCTGATGATGCGAAAAAGATCCAATTTATCATCGATAAACATGATGAAAAGATCATCCACTTCGCGTCGACCCACTTTTTAAAGGCAACCCCCACGACAACCGCCGGTGAGTTTTTATCCCAATATCGGACGCTTGCTCAGGAGGCAGATGTCATCATGTATGTCTACATTGTAAAAGGTGAAGACACCCTACTCGGTGTTGTCGATATCCGTGAGATCCTTCTGGCCGAATATAGCGCCGCACTCGAAGAACTCATGACCACCCACGTGATCGGCTTGCCCCCCGACAGCTCCCTTAAAGAAGCCTCAGGCATGTTCTCTCGTTACAGTTTTAGAGCGATCCCCATCGTCGATGACAATAACACTATTTTCGGCGTTCTTCCCTTCAGAGATATTATGAACCTCAAACACGTGATGTTTTGATCCGATGATAACGTGGCTTAAACGGTTCAAGACTGAGCTCCTTCTCTTTGTAGCCGCGGTAGCCCTTTTGGGGTTCGGCGAAAGTGTTGTCAATTCAACTCTGAACAATTTTCTCAATGACACGTTTTCCATCTCCAGTTTGCAACGGACTTTTCTAGAGTTTCCGCGTGAACTTCCGGGATTTCTGGTCGTTTTTATTTCTGCAGCTCTATTTTTCTTGCGCAGTCGCCGTTTGGCTGTTTTTGCCAGTCTCCTTTCTAGCTGCGGCTTTCTACTGATCGCTTTCTTTCCACGATCACTTCATATCCTGTTCATCTGGATATTTATGTATAGTGCCGGCCAACACCTACTCATGCCCTTGACTAGTAGTATCGCTATGGAGATGGCTCATAAGGGTCAAGATGGCCGACGCTTAGGTCAGGTTAACAGCATACGGAACGTGGCCACAGTTCTGGGCAGTTTCATCATTTTTCTTGGGTTTAAATATTTCAATTTTACATTCAAAACGTCCTTTATCTTAGCGGCACTGGTCTATTTGATCGCCGCTGCTTTTTTCTTCAGAATGGAACCTGGCAAGGCTCACCCACCTAAATTACGACTTCAATTACACAAAGAATACCGACTCTACTATTGGCTCGCGATCCTTTTTGGAACTCGCAAACAGATATTTTTGACCTTCGCACCTTGGGTACTTGTTACGATATACCACAAGCCGACAGCTGTTATCGCAACCCTTCTCTTTATGGGTGGCTTGGCGGGCATCATTTTTCAACCTATTTTAGGCAAGGCCATTGATCAATTAGGTGAAAAAACGGTTTTTATTGCCGAGGCGATTATTCTCGTTTTTGTTTGTCTTGGTTACGGATACGCTAAGGATGTCTTGTCACTTTCATCCGCTTTTTGGCTCGTATCGGTATGTTTTGTTGCCGATCAACTCCTGATGTCCGTCAATATGGCGCGGGCAACCTATCTAAAAAAGATCGCTCGACACCCTGATCATATCACCCCCACCTTGACCATGGCTGTTACGATGGATCATTTGTTCTCGATCAGTGTGGCGCTCGTAGGTGGCGTCATTTGGGCTATTTTTGGATATCAATTTGTATTCTTATTTGGTGGATTCATAGCCCTGCTCAGCTTGTTCTTGGCTCAGTTTGTCCACATTCCGGACAAACATAAACGTTCACATGACACCGTATTGCTTGAAGAAGATTAGTCCACTAAGCATGTCCAATACGATCGAACTCCCATTTATTGAGGACATGACATTCGAGGCGATCGACTATTCGGAAAAGGCCCTCCCAAAAGGAGATTATGAACATTGCCAGTTCATCCATTGCAATTTCTCAAATTCGGACCTTTCAAAAATAAGCTTTTCGGAGTGTGAATTTATCAGTTGCGACCTAAGCCTAGCAGCACTAATAAATACCTCATTCAAAGAGATCAGCTTCAAAAAGTGTAAACTTCTTGGCCTTCATTTCGATAAATGCAATGCATTCATGTTCTCTGTCCGCTTTGAAAATTGTAGCTTGGCCCTGTCTTCTTTTTACAAATGCTCTCTAATAAAGACATCCTTTAAAGCGTGTGAGTTGAACGATGTCGATTTTACCGAATCAGACTTAACACAGGCCACCTTTGATCATTGCGATCTGGAAGGGGCTACTTTTGAAAGAAGTCTTTTAGAAAAAGCCGACTTCCGCTCGTCCGATCACTACTCGATCAACCCCGAAGCAAACCGGATCAGCAAAGCAAAATTCTCTTTGGTTGGTATTGCAGGGTTGCTCGATCGTTATGATATTGAGGTCGAGTAAAGAGACCGATCATTGAATATAAATTTGAATGATGTCATTCGCGATGTCGATCAAACTATTTTTCAACGTTTCATTATCTTTACTCTCACACAGTAATACGATCTCATAAATCTGACGTAATACATCGTCAGCATAAATCCAAAAACTCTCTCGATTATATAAAGTAAACGCTTCTTTCAACTGTGTAAGATTGCCCTTGATTCCTTCATTCCTCGAATTCTCTTCCAAGGTTTCTAGTGCTTCCCCGATAGTATAAACATCCTTTTCCAAATTCGCAGGTTGAGACTCTTTTGAGCGAATGTTTTTAAAATAATCAACAATATCAACTTCTAACGATAACGAAATGACCTTATTCTTCATTCTTACCTCCAAATAATCCTATACCTCATTGATTGGGCATCAAGGCTATGCCCTTTATAAGAATTATCGAAAAAGAAGAAAGGTTATTTCAGAATTGATATAAAATCACAAAACTTCGATGGGTTTACTTCCGTTTCCCATACCGTTTGGTAATGGCGGTGGCGAAGAGTGAGAGGACGAACGAAAGGGTGGTTAACCCCAGAACCGCGGCAGTCTTTTTCTTCATAACAACGATCTGCCCGTGAGTTTTTGATAGGCCTCGAGGTACTTTTCACTCGTCTTTAGGACAATGTCTTCAGGAAGATCCGGAACGGGAGGTTGTTTGTCCCATTTAATGTCCAATAGATAATTACGGACAAATTGTTTATCAAAACTCGGCGGCTCTTGTCCTACCACCCATTGATCGGCCGGCCAGAACCGAGAAGAATCAGGCGTTAATGCTTCATCAATAAGGATGACTTCACCATCAACCAATCCAAACTCGAATTTGGTATCCGCAATAATGATCCCTTTGGTCTGAGCATAATCTCGCGCTCGGGTATAAAGGGCAAGGCTAGCATCCCGGACTTTCTCAAACACCGCATCCCCGACAATGTGTCTCGCGGTTGTCTCATCGATATTTTCATCATGACCCACATCCGCTTTGGTCGAGGGTGTAAAAATAGGCTGATCAAGTTTTTGCGATTTTTGAAGTCCAGCCGGTAGCTTGATCCCACAAACATGCCCTGTTTGTTGATACTCGACCCAACCCGACCCCGTGATATAGCCCCGAACAATACATTCTAGTTTGACCACCTCTGTTTTTTTGACTAGCATCGAACGATGTTGTAATAGATCCGAAAAAGGTTTCAGGCTATCAGGATAGGCCGTCACATCAACCGATATCATATGGTTGGGGATAATATCTTTTAAAAGGTTAAACCAAAACACGGAAATAGAATTGAGTACCGCACCCTTTTGAGGTATCGGTTGAGGCAAGATATAATCAAAAGCGGATATCCGATCGGTCGCGACTAACAAGATATTATCGTCGACCTCATAAACCTCACGAACTTTCCCGCTTTTTATTTTTTTTATTCCAGGCAGATCGATCGTTAACATAGCACTCGCTCCTATTTCGTTGATTTCATTTCGGCCACAATGTCGGCCAAGATCTCCGCTTCATTCATAATAAAAAACTGAACTCCCCTTGCACCGGCCGCTTTAAACTGAAGAATAAGGTTTTTGACGTAGTCTTTGGCGGCCTGCTTGTCATCAAGCGCAGCAACATAGTCTTTTGGAACCTCTATTCGAAAGGTTTTTTGCAAGAACTCAACTTGTTTATGGCTGCTCAAGATCCGAACACCGGGAAGGATCGGGATAAGGGCTTTCTTGACGGATAGTTCATTCAGGAACACCTGATAATGTTCGGGGGAATAGGTCATCTGCGTGATCCCATACGTCGCCCCTTGGCGAACTTTTTGAACAAAATAATCTACACTTTGTACAAGCGAAATATCGAGAGGCTCTGGATAGGCCGCGGCACCAATACAAAAGGCATGCGCCTCCCCTAGATGAAAAGTCGTATTCTCTTGATCAAAGCCTTGTCGCTTTAGGTAATGTCCCTCCTTAAGAGCCTCGATCTGGGAAATAAGTTGATGGGCGAATTGATGTTGATTTGGCCCCGCTTCATAAGAAGAAAACACCCCTGTTGGCGGGTCTCCCCGCAAGGCCAACACATTGGTGATCCCTAAATAAGCGTGATCGACCAATCCATTTTCGATCTCTTGCTTACTAGCTTCCATACACGTAAAGTGAGCAATAACGGGTAAATGATATTTTTCTTTAATGAGAAAAGCGATCGGGGTTGTCCCACCACGAAGCGATCCACCCGCACCTTTTGTGATTGAAATAAAATCAACACCCGCAGCTTTGAGTAACTTTACTTTATCAAAAAGACCCGCAATAGGCTCACCATTACGCGGAGGAACAAGTTCGACCGAAAAGGTAAAATCCTTACCATTAAGAATATCCGTTATAGGGCGATCCGGGCTAACGATCATAGACGCAATCATACCATTAAACTTTAAAACCCACGATATCCGTATTATGATGAAACATCATGATCCAACGCTTATTAATTCTTGACCCTTCTTATTTTATTCAAAGCCAATTTGTCCCTTATTTGAGAAAAGATGATCTTTACGTTCAATACGCGAGAACCAGTCAGGAAGCAACTGCCTTTATCTTAAAAAAACCGCCTGAGGGCATTATCCTAGAGCTTTCCCTTCCGGACGCAGATGGACTTGCCTATGCAAAATCTATTCGGCAATCACGACCTAACATTAAAGTCATTGCGATCGCTTCATTGATCAACAAAAACACACTCACGGAACTTATTCAAATGGGGATAAAAAATGTCTTTATCAAACCTTTTTCTGTTGAGAAATTGATCGAAACCTTACAGGAGCCTTCATGAAAAACACCTTCATCAACTGGATCGCGAATCGTTTTGGAGTCCCTCAATCAGCTCTCGCCTACTTAAAACCAATGTCAATCGCAGGTCAACAAAACCGAATTGGCATCCCAAAAGACCTCGTCTCACTAAACATCCTCAATCTTATGCGTGGCATTTACAACCGTATTATTTTTAGTACTTATCTAAATTGGGTTTGGCCATATTGGGTCATTCGCCAATACGACAGCAAAAGCCTCAGCTTTATTCCCCGAGGGTTTCAGATCCCCTCCATCAATGTGGGACATCGGAACTGGACAGGTATAGGCAATTTATACAAAGAAAAAGAGGCGATCATTGATCCCCGAGGCCTTGTAACCGCCAATATTGATAGTTGGTCCGTTGACATCTTCGCCACTCATCGGCACAAGTTATACGCACCTTCTCAGCTTGATCAAGTCAAGCAACGAGTACTACATAGTATTCCCATGATCGAAACCAGTTTTGAAGTGGACAATTTTGTGATATTGTTGACGACCTTTACCGAATTGGTCGAAAATCGCGATGTCATCTTTCAACAAGTCCAAGTGACGAATCACGGGCATCAAGGTGACACGATCCGTATCGATTGCTCCATTCGTCCATACAACCCCGAAGGCATCAGTCTCATTAATAAGATACACTATGAAAACAATCTTTTTTTTGTTAATGGCTCATTAGGCTTAATCGCTTTGGAAAAACCGCACCATGTTTTGTGCTCTAATCGCTTGGGCGGCGATGTGACCCTTCAATATAATGCACACGAGTTAAAAAATACCCACAATGCCAACTGTAATACGGGCCTTTGTACTGCATCCGCAGGCTATCAACTCTATCTAAACCCCAGCGAAAGTAAAACGCTTGAATTTCGTATCC
>CAIUCY010000101.1 GCA_903897765.1 uncultured Candidatus Marinamargulisbacteria bacterium | reverse complement strand
GTGGGATCGTATCAGCATTATGGGTTATTGCGAAAACCGTTTTATTAAAATCCCCAGGGTTCGAAATCCCAGCAGTGGGGAATATCACACAAAACATTAGGGAAGCATTAGAGAACCCAGCGAGTAATTTGGTGCCAACCTTCAAGGTTGCCAACGAAGGAATAGAAACGACTCTTTCTGAAAAAGAGCCAAGATCCATGAAGAAAGTAACCACAACAAATGCACTATTTGATTTTAGTTTACTCAAGATCAAAGGCAGAACTGGATCAGATGTTTCAAGCACCTTTAGCGAAAAGCTTGCCATAACGGGTATTCTTTCTGCTGAAAAAAGCATCGAATCCGCGAATCTTTCAACCCTATTCCGAGAAAAAACAATCGGCGGATGGGAACTGCAACACGGGATCGGTGGTTATCGCATCACTTCCGTTCGACTCGTTCCCAACATTGACAGTGATAAAAAGATAACATGGACTGCCGAACTCATCGTCAGCAAACTACCCGAAGGCAAAGTCGCACTGCCTCGTGAACTTAGCTTGGACGCTAGCTATGCTAATCAGCAGCTTACGCTTGAAACTCTGATCGCAGATACGCTGAGCAACAATCCGAAACCACAAGAGATAAAACTTGAGCAAGCTATCAATTCTGACGCGGTCCTTCCAACACCGTTGCTTGAACAGCTATTGCGTGATGTCGCTGATATCCTTACACAAAACAAATCAGCAACTCATCCAAAAATAGCACAGTACAATCAGTCTGAGCATGAGCTTTCTGACAATGCCGTTCGATTGCTTGCTTTAGCAAAGAACCAAATCAGTAAAGCTAATGAAGAAACAAAGCTAAAACTTTATACAGCGTTGTTAAAATCGATAAAAGACCTCGAATTCAACAATTTATCAGCTGATATTCAATTAGCACTCATTGATCTATTGTTCTGGGATCCCAAAACGATAACGCTTCCGAAGACGATAGTACCCGAGGTGAAAGCTGAGGAAACACCAGTGTCGTACTTAACTGCACTACGCGAAAAGTTTGATACTCTTGCAAAGACTCTGCATACGATCAAAGCCCGTGTGGCCTTGAGCAAGTATCAAAGTCTATTAAATGACTACAGCAAAACAAAGGTTCAGGCGATCGGAACACTTATAGGAAATCTGGGGCTGCCCCAACTTCCACCAACGGCAGCGTCATTTCCAAGAAAAATAATAAGCAAACTGCCAGGAGAAACAGCCCGCATTGCAGAAAACAAAGCCGCGATAAGTGCGTATTTCGGGGATTTCTTGTCGTATGAAGAAATCGCAAGGAGAATCAATAAATGGTGGCCTGAAAACAATCTCAAAGGAAGTAGTCAGGCGAAAAGGCTTTTGACTTTCAAAGATGACCCTAGCCTTTTAAACCAAGTTCTTGCCAATAAACTGATGGAAGCGATGGGGTTTGCAGTCAAGGACATGAAGGTCTACTCTAACGATTTTGTAAACATTCAAAAATCCGTCGATCCGCTGACATTGGAAACAGCGATTAAATCGGGGTTCATTAATGGTGGCAAGGCTATTCGAGCAAGTATTTTGGAAGAATCAGGTCATACGGATATCTTTAGCGCCCAAGGACAAGAACAGATCAAACTATGGAACAAATACGCGCTGAGTTTAGGATGGGATAAGAGTAATTTCGATCACATCGAACTTGTTTCAAGTCAAAGTGAATCGGGCAAATATGACGTTCGGATCAATCTACCTGATCTGTTCCAAACCCACGACAAGGCAGGGAATAATCTGGAGCAATTCATGTCACCTGCTCTACTAAAAAATCTAGGCAGCTCAATTACCTTTGACAAAGAGGCATTCAAGAACTCTGTTCTCGAACTCCTTACATCGAGGAACCTTGCCGGAAATGACTTCCAGAAGAAGTTAACGACGATTGGCACCTATGTTTATATAGCAGGCATATTAAGTAGGCAATAGAAAAGTAGACAATAAGCAGTCACCAACAAGAACCCCGAGTGATCGGGGTTCTTGTGCTTATAAATACCATACATATAGGTTGTTTAAATTGGGCATACCGTCTATATGCATCGAGTAAACACCATGAATAATGATCTGGAATTACTTCTTATATCAAACGATATATTTACAAGGACAACTATATCTACCAAGGAGTCGTTATGAACGGATCGATATCGCGATTTAAAGTGTCTGCACTGCCACTAGATGTGACGAAGCCGTTTAATGTCATCTCCCCAAGGTCATCCGCAAGAGATATTGGTCACCTTGAAGGCCCCTTTGACTTACCCACCGCACGACAACACATAAGAAAAAAAAGCGATGAGTTTCTTCTCGACAACATCGGACTAGGGGGTGCGTTTAATCCCTTTACCCATACGGCTGCCGAGCTAAAGAGCGATAATGACCCCGAGGCCATCCGACTTTACGAACACGAAACCCGAACCCATAATATCATCGAGAAACAGCTTGAACCCTTGCTAGAGGCGATTATACGATCAGAAAAAAAGGGAGAAAATGTCGATACCGCCATTCTTGAAACCTTAGAAAAGATATGGGACACTGCCCCTCAAGGCGCAAAGGGTCTGGCGACGCTACTTAAACCCCTCAAGGTGTTAAGCCCTTCAGATTCCGAAAGAAAACATCAGCTCGAAGCGGACATCGTTTCAAATATTCGCTACCTTATCGAGGGATACCAGCTTCGAACAAAGGACAGTTGGCATGTTCAGATCGCGACACACGATACCACTAAAATAGTCGACCCCACCACTCATGGCAAAACGGCAGCCGCTTGTGCTCATTATAGTGGAATTAAGCAGTATTATTCAGAGACACTCGGTGACAGCGCCGTGTTCTTTAACAGCACCACGCAACTCCATGAGATCCTAGCGGGATATGTGATGCAAAGCCACTCTAAACTCATGAATCTTCTTGCCGATCCTCGATCGATGAAAGATCCCTTTCATCAAATTCTAGCTGAATTTGGAAAAGAGGAAGTCCTAAAAGATCTTCGCATTATTCTTGCCGATGAAAAGCTAAAAGAAACATTCTTTCATCAACTCTACACGTTCATCGCGATCGATACCTCTGCTTCTAGTGAAGAAGGCTACCTATCCCTTTACACGCTGAACGAAAATCGTCGCAATCTCGATCATATCAAACAGATCCTGACCCTCGAATCTTTAGCCAGTCCGAATGCCCTGCTTAAGAACCTAAAAGAGAGTTCTACGCCCCAACAGTTTAAAGAACTGTTTGTCTCGCACTTGGCCATGTATAGCCATCACAAAGATGAGCCCGACTTCGAGCAAAAGATGAATGCCCTTTATGAGGACGCGATGAATATCCTCTGCCAGCATACAGCCCCGAACGTGAGCAACAAAAGAAAACACAACATTGAACAATTAATGGAACAGGCCTATTTGGTCGAGAATCAAAGTTATATGACCTTTTTCGCCTCCCACCTAGCAAAGGCAACCGACGGAAAGCTTCCCGCTTCAGCCGATGACATGGCCAAAGCCATCAAGCTTGAATTGCTGCTTATTCGTTATGCCAAACTTAATCAACCCGAGGAAGCGGCCAAACTACGTCTACTGACCTACACCAATCAATATGTAACGGATGCTGAATTCTTCACGGAGGAGGAAGTCGACCATCTGTGGGATCTTAGAGACAAAACCTTTTTATCCGCCATGCAAAAACTATTCAGCCAAAAAGGCATAACGCCCAGTGGAAATGAAATGAAATTGATCCATCCAGCCTACAAAACAGAAGCATTTAATAATACCGATGAACAGTTAGCCATTATTGGTGAAGCAGCCGATACCCTAGACATGATCCATCAGACCACTCAAAAAGACACCAAACACGAGCGCTTTATTAAGTGGCTCCTTCGACTTGACCGTCACGTTGATCGCTTTGGGTTTCGTGTTGCGGAACACTACATCCGTCGAAAAGGTATCAACGCACAACGAGAGTACGCAAAAATCAACCAAGAGACCTATGGGAAGACCGCGCTGTTGCCTAAAAAGCTTGAGGAATATGTCCGGTTTCAACAGCTTTGCAACCAAAAGATACCCCAAGACGTGCTTTTAAAAACCACTGAGCGCAAAAATAAGCTCACGAAGGCCTATGAAGCGGTAGCGAACATTCCCTACCAAGATGTTGTAAAGGACCGGATCGAGTCCGAACCGTATGTTCCCCATCAAACACGAGCGTGGCTCATCATGTTGCTGAGTTTAGATGCAAAACTCGCGGCGCTACAAATGCTCTTAACGGTAGGGATGGGGCTTAGCCATGGTAGTTCGGACGTAATAACCCAAGCGGGGGGATTCTTCTTCAATCTTGCGATGATCTTTTATGGCAGTGATTCGTTGCTCTACGAAAACTATATTCTCAAATCAGGTCTTGCTAGAGACCATGATAGTATCCCAACGCCCGAGCGTGATCTGATGAAACGCTCTGTTCAAGGGTATCTCTATAACGCGTTTCCAGGGATCGCCTGTGCCGTGGGACGACTCATTAATGGGATCATCGCAAATGGCCGCAACCATAAACTGCTTTTTATGTGTGGGTCTGCCGAAAACACCATTTCTAATCTGAGGCTTTACCACGATCTTCAGAAAATGGAAACCCGTGCCAAGTTTATTAATCGTGAGATCGTACGCCCCTTCTTTGGACTCGAAAAAGACAAACCCACCGAACAATACGCACCCTACGAGCAATCAGAAAAGAACGATGCCAATATCGCGTCCTTTTGTTTGAACCTTACAACACCCGATGCAACCATCGAACCCATTGAATCAGATCTAATGAAAACCCTCCAAGATGAAAGTCTCGGATATAACCCTCGGAACCATCTCACCGCAGGATTATATATGAATCTTCACTGGATGATAGCCAAAGACCCTAAACATCCCAATGGAACCAATGTGGTTAAACTTGCGCTTGAAAAGTTCATAAAAGAACTCCCCGAGCTCCAACTCTTTGACAATAGTGGGAAGAATGAATTTATCAAGAAAAGTCTGGAATATAAAATGAATTCGATCATCCAAGGCACAGGTCTAAAAGACTTTATCCTGGGAAAACCCTTTGATGACTATTTCATTAAACTCTTTCACGTTGATATGGTTGGCAGCAACAAGCTAACCGAAAGTGAGTTTAATCTCCTTTTAAAGGCACTCCAAGATAATCGCGATCATCTCATCATTGATGCTATTGAGGAAAAGGGTAGCAAAGCAACCACAAAGATCGGCAAACTATTCAAAACCGGCATCGATCCCATGTTCTCTAGAGCGATAGGCTATAAACTCATTGATCGCGTCCGCAACCAACAAGGTAGTCATGAGATCATTGCAGAGGCCGGTCAAAAATTGTTGGGGGGACTTGCTTTAGAAGCTGACGAGTTAGACCGTACCGTTCAAGCCATGAAAAGCTTGTTTAATTTCGATCCCGAACATTCAAAAGACATCCTTAAACAGATCAAAGAAAATTCTGCTCGCATTCTAGCCGTTAGCCAAGAGGCAGCCCATCATTATGAAACCGTGATCAGTGATACCGCTAAACGCGAGGAGGGCTTTGCCCTTTTAAGTCATCTAGAAGAAGAATATTACATTCGAAACGCCGAGATCAAGTACGGTGCGGGAGAAAGCAACGAGAATCTTCATATCACCAAGACTTTCCTTGAGTGGGAAAAAATTCGCGATGGCATTTTGGCTCAAACGGCGACTCAAAACAGTTCTTTTACGGCCCTTCCAACATGGGAACTTGAAGGCTGTGTACCCTCTTCCTATTTCCGAAAAATGATGGATCGCTTTGGCATGACCGAAGAGCTCCTTCGTGAAGCGATGTCAAAACGAAAAGGGAATGTCTCTGAAGCCCTAGCGGATATAGAACTGTTCCTTGTAAAAAAAGTCATCACCGATGGTAAAAAAGGAAAAGACCTTAGCAACATAACTGAAGCGATGGATCGTCGTATTGAAAATAAACTTGATAAAGATAAATACCAGAAAATGATCAAGGACTTGCCTCAACAGTCCGACTATTTTATTCCCATCAAACTTATGCCATCAGTGGCAGGGATCGTCTCTAGTCTCGACCGTGCTGACAGCCCCATGCGCCTGACCCTCATGCGTAGCTCAACCTCGGAAAGCATGGCCAGAGAAGTTCTTAACAATATTTTTGGACTTCAGAATCTTCAGTCAGGCCAAGTGCTGGATCTATCAAGCCGGTTAAACAAGATCATCGCCGAGAATCATTTAACGGCCGACGAAAAGATCGAGGTCATGAAAGGTCACTCGATCAAGGGGATTAAGATCGAGACACCAGAAGCCTTTACTTATGAGCAACTCAGTTATCAAATTCGTTCTCAACAAAAACAGATCCTTGAGGAAAAACTATATGAGGACGCTCTCGATTTCCTTAAAAATGTCGAACAAATAGTTGCTTTCGAGTCAGGGGACATACAAGGTATCGCAACACAGGCCGTCGGAACAACGTTGGACATATATTATTCAAAACTAAGTATCAGTGATGGGGCCGCCGATGCCATCTTGCAACAAACCATGAAAAACGCAGATGCCGTCGATGATCTAAAAGAGCTATTCTCTCTCAAGATCCCGACGAATGCTTTTGACAAGATCATTTACAAACACAAATTCAACGGACTCCCGATGACCTCAATGGACATACACAATGAACTTAAGCGAGCCGGTTATCTTGATAATGAAGGCCGTTTGATCAATTTCCGGTATGGCGACAACCTTATTGGACTTGACCCTCAGATCCAACCCTTCCTCGTACAACGCATTGAAGAAATCCTATGGCAACCGCTATTAGGCGACTTCCGCCTTCGTAGTCAAAAAAATGAACCCAGTTCTCAAAACCGTTTCTATGACACGGAGCAACGGCTTCAGGGTGTCAAGAAAAACGTCCAAGAAGAAATTGGAAATATCCTTTCTAAACTTAAACCCTCAAGCAATAAACATCTAGAGGAGATCAACGCAAAAATAGAAAAAACTAAAAAAGAGTTTGACCACATCATGGAGTCGACGCCTCATCTCAAGGCACTTTCTGAAAAAATAGATACTTTAAAGAGACGCGCAAGCGAGGCCAATCCACAAAATAGCGATGAATTAAGATCCCAAATAAACGCGGCTGAAATTGAGCTCAACAATATGATGGCTCAAAAACCAGAACTGAAGCATCTAGCCGAAATGATCGACAATGACGCAAAACTGGCCGAAGGAATAAATGAGACTCAGCAAATGGACAAATCGATCAAGAGCCTGATCGCGACTTTATTAACAGCGGCCAAGGCAGGGGTCGCGGACAAATACGCGGGAAAATTCCAAAATGACAGTTCGATCTATGACTACGATCAATTAAAAGAGATCGTTTACAATCTCTTTTTTGGAGAGAATCCAACCCTCAACCTTGGCGGCGTTTCTGCCGTATATCGAGACAGTGAATCCGATGTTCTCAACCAGATCAAACTTGACATAGAGGACCAAAAAAAAGAGATCAACGATCATCGAAAGAAAATGAAGAGCTTGATCGAAACCAAACAAGAAGGTTCTGATGAATATAAAATACTCGAAGCACTGACTCTTGACCAGGAATTGCTCTTACTTGACAAGGCAAAACACCTTGAGAACTTTCAAGAACTTATCCTTTCCTTAAGACGAGACACCACCGTAGTAAAACAGACCCTTGGACGAGAAGCCTTAACCAATCTTAAATACTCTTTTGACGAATTGTTTTCCGTTATTGAACATCAGGCACAGTTAATGGAAGATATTACTATTCGTGTTTGCGGAATGCCCCTTGAGTCACAAGACATGAATCACGGCAAGGTCCCGACCGAGCTGATCAATCCCCTTTCGGAACGAATATATACATTTCTTTCTACACAGGGGAAGACGTTAACAGAAGAAACCCATGTCGCCCTTGGTGAGCAAATATCAAAATGGTTATTGGTTGACAAACAGGACAAAAACTCAGGACTCATGTTGGCCGGACATCGTATCCTCGAAATGAATCATAATGATCGAGGCACTATCAATAAAATGCTTTCGGCTCGGGAACGCGGGATCTTTTCACGGATCACCGGAGTGGACTCTATCGAATCCGAAGCCATTCGAAAAGAAGTTATTCGTGAAAATCCGATCGATGTTGACATCTATACCTCTGCAACCCTACGAACCAATTCAAAGGGACGTAAGGGCGGAGCGAATAATAACAAAAAACATGGGAATAATTATTTTAGCCAAATGGGGTTTCATCTCAAAACACTTCTGACCAAATCGATCACAGAGAAAGTGGGGGTCCATTATGGCCCTGGCGAAGTAAACAATCCCATCGAACAAACCCTTATGGGCATCAACTTTATTGGAACGAACAATGATAAAGAAAAAGAAAAGCGAGGCATTACCTCCCCCAATATCTATAATATTTTGCGCGATGGGGTTATTCATGGTAATCAGGGAGTGGTACTAAAAACGAGATTGCTCAATGACATAGACGGTTTAAGCAAAACCCAACTCAACCAATTCTTCGAACTCGATAGTTTCAGCGACAGCAAAAAAGTATTCATCTTCCGAAGCGATTTTGAAGAAAAACTACACGAGGATAAGAGCTTATCCCCGACTCAAAGAAAAGCGATCATCGATATTTATGAACGTTCTAAAACAATAAATTCATTGACAGTTGATCTCGTCGCCTCTTGGAACCTAGAGAAAGACGCGGTCATCCATCCTGGTACTAGTTTTAAATTTAAAAACAATAAAGCACATGAACAATATATCGTTCAATCCTTGCAAAATATCGCGAAAGACATGATGCCCCGATACTTTGCTCTTTTTGAGTTAAAAGGCATCTATTTCGCCCTTCGAGAGATCTATTTCAAAGCACAGAATCCACAGTATGTTCTGCGCAATACCGACCATCCTCATTTTAAGATCGCAACGGGGATCTATAAAGATCTAACCGGACGCGACTTTGACGAAGATCAGGCCAAAAATGAACTAAAGACCCTAGACGTCGGGAAATTTCATAACGCGATCCTTAACTATTTTAACGCCAATACTCAAAACATCCCCGAGGCAAGATGGAGCAACCTCTCTAAGGATTATACAAAAAAAGAGTGGTCGTCCATTAAAGCCGAGATCGAACATCAGATCTCACGCACGCTAAAGATGGGACAAGAAGACCTCAAACTTATTGACAAAGTGGAACAAAAAAATCGGGCGACCGCCATACTCAGTCGTGTCATCGAGTTGGCCGTTCAAAATGAAACAGACAAGGCCCAATTCAAACCGCACGCCGTTAAAGACGTCGAAGATACAGCAAGAGCCATATTTAAAGCAATGTTAAAAAAGAAAGAAGTTGGCAAACTCTTTGACCAAAAACTATTAAGCCGAGAGCTGATAAGACATCTCGAAAAGGGCGGGGTTGATAGCCGAGAAATACGTCTTGAAATGCAGTCCCTTGTCGAAAAAATGAATGCAAAATTTGAAACCATTCACGATATCCATCTTGCTAAAACAGTAAAAATTGTCCGTACCTTCTTGAAAAATGAAAATTTTACATTCACCGAAGCGGAACGAAAAAAACTTCACGAACGAGGATTTTTTACTGATGAAAAATACAGTGAAGAGGTTAAATTCTATAAGGTTGCCAAATTTATCCATACCGAACTGAAACAAAAACTCAAAAACGATAAGACCCTTGAGCAATACTTAGCTCGGCTTAGGAGCAATACCCTCAGTCAAAAAGAGAACCTCGACCTTTCCGATCTTATCAAAGGTCCCCTTGCCGCCGATGAGTTTGGGCTCAATTCAAAAGGGGAGTTTCTGGAAATGAACTCGGATGTTGTGCTTTCAACCATCAAGGATCTCCAAGACAGTATTAAAGAAAATCTAAGCGAGTTAAGACATCTGAATTATACCTTTCAGTTCAAAGGCGAGGATATTAAGGGAAGTTGGAATAATCAAGTCAATAAATACGAACCGCGTAGTGAAAGCGATGAGGATGCCGAATGGCGTACCGCTCTGATAGGAAAGACGTGGGTAGGCAAGTATACCGGTTTATATTCCCCTGATTTGACAAAGGGCGGTCTATCTAAGCTCGCTCAGGGGCAAACCATGCGACTTGAGGCGGTGATTCCTGGACATTTGGATGCACGAGGCGTTATGGCGACTGAGTCCGCTCATCGCACCTATTTCAAGTTTGATGAAGGCTGGCTGCCCAAAACTCAGTTATATGATGGCATTAATCGGCCGCTAATGGACTATTTAGAAGATGCCGCGAGAGTCATTGATGAAAAAGGTCTCCTTTCGGACATTAATGAAAAAACGCCTCGCAAAGAAATTGCGATCCTTATGGAAAAGAAGCTGCCCCTCATCAGCAAACATATGCGTGATATCAAAAAAGAAACAGGGTCTGCCTATACCGAAGATGTCCTTTCGATCTTAGGCGAAGAACACGCTCATTTATTAGACCAGTTTTCAGCCGAAATCACCGCGGGCAAACGGGAATTCGGGGCCGATAGCATTGACCGTATTAATGCCTTAAATCTAGATGAAGGTATTAAAGCCAAATTACTTGAATTGGAGGATCGCATTAAGCGTCCCTATAATGAGATAATCACGGATATTGCTCTGCTTAGTAAGATCTTTCAAAACGCCTCCGAAACCTTAAGCTCCTATATTCAAGAGTATGATGAAGAAGGCAACCCCATCAATGGATTCATTCTCGCTTTACTCGACTACTATGCTGTAGATAAAGATAACATTGTGTGGAATGGCACCCATCCAACGGATAAAATGACGAGCCTCAACATTTACAGCATGCCCTACGACTCGACAGATCATATGCCTGTTAACAACACGCTGATCAGCGTTGTGGGAGGACAGCACACCTTACAAACTCTTCCTTATGACTACAATATTGAGGATTCGTTCAGTGTTTCGAGTGCCGTATTTAAAAAATACAATCGTGGCGCCATGAACGATGATGACAAGGTCGTCGCTGGGGGCGCACTCGGGGAATGGTTTTCGATGGGCTGTCACTTGACAAACCGAACCGTTCTTTCGGCCGACATCGCGACCTACGACTCCTATATGGAAACCGAGGAACCCGAACTCAATTTATGGATAACCAAAGCACTGGTAAAAGCGATACCCGATTTTCATCCGGTCGAATCGATCTATGCGTACCTAAAAAAAGTTAAATCCGATCCAAGCGAACTCATCAATCCAGAAAACTGGGTAAATGCCTCAAAAAGCATCCTGTCTGCTCCACAACGAATAGGCCAAGCGTTAAGCAAGGAAAATCTCGATAAGGCGTACACCCCTGCCGAGAAAGCCAGGGCAAATTTTCTCATCTCTCAAGTCTATAGAACGTGGATCGGCAATGGCGTTCTGACCTTTGGAATGCCCATCGCGATCGCCGCCATACTCACCGTTTTGGGTGCACCAGCTGCAGCCATCCCTGTAAGTATTTCACTCGCTTTCGCTTTAAAGAAGGCGCTGACTCGAACGATGTATTATGAACATGGCTATGGGATCATCGATACTTGGCGAGCATGGAAAGACACTAGGGATCCAAGCAAAAACCAATATGAAGCCCAAGAGAACTTTAAACAAATGCAAAAGATCCTTCTTCGAAACGCCGGCGAAACCGCTAGCTACATTGCGCTTTCGGTTGCGTTATCGGGCCTAGCGGAATTTGCCGAAAGTGCCTTTTCTATTACCGACATTGGGAACCTCGGATCCTTATTTGACCCAAAAGGGGTCATCACCTATGGCATGGCAGGCTTGTTCGGGCTTCGCTACGTCGCGATGAACATGCTAACCTCAAACAGTCGCAAAAATGATCCCGACTATTTTAAAAATTTTTACGACTTAACCAAAAAACGTTCCATGGCAAAGACCGGACAAAATCAACGAGCCTTTATCGCCTTTACGCTCCGAGAAGAGGGTCCGTGGCAAGCGTTGGAAGATTCCATTAAGATGCAAACAGAAATATTCTTTAACAAACTTGTCAAAGCGAATCGATTTGTTGCCAGTTATAACCCACCCGAGACAACCCCAAGCGGAGTCGTCGAAATGTTTAACGATCGATGGATCGCCTTGGCGATCCGCTATGGTCATGAATCGTTTATGCGAAAATTTGCCCAAAAAGAAAATAAAGGCATCATGTTCCAAATTATGAACATGGTCAATTACCCTCGAATGATGGCTTATTTTAATTTTTACATGCCCATTTACCTGATCGCCCAGCTTGCGTTTGGCACAAGCCTTATTCCCTTCCAAACCAAACTTTCCTTCAATATGGGCAGGCATGAATTTGACTTTTTTAATCAAGACATTAATCTGGTATCGATCTTTGGGGCGACCTCCATTGTTCGAATGATGATGATGCGATACCTGCATAATGCGGCCGCGGCCAACGCGGGGGTTCCGGCTCATATCGCCAAAATGCAACATGGGCATCAATACCTTAACCTATATAGACTCCATCAAGAATTTATCAAAAATTCACCAAAAGCAGGAAATGTACAAGGTGAGGAATTTAAAACTACCGCGCAGCCAGTTGGATATATGGGGGACATGTCGTCCCAAAACCTTAACAATTGGAAAATGTATTCGAATTGGAAAAAACAACAGGGTGATACCAACGATGCCTTCCATATGGGATGGGTTAGGACGAATCTACAGCTCACCTCGCTTCTGCAAGGTGAGCTTATTCTCAATCTACTACGCTCAGAAGGCCCTGGATACACCGATCTTGTTAACTTTGGGTTGCTGAGCTATTGGTTGCATGACTGGCATTATAACTTAGATCTCGCGGATCAAATGTCACAAGGTGGCGCGGAGAAAAGAGTCCGTATCTATGGTGTGGAATATGAACGCAATCAACAATTATTCGGCATTCAAGGTCCAACGCGACAATACAGCAGCGTCCTTCCTTCGCTTGGGATATTATCAATAGTATCGCTCGTCGGAGCAACAATGCCATTGGCCGCCCTAGTAGCCGGAAACATTACCTTCAATATCGCACTGAATCTGTTCATCTCGAAGTTGAAAAAAGAACTTAACCATGAGGTGAAGAGTCAGGCAGGAAAAGACGCGATCGTCGGAGTTGCCTCGGTCGTTTTAGCGGCTGGGGCTGAAACTATTGCCGCAGGGTTTGGCATCATTCCCATTCTAGGACCAATTATTAGCCCCTTTGTGGCGCCCACTACAGCCCTTTGGCTTAAATCTTTATTCATACAAAATGCATCCGCCACAACATGGGAACTCTATGCCAATATTCCCAAAGGCAAAACCATAAAGGCGTTGATAAAATACGCAACGAATAAGACATTTAAACTCGGAGCACCCGAAAAAGTCCATTTAGCCAATGCCTATCCCTTTAATAAGCAAAATGAACGCTCCCCTTTTCCGGCACTCGATTCACGTATACAGACCGATCGATCTTTATCAAAGATCGCCAGTTTTATGCGATCATCCGCAACAAAACAAAAAACGATGACCCTTTCGCTCAAAGAACAAGCCTGGGTCGACTTTATGCAAGAGAACCCAGATTTATCAACAGAATTAATGGGGAAAGACTATAAATTAAATTCACAGGAAAAGGTTGTCCGTTCTCTAGCAAAACTTAAAAAGGTTCTATTGGCCAGTCAAGACGATATCAACAAGATCGTCGAGATCACCCTACTCTTACAACGGGGCAATACGGACACAACAGAAAGTGAATTAAGCAACGCGATGTCAAGGTTTGCTGAAATGGTTAAAGATGATAAAGATCGATCATTGATCACCGATCAAAAGGCTTTGGCCGATTATTTGCATGAACATAAAGACTATGACTTAGCCGATTTCTTCTACAAACAGTTGGAATTCCTTAACCAAGATCCTGTTGAGAACTATAAAAACAGAGTCGATATGTACAAGGAACTAAATCAACCTTTTAAGGCGAGTCTCGTTCGACCAAAACTCAATAAACGTCGTAACGATCTGAGTCGGACACAATGAGTCCCCTTTAACTGAAATTTATGCTGTTGACTTACGACATATTAATAGGACGATACTATGACAACTAACAATTTATCTGTAAAAAATAGTTCAACGACTCTTGCTTCTCCAATTCAAGGGGCATCAGCTAGGAAAAAAGATATTTCAACGACCCCGATCACCGTTCAGGGGCTAGAGGTTCCTCTCGGCACTTTCCTTGCCAGAAACCCCATTACCCATACAACGAATTTTGGAGCAGATCCCAGTTCATGGCCGATCCGTTATGTGATCGATCCCTCCAAGCCAGGTGATAGGGTAAATCCATATTCTTCAACACTTCAAGGCACCTCAACCTATGAAAAAACACCTTCTGCTCGAATACGTGACACAACAAAGGATCCTTATCAAGCAGGGGTAATATCGTCATATAACCAAGCTCTTATGATGTATTCTCTTACGGAACGATGGATAGAGTCTCCGCCCACACAGGCTGAGATGCAAATATTTATGTCACTCCTTTTGGGGTATTTAACTTTTCTATCTGACCAAGCTATCCATGGAGAAATGGGGGGAAACAATTTAGCCTCAAGCAATTTTTATATCGACGCTGCCGGAAAGTTAAAACCGGCGCCAGAACTAAACCGCGCGTCTGATGCACTCGCAGATCTTTTATTTACACAATGTCTCATCCGTTTCGCAAATCGAGTTAACCCATCGTCTATCTCTAACCCTTACCGAAAAGCGGTCGCAGATCTTTTAAGTCCTGGTCAGATGGTCATCTTTAACAACAAAATGACGAATAAGAAACCTGACAATTTCATAAAAGACCTTGCCGCCTATTTCCTCAGCAAGGTAAAGGCAAGCTATATCAAAACCGTCAATAAAAAGGACTACCTCACCATCTCGGAGGATATGGCGACAACCATCGCCATACCTAGTTTAAACGGTGATTTCGAGGAACATGTGGTTATCGATTTGTCTGTTTTCCGAAATGATATGCTACAGGAATTCGCTCGTTTTGATCATGGTTCAGATCAGAAATGGCTATCCATTAGAAAAAATATGTTTGAGCTTGGGGTTAACACCTATAACAAGTTAGGTTTCATTCCCGATCAATTTAATTTTTCAATTAATGACAAGAATGAAATGGTTATGCTTCCAAATAACAGCTTAAAAAACAAACTCTTTGTTGAAGGGGAATACGGGATGAGATTTTATGTCGAGGCAGCCAAGACGGCGTTATCCCCAGAATATAATGACACCCCTTCGAAATATCGAATTAATGAAAAAGCTAAAGATATGCTACTTCAATGGAGAAATAATAATCGTTTTTCTGCAAAAAAAATAAGTGCATCTCATCGCGCAGAGTACATAACCCCTAACTATTATTCGAGTTTCAATGCTCTCCTTAATTTCGCTTATGCACGACTCTACTCGACTCAATCTTTTGTTAATAGCTGGAAAATAAATATTCAAAATATTCCCGGCATAAAAACGACATCATCTCCTCAAAAGACAATTTATGGTCAAATGGGGGAGAGCAAAATCAACAACTATTTCGAGTCCATGCAATTGGTTTCCAACTTTGGTGCACTCAATCGAAATCCGGAGATATCCCCACGTCAAACCCATGAAAGTTATACCCTTCAACAAGACCTCAGCGGGCTCTTAACCAATAGCCAAGCGGAACCCAGCCTCGTCATGAAAAAAAGCATCGCCTATGCCCTCTCGCTTCGAAGTAAAAATGAGACCTTAAAAATATTGAAAGGGTTACTAGAAGGCGAGCTCACTCCCCTCGTCAACAATATTGAAAAAAGCAATCCCCATTTCAGGAAAAATAGCCAACAGGGATTAGTGCAGAATGTGTTGCAAGGTGATTGGATAAATGCAGGGAAAGATATACAGGAATATATATCAACGGCTGTGTCAGAAACTGGACAGTTTATCTCTGGAGCCAAATCAAACCCCCACACTTCAAAAACGTTCGGGCTTCCCTCAATACAAAATGTATTAACGAAATATAACCTCCAGTTAAACGCCTACATCCTTCAATACAGCAGCGCCCCTAATATGAGCAATCCCACATCAAAACAGAGCCCTATTACGTATAGCATCCAAGAGTTTGGGAAACCGATACCACCTTCGAAGGATGACTTAAACAACAAGGCCCTTCAATCAGAAAACACACTCACCCTACAGCGCGACCTAATAAATCTTTTAGGTAACAGCAGTGCATCTCCGGATATTGTCATGAGAAAAGGCATTGATTACGCATTATCCCTTCAAAACAAT